>NZ_KB891102.1:12461-312461 GCF_000373365.1 Parafrankia discariae
GNGNGTAGTCNTGNNNCATCAGGCCGGTGAAGACACCCACCGGCTCCCCCCGCAACGAACCAGGATCAATCCCGGCCCGCTCCAACACCTCCCACGAAACCTCCAGAAGAAGACGCTGCTGCGGATCCATCGCCAACGCCTCCCGCGGCGAAACCCCGAACAACCCCGCGTCAAACCCCGCCACATCCCCCAGAAAACCACCCGCACCCGCCACCGACGAACCCCCACCCTCCCCCGCCAACCCCACCAGATCCCACCCGCGATCCGACGGAAAACCCCCCACCACATCCACCCCACCCGCCACCACATCCCACAGCCCCTCCACCGACACCACCCCACCCGGCAACCGACACGCCATCCCCACAATCGCCACCGGCTCCCGCCGGGCGTTCTCCAGGTCGAGTACCTGGCGCCGGCTCTGCTGCAGTTCGGAAAGGGCACGGCGCAGGTATTCGCGCAGCCGGTCGTCGCTCGCTGTTCCGTCGGACATGAGGACTCCTCCCTCGGGTGGAAGGGCTTGCTCCGGGTATCGGGGCCGATCGGGAATGGTGGACGGGGTCAGGAACCGAGCCCGCGGTCAAGCAGCTCGAACATCTCGTCGTCCGTCGCGGCGGTCAGGTCGAGACCGACGCCGTCGTCGTGCCGGGGACCCAGGGACGCCACGAGCGCGCGCAGCCGGGCGGCCACCTCGTCGGGAACGGCGATCCGGGCGTCCGCGACACCGGCCAGGACCCGCTCCAGGCGGGTGAGCTGATCGAGTACCGGGGAACTCCCCGGCGCCGGGCCGTCCGGGCCGTCCAGGTCGAGCAGGCCGAGCAGGTGCTCGGCGAGCAGGGCAGGGGTGGGATGGTCGAAGACCATCGTCGCGGCCAGCCGCACGCCCACCGCCGTGGCGAGCCGGTTACGCAGCTCCACCCCGGTCAACGAGTCGAAACCGAGCTCCTGGAACGTCTGGCCGACCCCCACCGCGTCCCCCGACCGGTGCGCGAGGACCGTCGCGGTGTGGGCGCGGACGACGTCCAGCAGTACCCGCCGGCGCTCCGGCTCTGCCTGGCCGGCGAGTCGTCGAACCAACGCCCGCCCCGGCTGGCCGGCATCGGCGCCGGCGCCGCCACCGCCGTCGCCGTTGCCACCGGGGCCTCCCTGGGCCGTCGGGCCGGTGGCCGGGCCGGCCGCCGGGATCAGCCCGCGCAGCAGCGGTGGCAGGTCGCCGGCCGCCGCGCGCCGGCGCAGCGCCGGGAGGTCGAGCGCCGCGGCGACCAGCGCGGCGTCCGCTGTGCGCAGCGCCGTCCCGAAGAGCGCGGCGCCCTCGGCGTCGGACAGGCCGCGGACGCCGCCCCGCGCCATCCGGTCGCGGTCGGCCGGCGTCAGGCTGCCGGTGAGGCCGCTCGCCCGTTCCCACAGGCCCCAGGCCACCGACACCGCGGGCAGTCCGAGCCCGGCGCGGTACTCGGCGAGGGCGTCGAGGTAGCCGTTCGCCGCGGCGTAGTTGCCCTGCCCCGCGCCGCCGAAGACACCGGAGGCGGAGGAGAAGAGCACGAAGGCCGCGAGGTCGAGCCGCGCGGTCAGCTCGTGCAGGTTCCAGGCGGCGTCGGCCTTCGGCCGGAAGACGGTGTCGAGCCGCCCCCGGTCCAGCGACGTGACGACGCCGTCGTCGACCACCCCGGCGATGTGGATGACCGCGGTGAGTGGGTGCGCGGGCGGGATGGCCGCCAGCAGCGCCCGCACCGCCGCGCGGTCCGCCGCGTCGGCGGCGACCACCTCGACGGTGGCACCCGCGGCGCGCAGCTCCGCCGCGAGTTCGGGGGCGCCCGGCGCGGCCGGGCCGGTGCGGCTGACCAGCACCAGGTGCCGGACGCCGTGCGCACGGACCAGCTCCCGCGCGACGATCGCGCCCAGGGTTCCCGTGCCCCCCGTGACCAGCGCGGTGCCGGCCGTCGGCGAGGCGATCGGGGACGTGCCGGCCGGTGGCCGCCCGGCCCGGGCCAGGCGGGGCACCAGCACTCGCCCGTCACGTAGGACCGCCTGCGGCTCCCCGACCGCCAGCACGGTGGGCAGCCGCGCCCGGGAGGCTCGCGGCGCACCGCCGAGCAGGACGAACCGGCCCGGATGCTCCGCCTGCACCGAGCGGACCAGGCCCCACACCGCCGCCGCGGCGGGCTCGCCCACGGGGTCGTCGGTGAGGATCACCAGCGGCCCCTCCACGCCCGCGTCCGGCGCGTCGATCGCCGCCGGAGCCGCTGGAGCTGTCGGGCCCCCGGGGGCGAGTCGCTCCTGAAGTGCCGTCAGGACCTCGGCGACCAGGAGACGGACGGCCGCCGGATCCACGCTCGCCCGCCCGGTGACGTCGAGGACAGCCGCCCCCGGCGGCTCGGCGACCGCCGTCGGGGTCGTCGGCGACAGTCCTGGCGGCGCACCGGGCGTGCCCGCGGGTGCCTCGACCCAGTCCACGCGGAACAGCGCGTCGGCGGTGCCCGCCGCGCCGTCGCCGGCCGAGCGGTCGAGCTGGTCGAGCTGCGCCAGCGGTGTCGCGCGCAGCACCAGGGACCCGATCTCGGCGACGGGTGCGCCGCCGTGGTCGGACACCCGGACGCTCACCCCGTGCGACCCGACGGCACCGGCGAGGTCACGCGGGGTGGCATGCACGCGCAGGGCCGTCGCGCCCGACGAGAAGCGACGGATGCCGCTCCAGGCGAAGGGCAGCAGGACGTGTCCCTCCTCGGCAGCGGGTACCGCACCGAGGTTCGTCGCCTGCAGCGCCGCGTCCAGCAGCGCCGGGTGCAGGCCGTACCCGGCGGAGGTCTCGGCGGAGATCTCCGCGGCCGGCAGCTCCACCTCGGCGAAGACCTCCCGGCCCCGGGTCCAGGCGGCGCGCAGCCCCGTGAACGCCGGGCCGTAGTCGTAGCCCAGGTCAGCCAGCCGCGGGTAGAAGCCCGTGAGGTCGACCGGGTGGGCGTCCGCCGGGGGCCACGCCTCGTAGCCGTGTCCGGGTTCGGTGACCTCGGCCGACAGGAGCCCCGTGCCGTGGCGGGTCCACCCGGCGCCGGCGCTGTCGTCGCCGCCGGCGCTGTTGCCGTTGCTGTCGTCGTCGGATGGCGCCGTCCGCTCCGGACGGGCGTACAGCCGCACCGGGCGCCGGCCGTCGGTGTCAGGCCCGTCCACGATCACCCTCAGGGTGACCGAGGTCTCCGCCGGAACCGCGAGCGGCGCCTCGATCAACAGCTCGTCGAGAACGGGGTGACGGACGCGTTCCCCCGCGTGCAGCGCGATCTCGATCCACGCCGTGGCCGGCAACAGCCGCACGCCGCGCACCGCGTGATCGGCCAGCCAGGGATGAGTCCGTGCCGACAGCCGGGCGGTGAACGCGACCCCGGCCGCCGCCGGCTCCGGGCCGGGCAGGTCGAGCGCGGCGCCGAGCAGGGGATGACCGGTCGCGTCGAGTCCGGCGGCGGTCACGTCACCGGGGCCGCGCGTGTGCGCCGCGAGCCAGTAACGCTCGTGCTGGAAGGCGTACGTCGGCAGGTCCGCCGCCGCACCGGGATGGCCGGTGGCCTCCGGTCCGGCGGAGGAGAGCACCCGCGCCCAGTCGACGGGGACGCCGGCCACGTGCAGCTCGGCCGCGGAGCGCAGGACCCGTTCGGGGCCGCCCTCGCCCCGGCGCAGCGATCCCACCACGGCCGCGTCGCCCAGGCCGGCCTCCTCGAGCACCTCCCCGATGGCGGGCACCAGCACGGGATGGGCACCGATCTCGACGAACGAGCGGAACCCCTCGCCGGCGAGGGCGCCCACCGCCTGGGCGAACCCGACCGTCCGCCGCAGGTTGCGGACCCAGTAGTCGCCGGTCAGCTCGGCTCCCGCGATCCAACGGCCTTCCACCGTGGAGAAGAACGGGATCCGGGGGGCCCGCGGCCGCACTCCCGCGAGCAGCTCGGCCAGCTCCTCGGCCACGGCGTCCACCTGGGAGGAGTGCGACGCGTAGTCCACCGCCACCGACCGCGACCGGACGCCCTTCGCTTCCAGCGTCGCGACCAGCTCCGCCAGAGCCGCCAGGGTGCCCGAGACCACGGTCGTCGCCGGGCCGTTGACCGCGGCCACCTCGGCCCCCGGCGGCAGCAGGCCGGCCACTTCCGGCGCCGGCAGGGCGACCGACATCATCGCGCCGTGGCCGGCCAGCCGCGCGGCCACCACCTTGCTGCGGGCCACCACCACCCGCACCGCGTCGGCCGTGTCCAGCGCTCCCGCCGCACACGCCGCCGCCACCTCTCCCTGCGAGTGGCCCACCACCGCGGCCGGGGTCACCCCCAGTTCACGCCAGGCCCGCGTCAGTCCCAGGGCCACCGCGAACGACGCCGGCTGCACCACGTCCACTCTTTCCAGCAGACCGTCCGGACCCTCGCCGCGCAGCACGTCCCCGAGCGACCAGTCCACGTGCTCCGCCAGCGCCCGGGCGACCTCCTCCACCGTCTCCCGGAACGCCGACGACAACACCGACGAGCCGGTCAGCAGCCCGGCCCCCATGCCCACCCACTGCGCGCCCTGGCCCGGGAACACGAAGACGACGCCTCTCCCCCGGGGACCCGCCGGGCCGGAGACCACGGCCGGGTCGGGGAGGTCACGGGCCAGCGCGTCCAGCCCGGCGACGAGCTCGTCGCGCCCCGCGGCCACTGCGACCGCGCGCCGCGCGAGCCGCGCGCGGGTCAGCAACGCCGCGGCGACCGCCGGCACCGGGACGTCGCTCCTGGCCCGGACGAACTCCGCCAGCCGCTCGGCCTGCCCGCGCAACGCCGCCGGGGACGCCGCCGACAGCACTACGGGAACAGGAACATCTCCGGCGGCGTCACCCTTGGCGGCGTCGCCCCCGGCGGCGTCGACAGCCCCGGCCGGCTCCACCGGAGCCTGCTCGATGATCACATGCGCGTTCGTCCCGCTCACCCCGAACGACGACACACCCGCCCGCCGCGCCCGCCCCACCTCCGGCCACGCCACCGGCTCCGTCACCAGCGACACCGCACCCGCCGACCAGTCCACCTGACCCGACGGTCGATCCACGTGCAGCGTCCTCGGGACCACCCCCCGGTCCAGCGCCTGAACCATCTTGATGATCCCGGCCACCCCGGCGGCAGCCTGGGTGTGCCCGAGGTTCGACTTCACCGACCCCAACAGCACCGGNCCCGCCACCACATCCCACAGCCCCTCCACCGACACCACCCCACCCGGCAACCGACACGCCATCCCCACAATCGCCACCGGCTCGTCCGACCCGGCGCGCCGGGGCCGCGGCTGTCCGGCGGCGGGCACCTCGCCGAGCAGCCCGCGCCGCAGCTCGCGGGCCAGGTCGAGCGGAGTGGGATGGTCGAAGGCCACGGTGACGGGCAGCCGCAGTCCGGTGCTCGCCATCAGCCGGTTGCGCAGCTCGACCGTGGTCACCGAGGTCAGTCCGAGGTCACGGAACGCGGTTCCCGCCGCTACGGCGTCCGCGTCGGCCCCGCCGGTGACCCGGGCGACCTCGGTGCGGACCAGGGTCGTCAGCAGCCGCAGTCCGTCGGCCTCGGGCAGGCCGGCCAGCGTCGTCCGCAGTTCCACCGCGACGGCGTCGTCCGGGGGCCGGGGAGTGGCCAGGGCGTCGATCAGCCCGCGCAGCGGCGCGGGCGGGGCTGCGTCGGCGAGCGCTGCGGCGTCCGGGCGCAGGACGGCCAGCACACCCTGGTCGGCACCGAGCGCCGCGTCGAGCATGGCCAGGCCCACTCGGGCACGCAGCGCCCGGGTGCCGGGCAGTTCGGACAGCCCGCTGCCCTCCCACGGCCCCCAGCTGACGCTGGTCGCCGGCAGGCCGCGCGCGGCGCGGTGCTGGACCAGCGCGGCGAGGAACACGCTCACCGCGGCCTGCTCGGCCAGCCCCCTCCCGCCGAGCAGGCCCGCGGCCGAGGAACACAGGACGAACACCCGGGTCTCCGGCCCACCGATCAGGTCGTGCAGGTTGAGCGCGCCGGCCAGGGTCGCGGCCAGCCGCCGCTCGTCGTGCTGGAAGCCGCTGACCGGCCCGGCGACGCTCGGGGCGTGGAAGACCGCGCAGACCGAGCGGGCATGACGGCTCAGCACCGCCGCGAGCGCCGCGCGGTCGGCGAGATCGCACGACACGTGGGTGACCGTCGCCCCCGTACCCGCCAGCTCGGCCCGCAGCGCCTCGGCCGGGTGGTGCGGGCCCGCGCCGCCCGCGTCACTCACGACACCGGGATCGCTGACGAGCAGCAGCCGGCGGACCCCGTAGCCGGCCACCAGGTGGCGGGCCAGCGCGGCCCCGACCGGGCCGTCCGCGCCGGTGACGACCACCGTCCGCAGCGGGTCACCGAACAGGTTCCCGCCCGTCGGTGAGTCCTGGTCGGCCAGGACGGCGGCGACCCGGGCGAGCCGGGGCAGCAGGACGACGCCCTGCCGCACGGCGACCTGCGGCTCGCCCGATTCCACCACGGCCGGCAGGGCCGCCGCCCCCGCCGGGTCGTCCACTGTGAGGTCGAACAGGACGAAACGGTCCGGGTGTTCGGTCTGCAGGGTGCGCAGCAGTCCCCACAACGGAGCCCGGATCAGGTCCTCGACGTCGTCATCGGGGCCGACGGCCACCGCCCCCCGGGTGGCGATGACCAGCTTCACGCCCACCAGGCGCTCCTGCTCGAGCCAGCCGGCGATCTCCCCGGACAGCCAGGTGACCGCCCGCGCCGCGTCGTCGGAGAGAACACCCGCCTTGCCCAGTACGGACCCGCACGTCAGCACGGCGAGGTCGGGAATCTCGTCGCCGGCGGCGGCGGCGCGGCGCACGGCGTCCAGGTTGGGGTACTGGGAGACCACGATCCCGGCCTCGGTGAGCACCGGCGCGAAACCGAACGCGTCCGCGCCGATGATCGCCCACCGCCGCTCGGCGCCGGCCACCGGCGCGGACGACCCGACCGGCGGGACCGGGAGGGCGGGACCGCCGGGCACACCGGCCTGGACGGCGCCCGCGGCGTGGTCCGAACGGCCGCGGACCGAGGACGACGTCACCGACGGACGCGGCACCCAGTCGACCCGGAACAGCGCGTCATGGTGACCGCTGCTGGCGGCACGCAGCCGCGCCGGACGTTCCAGCAGGACGTGACGGGTGATCTTCCCCGAGGAGGTGCGCGGGATGCTGTCGATCTCGTAGAGCTCCTCGGGCACCTTGAAGTACGACAGCCGCTCCCGGCAGACGGCCAGCAGGCGGTCGGGGTCGAGTCCTTCCGGGCCGGGCACCAGGAAGGCCACGGGAACCTCACCGAGCAGGTCGTGCGGGCGGGCGACGACCGCCACGTCGGCCACCCCCGGGACCTCGCGCAGCACCTCCTCCACCTCACCGGGATGGATGTTCTCGCCGCCCCGGATGATGAGCTCCTTGATCCGGCCCGTGATGGTGAAGTAGCCCGCGTCGTCCCGGCGGGCCAGGTCACCCGTCCGGTACCAGCCGTCGCGCAGCGCGGCGGCGGTGGCCTCGGGCTGGTTGTGGTAGCCGACCATCACGTTCGGCCCGCGTACCCACACCTCGCCCTCGGCTCCGGCGGGCACGTCCTGGCCGGTCTCCGGGTCGACGAGGCGCACCCCCAGGCCGGGGACGGGCAGACCGCAGGAACCCTCCACCCGCGCGCCGGTCGGCCAGTTGATGGTGATCGATCCGCAGGTCTCGGTGCTGCCGTAGGCGTCCAGCAGCGGGGCGCCGAACGTCTCCTCGAAGTCACGGCGCAGCTGCGCAGTGGTGATCGCCCCCCCGACGAGGCACATCCGCAGGCTGGGCGCGGTGAAGCCACTCTCGCGGGCCGCCCGCACGAGGTAGTGGTACATCGTCGGGACCCCGGCCAGGAAGGTCGAGCCGTCCTCCTGGATCGCGGCGAGCACCTCCTGGGCGGCGAAGCCGTCGAGGAGCCGGGCACTGGCCCCGACCGCCGTCACGCCGAGCACGCAGGCGATGTGCGACAGGCTGTGGAACAGCGGAAGCGGCCACAGGACACGGTCCTGCCCGGTCAGGCCGGGGATCGGGGCGTAGCAGGCCGCCACCGACCACAGGCAGCTCCGCTGGGTCGACAGCACGCCCTTCGGGCGCCCCGTCGTCCCCGACGTGTACAGCATCCAGGCGATGTCGTCGAGGCCCAGGTCGTCGCGGGCCGCCGAGCGGGGCTGCGCGCCCGCCAGTCCGGCGAACGACAGCGCTCCGGCCGGGGCGGTCGGCGGCGGGGTGTGCCCACCGGTCACCACCACCCACAGGTCGGGCCGATCCCGGAGGACGCGGGCGACCAGGTCGATCCGCGCCGGGTCGGTGACGACCAGCCGGGCCCCGCAGTCGTCGAGCAGGTAGGCCAGCTCCGTCTCGGTGACCCGGGGGTTGATCGGCACGCCCACCACGGACGCCCGGGCGAAGCCGAGATAGCTCTCGACGGCCTCGACACAGTTGCCGAGCACGATCGCCGCCCGGTCACCCGGCTGCAGCCGCAGGTCGGCCAGGTGGCCCGCCAGCCGGCCCGTGCGCCGTTCCAGTTCCGCCCAGCCGACGCCACGGCTGGCATCGCGAAATGCGATCCTGTCACCGAGACGCTCGGCGTTCCCGCGCAACAGCTGGGACAGCGGTGCGATCAGTTCGGTGCGCAGCATTCGCATTCCTCCGTCGGGTTGGTCCGTCGGGTGCGACGCCCGGCCGGCGCGTCGGCGATGTTCCAGAAACGACACCGCGGCAGCCTGGCGGCCTTTACCAGTCTGACCGAGAAATGCGGATAAGCCTCCCCTGGAGCACCCCTGTTCCAGCCCCCGGCTTCGGCCGGCGCCCCCCTGCCGCCCGGGGCGCCGGCCGACGTCACGCCGACGCTCAGCCGACCCCCGCCGGCTGGACCGGCAGGACAGCCAGCAGGTCGGCCGGCCGCCGCAGCACGAGGTCCGGGCCGGCGCCGAGGAGTTCGGTCTCGTCCGGCGTGCCCCACAGCGCGGCCGCCGAGCGGACTCCCGCGTCGCGGGCACTGCGCAGGTCGGTCACCGCGTCCCCGACCATCAGGGCCCGTTCCGGGCGGGCGCCGAGCAGATCCAGCGCCCGCAGCACGATGTCGGGCGCCGGCTTCGGGCGGGCGACCTCGTCGGAGCCGACCACGTGGTGGAAGCGGCGCAGCAGATCGAGATGCGCCAGCAGGTCGCGCGCCCGCGAGCCGGTCTTCCCCGTCGCGACGGCGAGGCCGTACCCACGGTGGCGCAGGGTGTCGAGGAGGTCGACCACACCGTCGTAGACGAGGACCTCGGCCCGCAGCCGATGGCTCTCCCGGACGAACGGCCCCTCCATCGCCGCCGGAAGCCCCATGATCCGCATGATGTCGAGAAAGTATCTGCCCTGGTGCCGCTGGTATTCAGTGAAAGGCGCCGGGCCGGCGCCGACGACCTCGGCGTAGGCGATCCGGAATGCCTCCCGCATCACGGCGAAACTGTCGACGACCACGCCGTCGAGATCGAAGACGACGGTATTCATGGAATCCAGGTCGGCGGAATCCAGGAGAGGGTTTCGCCCGGGTCCGGACCGGACGGGATCGACGGCCGCGATCTCGTTCCCCATCAGATCCCTCCTGACCGCGGGCCGCCGCCCACCACCGCCGGCGAGCGGGCCGAACGGTAGAACCGTTCCACGGCGTCGACGGCGCGCCGCGCCTCCGCGACGGCGCGTCCCCGCGTACCCGGGTCGGCGAGCAGACCCGGCAGCTCGTCGAGCTGGCGGGCGTACTCAGCGCCCACCGGCTCGGTCGGCACCGGCACCCGGACGGTGTCGCCGTCCCGCTTGTAGGTCAGCACCGACCCGTCCCGCCGGTTCGGGCTGAAACCGAAGGTGCAGCTCAGCGTGGCGGTTCCCGCGCTGCCCTCCACTCTGATCACCGTGCTGTCGAGCGCCTCGTGGGAGGCCCAGCTGGCACGCAACGACACCGACACCCCGGTCTCGGTGACCAGGAACCCGCGAGCGGTGTCCTCGACGTCGCCGCGCCGTCGCCGCGCCGCCTCGTGTCGGCCGGAGTCGGGGTCACCGGCATGACGCCAGCTGGCTCCCCCCACCCCGCTGCGGACGAAATCGGCCGAGACGGTGCCCACGACCTGGGTGAAGGCCGCGGTACCGACCAGCGGCGCGACCGTGTCGAGCAGGTGCCAGCCGAGGTCGAGCAGTGCGCCGCCCCCGGCGCGCGCGGTGTCGGTGAACCAGCCACCGGCGTCGGGTACGCCTCGGGCACGCACCCAGGCCAGCTCGACGTGCCGGATCGTCCCGCAGGCCCGCGCGAGGGTGTAGAGCGCCCGGACATCGGCCCGGCAGCGCGCCGCGCTGCCGGCGAGCAGCGCCGCCCCGCCCGCCCGCTCGGCCCGGGCCAGTTCGTCCGCCTGCGCGCCGCTGAGGCACACCGGCTTCTCCAGGAAGACAGGCAGGCCCGCGGCGAGCAGTTGCCCGCCGACCGCACTGTGCAGGTGGTTCGGGACGGCGACGACCGCCAGGTCGATCTCGTCGGGGCGGAGCAGATCCGGGCTGGCGAGCAGGGGCGCGTCGACGCCGTCCGCGGCGACCGCCGCGCGGGCGTCCACGTCGAGGTCGACCGCCGCGGCGACCGTGAACCTCGGATGATCACGCAGTCGGGGCAGCCAGATCGACCTGCCGGCCCAGCCCAGCCCGACGACGGCGACCCGGACGGCGCCGGTCCCGGCCCCGCGTGCCCCCGACCCCGACCCCGACCTCGACGGCTGCGGCTGCGGCTGCGGCTGCGGAACGGTCCCGCGCGACTGGACGGGCACCCGTCGCGCACCGACCGCCCCCGCCGAACCCACCGCGCCCGCCGGCGGGGCGCTCACCACCCGCTCCGGCTCTGGTCCGCCGCCCACGCGACTATCTCGGCGACGTCGCGGATCTGCTCCTCGGTGCCGAGCAACGTGCGGTGGTGCAGCCAGATGCCGTCGGCGGCGACCGCCTCGGCGTTCGGGCATCGCCGTGTGAGGTCGTCGACGGACGCGTCCGGTGCCCCCGTCTCCCAGAAGCCGTCGGAACGGTAGATGACCCGGAACGCGGCGAAGGCGGGCAGGCCCGCCACGACCAGCCGGTCGACGAACTCGTTGCGCTGTTGTTCCACCAGCCCGGGAACCCGGAACATCGCCATGTAGTGCGGTTTGCGGTCGCAACGCGTGTCGCGGGCCTGCGGGACGACACCGTCGATTTCCGCGAGTAGTTTCGCCAGCAGCGGCCAGCGCTTCTCGCGGGTGTCTATCTGGCTGTCGAGCCGTGCCAGCTGAACCCGCAGCACGGCCGCGGAGAACTCGTTGAGCCGGAAGTTCGAACCCGACGTCTGGTGGAAGTAGAAACGGTCGGTCCTGGGACGTCCGCAGCTGTGCCGCAGGAAAGCCTCCTCCCGCAGCCCGGCCGCGGGGAAGAGAACCGCGCCGCCCTCACCGGCCGTCATGAGTTTCCCGTTCTGGAAACTGAAGGCGGCGACCGTGTCCAGCTCCCCGACGCGCCGTCCCTGCCACCGCGCGCCGTGCGCGTGCGCGGCGTCCTGCAGGAGGGGGACACCGGTGTCGGCGGAGAGCTTACCGAGCGCGTCCATGTCCGCGACCTCGCCGGCGATGTGCACCGGCATGATCGCCCTGGTGCGCGGGCCCACGGCCGCCGCCGCGGCGGCGGGGTCGATGTTGTAGGTGAACGGATCGACGTCGACCGGTACGGCGACGGCACCGAGACGCTGTGCCGCCTGCGACGACGAGATGAAGGTGAAGGCCGGGACGATGACCTCGCTGCCCGGCCCGACCCCGAGGACCTGCAGTGCGAGCTCGAGGGCATGCGTGCCGTTCGTGACGGCGAGACCGTGCTCAGCCCCGTGGTACCGGGCGAACTCGTCCTCGAAGGCGTCGACCTCGCCGCCCCCCATCCGCCACCACTGACCCTGCTCCAGCGCACGGACCAGACCTGCGCGCTCGCCGTCGTCGTACTGCGGCCACCCCGGGAGGGGTGACCGCAGAACCGGGGCAGCACTCATCGCTCTCCTCATTTCTCACCACTGTCAGGAGACGTTTCTCCCGCACACGTCGAACGTCGGCAGATACCGCACCCGTGCTTTTCGGAATCCGCCGAGACCCGCCCCGTCCAGCAGCGAAAGCGGCCGACCAGCATGATTCGAATTTTTTACAGATTAACCGAGGAATTGTTTCTCGTCAGCCCCAGATGCAACCCCTAGAACCCCCCTCCAACCGATCCGAAGAGATCACGGCATGGCGTGAACGTGAGCGGTGAACCGACCGTTACGAGGGCCGGGAACCCGGGAATTCGATGGTCACGATCCGCTCGGGATCGGCACTTCGGCGTCGTCCCACGGGACGGATCAGCACACGCCGAAATCAGCGTCCGACGGGAAGCGTCCGACGGGATCAGCGCGCCGGGCCGGATGCCGGTGCCAGCCAGACGCCGGTATTAGCCGGACGCGGCGGTGAGGCTGTCTGCGCGGCGGTGGTGGTGCCGGCGGAGGTCGTCCTGCGCCGTCTTTCCGTGCTCGTCACTGAGCCAGCGGGCGAAGCACAGGTGCCACTCCCCCCGGACCGCCCGCGGGATCTGCGAGTAGGCGACATCCCGGACGAAGACATGCCGGAACTCGTAACGTGGGTCGGGGTCGGCGACGGTCGGTACCTGCCGCAGCACACCCCGCCGTTCGAGGTACTCCAGCTCCCACAGGACGTCCTCGCGGGTCAGCTCGCACTCGGCCGCGACCGGCGCGGCCCAGATCGTCGCGCCGAACACCGCTGCGCCCTGCAGGACCAGGCGGCTGCGTGGCGGCAGGGTGTCCAGCCACGCGGCGATCACACCGTGAACCGTGCGCGGGATCGACACCATCGCGGCGACCGGGCCGACCGGACCGGCGCTGTCAATCGTCAGCGCCGGGGACGCGCCGGCGCCGTCGGCGCCCTGGGCCGCTCTGAGCATCTCGACGAGGGCGATCGCGAACAGCGGATTGCCGCCCACCTTCGCGACCGTCGCGCACTCGTGGGCCGCGGGCCCGGGGCCCTCCTCCGCGGCGGACGGCCGCCCCGTGGACGCCGGGCGCAACCCGTACCGCACCGCCAGGTCGACCATCAGCTGCTGGACGGCGTCCGGGGAAAGCTGGTCGAGGGACATCGTCGTCGCGTCACGCTTGCCGCCGGCCCAGAACGGCCGCCGTTCGAGCAGGTCCGGCCGGGCGCTGGCGACGACGAGCAGCGGAACGTGGCCCAACTGCTCGTCGAGCACCTCCAGGAAGTCCAGCAGCCGGTCGTCCCCGCGATGCAGGTCCTCGACGACGAGCACCGTCGGGGCCACCGCCGCGAACCGCCCGAGCGCGCGGCGCCAGGCCGCGAGTACGCCCGACCCGTCCGCGCCGCCCGGCCAGGAGGGGTCCAGCAGCGGGACCAGTTCGGCCGCCAGCCGCCGCGCGGCGCCGAGGGGGGCGCCGGTCATCCCGACCGCGGCCGCGAGCTTCGTCACCGCCAGGTCACGGGTGTCGTCCTCGGTGATCCCCGCCCAGGTGCGGGCGACGTCGGCCAGCACCTCGAACGGACCGCTCGGGAACCTCCCGATCCGGCCGTGCAGGAACTGGACGGCGCTCGGGCCGGCCGCGTCGCCGGCCTCCCGGCAGAACTCCCACAGCAGCCGGCTCTTGCCGATGCCCGGCTCGCCGAAGATCGTCACCAACCGTGACCGGCGGCGGCGGCCGGTCTCGGCGAGCAGCCGGTGCAGCAGCTCCTTCTCATGTTCCCGCTCGAGGAAGGGCACGTGGAGCGTCCCCTCACCGCCTGTCGGACCGGCCCCGAACGCGGTCTCCAGCCCACCCGAGCGCACCGCCACCACACCGCCGACACCCCGGCCGTGCTCATCCGTCAGGGCATGGGTGAAGGCTCCGTCGGAGGCCGCCCTGGTCGCCTCGCAGACCCGTAGCTCCCCCCGGGGCACAGCGGCCAGCAGGCGCATGCACCGGCCGGTGACGTCCCCCGACATCCCCGCGGAGGCCGGCGACGCCGCGGCCGCCGGCGTGGCCTGGCTGAGGGTCGCGAGGACCTCTCCGGTGGTGACGGCCATCCGCAGGTCGTACTGCCCGGCTCCGCACGCGGACGCCTCGGCCGACGCGGCGACGGCCCGCCGGATCGCCAGGCCCGCGCGTACGGCGCGTTCGGCGTCGTCCTCCCGGGTGCGGGGCAGACCGAAGACCGCGATCCACACCGAGCCGAGGGCGGTGTGGACCTCACCGCCGAAACGGGCGGTCTCAGCCCGGACCGTGGCGGTGACGGCCCGCAGGATCCGGTCGGCGTCCTCCGGGTCGGAGAGCTCCGAGCTCCCGGACCCGATCTCGAGGCGGCCGGCGAGGACGCTGACCCATTTCCGGGCGGAGCGCATGCCCGGGGCCAGGGCGGGGACGGCCTCCACCGCGGACGGCCTCACACCGCCGTCGCCGGCGGCCGCGACACCACGGCTCACGGCGAACGCTCCGCGGTCCCTGCCGGCACCGCGGTCCCTGCCGGCCCAGCTGTCCCTGCCGGCACCGCCACCCGTGATGGCACCGCTACCCGTGATCAGACGACCCGGGGTGAGAAGCGCGCCGTGACGGGAGGTGAGCGCGGCCGTCGACCGCGGGGTCAACCAGGGTTCGTGGTCCAGGATCGCGCGTTCCAGCCGCTGCAGCTCATGCCCGGGATCGAGACCGAGCTGGTCGACAAGGGCACCCCGGGTTCGCCGGTAGCGTTCGAGCGCGTCGGCCTGCCGGCCGCAGCGGTAGAGCGCCAGCATCAGCAGCCCGGTCAGCCGTTCCCGGAGCGGGGTCGCCTCGACAGCCGCCTCCAGCTCGGGCACGAGCTCCTGGTGGTGGCCGAGGGCAAGCTGCGCCTGCGCCCAGTCCTCGAAGGTCACCATGCGCGCGCTGTCCAGGGCGGCGACCTCCGGCCAGGCCAGGCCCTCCTCCACCAGGTCGGCCAGCGCGGGCCCGCGCCAGTGACCGAGCGCGGCCGCCAGGGTCGCGGCCGCGGCGGCCCACGAACCGGCGGCGAGCTCCGTCCGGCCACGCGCGCTCAGATCCTGGAAGGCGGGCAGGTCCACCTGGTCGGTGCGGACGCTGAGCTGATAGCCGGGGGGCCGGGTCAGCACGTCCGCCCCGCCGCTCAGCGTCCGGCGCAGGCCGGCCACCGCGTTCTGCACCATTTTGCGCGCGGTCACCGGGGGGTCCTGGTCCCAGAGGGCCCGCAGCAACCTGCTGGTGGCCACCGCCGTGTTCGGATACAGGAGCAGGAAGCCGAGCGTGGCGCGCTGGTGGACACCGGGTACGACGATGGGCTGGCCGTCCCGGATCACTTCCAGCGGCCCCAGCACGTGGAATCGCACTCTGTACTGCCTTCTGCGCGCGGAACGGCCCGCGGGCCCGGCCGGACGGCCCGACCGTGGCTGTGGGGATGTTCCTTGACCGGCTTGCGGGGAAGGGCGACGTCTCGATCCAACCGTTCGCTCCGTGCGCGCGGCCGCCCGAGGGGGAATGTCAACCGGCCGGGCATCGCCGGCCGGGCAGGCGGCGGCGCTAGCGACAGGTCGCGCCGTTGACCCGCTCGCAGTCCAGATAAATACGGCGAGTCAGGAACAGATCACCGCACACGTGGGGAAGTCTAGGCGGCACAGTGAGTGGCTGTCCACAGCGCCCGCGGGGGAGGACCGCGCCGCAGGCCGGCGGGGCCACGGCTCGGCGCGGCGCGCCGCCCGAGCCGTCCAGCGCCCCACCTCGCCGGATACCGGGACCGGAAAATTCCCTGTGCGGAAAGGGAAGAGAAGGCGGCCGAAGGACGTCCTAGGTGAGCGGAGTGACGCGGGCCCGCGGCGCAGGGGCCCGCGTGAGGCGTGCCCTCCGGCCGGAGGCGCGAGTGGTCGCGGGAGACTCCCGGCGAGAGGAGACCTTGGATGGTCAACGCCCAGCTGACCGCCGTCGACGCCGCGGCGGTCGACCGGCGCCTGCTGCGCACGACGTTCGGCTGTTTCCCCAGCGGCGTCACCGCCGTGTGCGGGCTCGCCGGCCGGGAGCCGGTCGGGATGGCGGTGAGCTCGTTCACCTCGGTCTCGCTGGACCCGCCGCTGGTCTCGGTGTGCGTGGCGAACTCGTCCAGCACCTGGCCCCGGCTGCGGGTGCTCGACCGGCTGGGGGTCAGTGTCCTCGGTGAGGCCCACGACCTGGCGGCGCGCCAGCTGGCCGCCCGCGACGGCGACCGGTTCGCCGGCATGGACCTGACCTCGACCGCCGGCGGCGCCCTGTTCGTCGCCGGGTCGGCGGCGACGCTCGAATGCGAACTGGTCAGCGAGCTGCCCGCCGGCGACCACCTGATCGCGCTGCTGCGGATCCACGCGCTGGACTCCGACGCGAACGTCACCCCGCTGGTCTTCCACGGCAGCCGGTTCCGGCAGCTGACCAGTATCTGATCCGCCCGGCGGGCCGTCAGCGGCGGGCGGGCCGCCAGGTTCGCATGGCCTCGTCGAGGTCGGTGTGGGCGAGAGCGGGCCGCGGCAGCGGGGTGGGCCCGTCGCGCCGGGGGCGCAGGCCGTCGAGCAGGATGGTGAGGTAACGCCGCCACAGGCGCGGGTCGGTCTGGCGGCTGTACTCGGCGACCGCCCCGATCATCATCTGGATCAGCGCGATGTCGGTCATCTCGATGTCCGCGCGCAGGTGGCCGTCGGCCTGGGCGCGCGCCACGAGCTGGCCGACGACCGGGCCCAGGCGCTCGCGTGAGGCGGCGATGCGGTCGCGGCCGTACGTGGAGCTGACCATGATCTCGTAGAGGCCGCGATCGGTGGCCAGGGCCTCGATCGTGAAGATCAGGAAGTCGACCAGGGCCGTCCAGGAGTCGGCCTGGGCCGCGGCGCCCTCGGCGCGGGTCACCATGTGGTCGATCTTTTCCTCGAACAGGGCCTCGACCAGGTGCTCCCGACTGGGGAACCGGCGGTAGACCGTGCCGATGCCGAGCTCGGCGTGCCGAGCGATGTCGTCGAGCGTCGTCTCGAGGCCTCGCTCGGCGAACAGCTCCCTGGCCGCGGCCAGGATGCGCCGGCGGTTGCGTTCCGCGTCGCGGCGCAGCGGCCGCTCAGCCGCCACCGGTCCGGCCGGGTCGGCCGGACCGGCTTCTGGTGTGAGGGTCACCTTACGAATCTACCACGAGATCGGAGTCACACTCTCCACTTGGAGGATGATCCTCCACTTTGCGTTAGCGTTCCCCTCGAGCAAAAGTGGAGGAAGTTCCTCCGATCCTTTCGCCTGAGGGGAACCACGCCCATGACCACCACCAGCCACGACGCCACTGGCCTCGTGACCAGCGGAGCCCGACCCCCCGACCCGATCCCCACGCCCCGGGCGGGCGGGTCCGAGGCGGCCAACCCACACCACGCCCGCCGCTGGCTGGTTCTGGGCGTGCTCGCCGTCGCGCAGCTGATGGTGATCCTCGACGCGACGATCGTGAACATCGCGCTGCCCTCCGCCCAGCGGGACCTGGGCTTCTCCAACGACGCCAGGCAGTGGGTCGTCACCGCGTACGCCCTGGCCTTCGGCAGCCTGCTGCTGCTCGGCGGGCGCGTCGCCGACCTGTTCGGCCGCAAGCGGACCCTGCTGGTCGGGCTGGCCGGCTTCGCGGTCGCGTCCGCGGTCGGTGGCGCGGCGACCAGCTTCGGCATGCTGGTGGTCGCGCGCGCCACCCAGGGCGTGTTCGGCGCGCTGCTCGCCCCCGCCGTCCTCGCCCTGCTGACGACGACCTTCACCGACGCGCGGGAACGCGCCCGGGCGTTCGGCATCTACAGCGCCGTCGCCATCGTCGGCGGCGCCGTGGGGCTGCTGCTCGGCGGTGTCCTCACCCAGTACCTGGACTGGCGCTGGTGCCTGTACGTGAACCTCGGGTTCGCGGTCCTGGCCCTCGCCGGCGGCGCCGCGCTGCTGCACCACACGCCCAGCGACGACCGTCCCCACCTCGACCTCCCCGGCACGCTCACCGTCTCGGCCAGCCTGTTCGCCATCGTCTACGGGTTCGCCAACGCCGAGACCCACTCCTGGTCCGCCCTCGGCACCTGGGGCTGCCTGGTCGCCGGCGCCGTGCTGCTGGCGGTCTTCGTCGTGCTGCAGACGCGGGTCGCCCACCCGCTGCTGCCGATGCGGGTCCTGCTCGACCGCAACCGCGCCGCCGCGTACCTCACGGTCTTCGCCGTCGGCATCGGCATGTTCGGGATCTTCCTGTTCCTCACCTACTACCTGCAGCAGAACCTCGGCTTCTCGCCGATCCGCAGCGGTCTGGCCTTCCTGCCCATGGTCGCCGCGGTGATGATCACCGCGACCACCGCGACCAGCCTCCTGCTCCCCCGCGTCGGCGCCCGCCTGATGATCAGCGGCGGCATGCTCGCCGCCGCCGGCGGCATGCTCTGGCTCACCGCGCTGGACGTCGACAGCACCTACCTGGCCGACATCCTGCCGGCCCTCGTGGTCATCGGCCTGGGCCTCGGCCTCGCCACGTCACCGGCGATGAACGCCGCCACCAGCGGCGTCGAGCCCCGCGACGCCGGCGTCGCCTCGGCGACGGTCAACACCGCCCAGCAGGTCGGCGGCTCCATCGGCACCGCGCTGCTGAGCACCATCGCCGCCAGCGCCACCAGCGACTACCTGCACGGCCGCACGCCCACCGCGGACGTCCTCGCCGCGGCCTCGGTGCACAGCTACACCACCGCGTTCGCCTGGGGCGCGGCCATCCTCGCGGTCGGCGGGATCATCTGCGGCCTGCTGGCGCGCCCCGGCGTCCCGGAGGCCGGCGAGGCCACCGCGCAGGCGGCACCGCACCTCTGAGACCAGCGGGGCGAACCGGTCACCGCGCGACGGATTGGTTGCTCGCGAGCGCTACCGCGACGGACGATCGGAAGGTTGGCGCCGCCCGCGCCCACGCGGGGGGAGAACGCGAATGCCGACCGTGCCCGGGGACGCCACGCACGAGGGACCCGCCGCGCGGCGGCAGGTCCTGCTCACCTGCCTGGCCGCGATGTTCGCGACCACCTTCACCGCGACGCTGCTCACCGTCTCGTTGCGGACGGTGGCCGACGACCTCGGTTCCAGCACCGGGGTGGTCTCCTGGGCGGTCACCGGTTCGCTGTTCGCCCTCGCGGTGGCCATGCCCATCCTCGGTCGGATCGGCGACATCCGGGGCCACCGGCGGACGTTCCTGATCGGTACGACCCTCGCCGTCGTGTTCTCGCTGGCGACCGGGCTCGCGTGGGACGCCGCGTCGCTGATCGGATTCCGCATCATCGCCCAGCTCGCGGGATCGGCGACGATCCCGGCGTCGTTCGCGATGCTGTTCGCGGTCTTCCCGCCGCAGGAACGGGTGCGTCCCTCGGCGTGGGCGTCGGGAGTGCTGTCCGGGGCGGCGGTGACCGGTCTCGCCGTCGGCGGGCTGATCATCGACGCCGTCGGGTGGCGGGCGGTGTTCTTCATCCAGGCCGGGATCGCGGTCATCCCGCTGGTCGCGGCGGTCCGGGTGCTGCCACCGGACCGGGGCGGGCAGCGCCGCCCGCTGGACCGCACCGGCGCGGTGGTGCTGGCCGCCGCCGTCTTCGCGCTCACCTTCGGGGTGAACCGGGCGGCGGCGTGGGGGCCGCGGCCGGTCGTGATCGCGCTGCTCGTCGCGGTGATCCCACTGTTCTGGCTGCTCACCGTGGTCGAGCGGCGCAGCGCCGACCCGGTCGTCCCGATGGAGCTGCTGGCCAGCCGGGATGTCCGCACCGCCGGGCTGACCTCGTTCCTGGTCTCCGCGGCGCACCTGGGGAACTTCCTGGTGACCCCGCTGCTGCTGGAGGGGGTCTTCGGCCTGTCGGTGGCTCTGACCTCGGTGGTGACGATGTGCCGCACGCTGTCGATCGCGCTGGCCGCGCCGTCGGCGGGCTGGGTGGGCACCAGGATCGGGCCGCGCGCGCTCGCCTCGACCGCCGGCGCGGGTTACATGATCGCACTGATCGTGATGGCCTTCGGTACCCGCTCCGATGCGCTGTGGCTGGTCATCATCGGCCTGATCGGCAGCGGCCTGGCCTTCGGGCACGCGCAGCCGCCGCTGATCGTGCTCGCCAGCAACGCCGTGCCAGAGGGCAGTTTCGGGCTGGTCACCTCCCTGCAGCAGACGGCGGGCCAGATCGGCGGCGTCGTCGGCACGAGCCTGCTGTCCGCGGTCGTCACCGACACTCTGCGCCCCGGGCCGTTCGCCGCCGCCTACCTGATCGCCGCGGGGTTCGCCCTGCTGGGCGGGGCGACGGTCCTGCTGGGCTCACGGCGCGCCGCCACGCCCCCGGATCCGGGTTCGGGCGAGGCCGCGGCGACCGGCATCGCGCAGGCCCGCCGCGGGCCCGCCGCCCGGTTGGCTCTCGCCGTCCGCCGCGACCCCGGGCAGGCGGCTCGGCGCGCCCAGCAGGTGGGCCAGCGCGACCCCGGCGATGCTCTCCGCCGCGAGCAGGCCGACCAGCACGACCAGCTGGAAACGCGCCGCCTGCCCGGGTGAGGCCCCGCCGAACAGCGCTCCGACGAACGCGCCGGGCAGGGTGACCAGCCCGACGGTGCGGGTCTGGTCGAGCGCGGGGACCAGCGCCTCGGAGACGCTGTCGCGCGCGATGTCCAGGCATGCCCGCCGCGGCGTCGCGCCGAGCGCGAGCCAGCCCTCGACCTCCTCCCACCGCAGCCGGAGCCCCTGGGCCAGCCGCCGCCCGGTGAGCGTGCAGGACGTCATCGTCCCGCCGACGAGGCTGCCGGTGAGCGCGATCAGGTTCCGGGTGGACGGCTCGAGCGCGCCGACCGCGAAGACCACGCCCATCGGCAGGCCGGCCCCGACCACGCAGGAGACGAGGACCGCCCGGCCGGCGGGCGCGAGCTCGGTGAGCCGGCGGGCCGCCGTCCCCACCGCCGCGGTGAGCATGAGCACGACGACGATCACCGTGGTCGGCGGGGCCGCGAAGACCCCGCGCAGGGCCAGGCCTATGAGCGTGAGCTGGATCGCGGCGCGCAGCGAGGCGGTGAGGACGTCGCGGCGCCGGCCGACCCGGGCCCAGGTGAGCGCGCCCACGGCGAGCGCCAGCAGGAGCAGGAGCCCCGCACCGAGACGCAGGTCCGCGTGATTACCCACCGGTGGACAGCGGCGGTTCCGCGGCGGGCGGGTGCGGTCGGGCCATCCCGGCAGTGTCCCGCATCCCGGCCCGCGGCGGCGGCCTGAAATCCTGCGTACCGACCACCGACGGTCCGCGGATACGTCACCTGGCCGACCGGGCTTCGTTTCCAGGTCTTTGCGACACCGCTGAAGGTTCCGCCTATCCTTGACAGGTCGATGGTGGTTCCCGTTGTGCCCTGCCGCCCTGCCCGCCACCCGCTGGGGAGATCGCGACCACATGAGGACTGACACCATCCACGTCAACGCTGCCGCGACCTGGCTTCCCCCGCGCCGGCAGCCGCCCTCCGAGGTCGGCGCGACACCCGAGGACACGGGCTACACCGCGCTGGCGGTGTCGGACGGGCCGTCCGCGCCGGAGATGGCGGTGCTCGCCGCCAACGCGGCGCTGGCCCGGGCCGGCTGGCGCGGCGCCGAGCTGGATCTGCTCCTGCACGCCTGGAGCTACTACCAGGGGCACGACTTCTGGTCACCCGCGCACTACATCGCCGACCAGCTCGGCGCGCACGACGCGATGCCCGTCGGGATCCAGCAGATGTGCAACGGGGGTGCCGCGGCGCTGCAGTCCGCGGCCGCCCACCTGCTCGGCGACCCGACGATGACCCGGGTGCTGGTCACCACCGCGGACCGTTTCCACCCGCCGGGCTTCGACCGCTGGAACAGCGACCTCGGCGTCGCCTACGGGGACGGCGCGAGCGCGGTGCTGGTGAGCCGGACGAGCCCCGCGGCGTCCGCGGCCGACATTCCGGCGGGGCTGCGGCTGGTGTCGGTGACCTCGGTGTCGGCGCCGAACCTGGAGGCCATGCACCGTGGTGACGACCCGTTCGGCGCCGCCGCGCGTTCGGCGGCGGAGTCGGTCGACGTCCGCCGCACGAAACGCGCCTACCTGCGTCGCAACGGCAGTTCCGGCTACCGGGCGACCGAACGGGAACGTCTCGAGACCCTGCTGGGGCTGGCCATGAAGGAGGCCGGCGCCGACGTGGGCAGCCCGCGGCTGCGGTGCGTGGTGCTGCCGCGGGTGCACCGCGGTCCGTTGCGGTCGGTCTTCGGCCCGGTCGTCGAACGGCTGACCGGCGCCGAGGCGGTCGACTTCGGCCGCTCCACCGGGCACCTCGGCGCGGGCGACCTGACCGCCGGCATCGCCGACCTGCTCGACCGCGAGCTGCTCGCGCCCGGTGAGACGGCCCTGGTCATAAGCACCGGCGCCGGTTTCACCTGGTCCTGCGCGGCGCTGACCGCACCCGGCCCCGAACCCGTCTGATCCATACCGGGCCGGGGCCGGCGCCCGGACCTACTTCTGCATCCACAGCTCCTCGGGCAGCAACGAGCCGAGCCCGTACTGCGCGAGACCGCCCACGTTCTTGCCGGAGACGGCGCTGAGTGCGACCCGCTGGAGGAAGATCCCGGGGGTCAGTTCGGTCAGCCGCCGCTGGACGGTGTCGTAGGCGGCCTTGCGGTCCGGCTCCGCGGACGAGGTCCGCCCGGCGCTCAGCGCCTCGTTGAGCGCCGCGTCGTCGACCCCGGCCACGTTGGTGGGCCGGCCGCCGTAGAACGCGGTGTACAGCTTCGGTTCCGGGTCCCGGAAGAACGCGGAGGTGATGAACGTGTCGAAGTCGTGCGTCGCGTTCATCCTGCCGTAGTCGGCGAGCTGGACGACCTTGACCTGCACCTTGACATTCTTGAAGCCGCTGAGCTGGGCCTGGACGTTCTCGGCGATCGCCCGGCTCTCGGAGCTGGGGAAGCTGGTGAACGTGAAGGTCACCGGCTTGCCCTCCGCGGCGAGCTCGTCGAACAGGCGCTGCGCCTTCGCCCGGTCCGCGCGTCGCAGGGGCGTCGGAGAGTAGAAGGGCGAGGTGTCGTCGAACAGCGTCTCGGCGGGCTGCCCGTCGCCCTCGTAGACCGCCAGGTTCAGTGCCTGCAGGTCGAGCGCCGCGGCCACCGCCTGGCGGGCCCGGATGTCGTCGAACGGTGCCCGGCGCAGGTTGAGCGCCATGAAGATGCCGCCGTTGACCGGCTTGCTGATGCTCGGGAGGTCGGCCTCCGCGGCCTTGTGGAGGTTGACCCAGTCCGACTCGACGGCGACGTCCGCGCCCCCGGTGAGCAGGGTGTTGTAACGCTGCCTGGACTCGACGGCCGCGCGGATCGTGAGGCTGTCAAGGTAGGGCCGGGGCGCGTCCCAGTAGCGCGGGTTCTTCACCAGTTCGATGTCGGCCTGCCGGGTCCAGTGCTCGAGCTTGAACGGGCCGGCGCCGACGGGGTTCTGCTCGAACACCTGTGCGCCGCGCTGCAGGGCCGCGGGTGAGGCGATCCAGTTCATTCCCGTGCTGAGGACGACCTCGGCGAAGTTCGGCACCGGCTCGACCATCGAGATCTTCAGGGTGCGGGCGTCCACCGCCTCGGTGGAGGCGACCAGCGCGGCCTCACCGCGGTAGCTCGACGCGTTCGCGGGGTCCTTCAGGCGCTCCCAGTTGAACTTCACGGCGGCGGCGTCGAGCGGGCTGCCGTCGGAGAAGACCAGCCCCGGCCGCAGGCGGAGCTCGAAGGTGGCGCCGTCGTCACCGGTCGTGAACGACTCGGCCATCTTGTGGACGACCTGGCCCTTGTCGTCGTCGATCATCAGTGTCCCGTACAGGGCGTTGCCCACGACGGCCGTCGCCGCGTAGGCGTTGCCGAGCTTGGCCGGGTCCATGCTGCTCGTGTCGGCCAGCATGAGGATCCGCGCCCTGCCGCCCGCCACCGGCGTCCCGGTGGCGCCCGTCGCGGCGGTGCCCGTGGCGCTGTCACCGTCGCCACCACCACCGCACGCCCCCAGGATCAGCGCCACGGCGCCTACGGCGGCGGTGGCGAGTAATCGCCTCGTACGGATCATCGTCGTCCTCTCTCCAGTGCCCGCTGACGTGGCCACGCACGGCATACCGGGCCGTCGGGGAGTGAACTGTGTCACGCTGTTTTAGCGGAGTCAACGTCTACATAAATGCTCGGCTGCGTACTTTTATTTACGAGAACTAGG
Source organism: Parafrankia discariae (assembly GCF_000373365.1). NCBI lineage: Bacteria > Bacillati > Actinomycetota > Actinomycetes > Frankiales > Frankiaceae > Parafrankia > Parafrankia discariae. The sequence continues at coordinate 36,688 of NZ_KB891102.1, forward strand.
TTCTACCTAGTGAGGTCATGGCGGTGCCTGACGGGCCGCCGCGCGGACCGCCGCGCGGACCGGCGCTTCGGAGCCGCGCTCCGGCGTCCCGAACGGCCGGGCGCGTTGGTGGCAGCGTCCGTCCACTGTCGATCGGGGTCCGGGCACCTGGCACATAACGTTTGCCTGCCGAAGGCGTCCACGCGCCGACCGACCCCGCGCGCGCCCACCTGACAAAGGGGTACCGATGCCATCCGCGCCGCGAGGCACCGACACCTACGCCGGCTGCGCGCGTCCGCAGCCCGTCGGGGTGTTCCCGCTGCCCGCCGGATTCCTCCTGGTCCCCGGCGGCGAGACGACGTCCGGGCTGTGCCGCACGCTGGCGGACGGCCGGCTGCCCGCCGCCTGGCCACCGGAGCTGGCCGCCCTCGAGCTCGCCTACCGCGGAAACGTGATCGCGGCGGTCGATCTGCTGCGCGGCGACGACCCGGTCACCCGCTACAACCGGTTCGTGCTCCGCCCGGCCGGCCGGCCCCCGGAGGACCCGGCCGCGCTGCGCGAGGCGCTCGGCGCCGAGCTGGGCATCCTGGTCGACGTCGTCCGCTTCGCCCTCGGCGAGCTCGACGAACCGCCGGCGCTGACCGGGGAGACCGGGGAGATCGCGGCCCTGGTGTGGTCCGCGCACGCCGCGCACGCGATGGCCGCCGGCCGCCTCGACGACGCCGCGCGGATGCTCGGCGAGGGCGTCGCCGCCGCCGCCGACCCCTCCCCCGGGCTGGCCGCCCAGCTCATGGCGACGGCCGCCGGACTGCGCCGCGACGCCGAGGGACCGACCCCCGCCGTCGCCACCGACCTGACCGCCGCGCTGGCGGCGCTGGAACACACCGACCTGGCCACCGGACGCGCCGAGCTGCACCTGACACTCGGATCGGTCCACCACGAGCTGGCCGGGGACGACCTGGCCGGCCTGCGGACCGCCGCCGAGCACTACCTGGCCGCGCTGCGCCTGATCACCGTCGACACCGCCCCCGAACTGTTCGCGTCCGCGCAGGTCAACCTGGCCGGCGCCTACCTGGCCATGCCGATGAACTCCGCGTCCGACCAGCTGCGGATCGGGGTCGCCATGCAGGGCCTGCGCACCGCGCTGACCGTGTACACCCGCCAGTCCCATCCCGAGCAGTGGGCGAGCACCCAGCTGAGCCTCGCGAACGCGCTCGTCTACGCGCCGGCCGCGCACCGGCGGGACAACCTGGTCGAGGCGGTCGGCCGCTACCAGGAGGTCATCACCACCCGCGAGGGCCTGGCCGACCCGCTCGGCTACGCCCGCGCGCTGGCCAACCAGGGCAACGCGCTGGCGCACCTGGGGGCCTTCCCACAGGCGACGGCGGTGCTGCACGAGGCCCGCTCGGTCTTCGAGCGCAGCGGCGAGACCGCCGCCGCCGCCGCGGTCCGGGAGGTGCTCGACGAGATCGCCCGGCACGTCGCGACGAACCGGGCGACGTGACAGGCCCGCCCGGGATGTCGCCACCGAGGCCGGTGGCGGGCCCCGGGCGGGTGCGGCGGCGGGTGGCGGTGGAGGGAGTCGTCCAGGGGGTCGGGTTCCGGCCCCATGTGCACCGCCTCGCCACCGCGCTGGGGCTGACCGGTGTCGTCGGCAACGAGGCCGGTCGCGTCGTCGCCGAGGTGGAGGGCGACGCGGCGGCGGTCGCGGAGTTCCTGCGCCGGCTGACCGCGCCGGCACCGCCGCTGGCCCGGATCGACCGGGTGAGCGTCACCGACCAGAGCTGCGTCCGGGCCGCCGACGGGCCGGGATCCACAACACACGCCGACACCGGTTTCCGGATCGTGGCCAGCACGGCCGCGGCCGGCCCGCGGACCATGGTGGCACCCGACGTCGCCGTCTGCGCCGACTGCCTGCGGGAGCTGTTCGACCCGGCGGACCGGCGGTACCGCCACCCCTTCGTCACCTGTACGAACTGCGGACCGCGTTTCACGATCATCGACGCGCTGCCCTACGACCGGGCCACCACGACGATGGCCCGGTTCCCGATGTGCCCACGGTGCGCCGCCGAGTACACCGACCCGCGCGACCGGCGCTTCCACGCCGAACCGGTCTGCTGCCCGGACTGCGGGCCGCGGCTGTGGTTCCGCGCGGCCCGTCCCGCCGACGCCACCGGGACAACCGTCGACGGCCCCCGGGAGACGTTCGGGACCCCCGGCTTCGAGACCCACGGCACGGATGCCGCGCTGGCCGCCGCGCAACGCGCCCTCGCGGCGGGACGGATCGTGGCGGTCAAGGGGATCGGCGGCTTCCACCTGGCCTGCCGCGTGGACGACGACCGTGCCGTCGACCTCCTGCGCACCCGCAAGGGACGTCCCGACCGGCCGTTCGCGGTGATGGTGCGTGACCTGGCGACGGCGGCCGAGCTGGCCGATCTCTCGGCGGCCGAGGCGGAGCTGCTCACCTGCGCGGCCGCTCCGATCGTGCTCGCCCGGCGCCGGCCCGACGCCCCCCTGTCGGACCGGGTCGCGCCCGCGAGCGCGCTGGTGGGCCTGCTGCTGCCGTACACGCCGGTGCACCATCTGCTGTTCGCGCCGGTGCCCGGCGACGGCCCGCCGCCGCCCCGGGCGCTGGTGATGACCAGCGGCAACCGCTCCGGTGACCCGATCTGTTTCGCCGACGCCGACGCCGACGCCCACGCCGCCGGCGGCGGCGGCGCGGACGAGGACGGCGCGGGTGGGCGGCTGGCCGGGCTGGCCGACGCGTTCCTCCTGCACGACCGGCCGATCCTGCAGCCGTGCGACGACTCGGTGCTGCGTTGGGACGGCGAGCAGGTGCTGCCGCTGCGCCGTTCCCGCGGCTACGTGCCGCTGGCGGTGGACCTGGGCCGGCCGGTGGAGTCGGTGCTCGCCGTGGGCGGCGACGGCAAGTCCGCGTTCTGCCTGACCGCCGGGCACCGGGCGATCGTCTCGCAGCACCTTGGCGACATGGGCGGGCTCGCCGCGCTGCGGGCGTTGGAGCACGCGAGCGCCCGGCTGGGCGACCTGTACGCCGCCGAGCCGACGGCCGTCGCCGCGGACCTGCACCCCGGCTACCGCACCCGCGACTGGGCGGCCCGGCGGGCGGCCGGCCGGGGCGAGCGGATCCACCTGGTCCAGCACCACCACGCCCATGTGGCCGCGCTGCTCGCCGAACACGGCCGGCTCGGCGACACCATCCTCGGGATGGCCTTCGACGGCACCGGCTACGGGCTCGACGCGACGGTCTGGGGTGGCGAGGCGCTGCTGGTCGGCCCGGAGGTCACCCACGCCGACCGGGTGGCGCACCTGCGTCCCGTCGCGTTGCCGGGCGGTGACGCCGCCGCGCGCGCTCCGTACCGCTGTGCCCTGGCCCACCTCGCCGCCGCCGGGCTCGGCTGGAGGACCGACCTGGCGCCGGTGCGCGCCTGCGCCCCCACGGAGCTGCGCGCGCTGCGGGCGATGGTGGACCGGGGCGTGTCCTGCGTGCCCAGCAGCAGCATGGGTCGTCTGTTCGACGCGGTCGCCGCCCTGCTCGACGTGCGGCAGCGGAGCACCTTCGAGGCGCAGGCCGCCGGTGAGCTGGAGGCCCTCGCCGCCGACGCGCCACCGCCGCTCGCGGCCGGGTCCGGGTCCGGGTCCGGGTTCGGGTTCGGGTTCGGGTTCGACGGTCGGGTGCTCGATCCGGCGCCGGTGATCGCGGGAATCGTCGGCGGGCTGCGCGCGGGCCTCGCCCCGGCCGCGCTCGCCTCCGCGTTCCACCTGGCGGTCGCCGACGCGGTGACCCGGGTCGCGCTGGCGGCCCGGCACCGCCACGGCGTCGGCCTGGTCGGGCTGACCGGAGGCGTGTTCGCCAACGTTCTCCTGGTGCGGGCCTGCCGGGCCCGGCTCACCGCCGCCGGATTCGAGGTTCTCACGCACCGGGTGGTCCCGCCGGGTGACGGTGGTCTGGCACTCGGGCAGGCCGCGATCGCCGTGGCCACCGCCCACGCTGGGCGCGGACCCGCCAGCTGACCATGCCGGCGGGGCGCCTGACGGCCCCCGGGACGGTGACGCGCGCCCCCACCTCGTGAGAATTTGGTACTTAACTGTGAGAGCGGGGTTTCTGCTGGTTGTGGCACCGAATCGCGATCAGCCTCGTCACCGCGGACAAGGAGAACACAGGGTGCTGACACTCAAGGCCGCCGGCCTGCTCGACGTGGACACCGGGGAGATCACCCGGCCCGGGATCCTGAAGATCGAAGGTGAGCGGATCGTCGGCCTCGGCGGCCAGCCCGAGGGCGAGGTCCTGGACCTCGGCGACCTGATCCTGCTGCCTGGCCTGATGGACATGGAACTCAACCTCCTGATGGGAGGCCCCGGCGAACACCCACTGACCGGGCAGATGCGCGACGACCCGCCGCTGCGGATGATGCGCGCGACCCAGAACGCCCGCCGCACCCTGCGCGCCGGCTTCACCACGGTGCGCAACCTCGGCCTGTTCTGCAAGACCGGCGGCTACCTGCTCGACGTCGCACTGATGAAGGCGATCGACGCCGGCTGGATCGACGGCCCGCGCGTCGTCCCCGCCGGCCACGCCATCACCCCGACCGGCGGGCACCTCGACCCCACCATGTTCGGCGCGTTCGCCCCGCACGTCCTCCAGCTCACCGTCGAGGAGGGCCTGGCCAACGGGCCCGACGAGATCCGCCGGGCCGTCCGGCACAACATCAAGCACGGCGCCCAGGTCATCAAGATGTGCGGCTCCGGTGGAGCCATGTCCCACAGCAGCGGCCCCTCCGGCTCCCGGCACTACTCCAACGAGGAGGTGCTGGCACTCACCGACGAGGCGCACCGGCGCGGTCTGCGGGTGGCCGCGCACACCCACGGCTCGGAAGCCGTCCAGCAGATGGTCGAGTGCGGTGTCGACTGCATCGAGCACGCCTTCATGATCGACGACGACACGATCAACCTGCTGATCAAGCGGGACGTGTGGGTGGTCGCCACCCAGGCGCTGATCGACAACATGCCGGTGCTGCGCGACGCCGAACCGGAGATCCAGGCGAAGGCCGCCCTCATCTTCCCGCGGGCCAAGGCCTCCATCCGCAACGCCATCGAGGCCGGCGTGAAGATCGCTGTCGGCAGCGACGCGCCGGCGATCCCGCACGGCAAGAACGCTCTCGAACTGGTCGCCCTGGTCGACCGGGGCATGACCCCGCTGCAGGCGATCCAGGCCGCGACCATCGTGGGCGCGGACCTCATCGACGTCACCGACCGCGGCCGGCTGGCCGAAGGCCTGCTCGCCGACGTCATCGGCGTGCGCGGCAACCCCCTCGAGGACATCCGCGTCCTGCAGCGGGTCCCGTTCGTCATGAAGGGCGGCAAGCAGTTTGTCTACTGAGCCCACCACCCAGCCCACCGCCGGATCCGCCCCCACCGGGCCGAGCCGGACCGATGACCTGGTCGAGATCCAGCAGCTCCTCGCCCGCTACGCGGTGACGATCACACAGAGCGACGTCGAGGGGCTCCTCAAGGTCTTCACACCGGACGGCACCTACACCGCCTTCGGGGACACCTTCGCCCTCAAGGACTTCCCGACGCTGGTCGCCGCCGCTCCCAAGGGCCTGTTCCTCACCGGTACCCCGCTCATCGACCTCGCCGACGACGGAACCAACGCCACCGGCACCCAGCCGCTGTGCTTCATCGAGCACTCCCAGCACGACATGCGCATCGGCTACTACAGGGACACCTACCTGCGCACCGCCGAAGGATGGCGGCTGCGTACCAGGGCGATGACCTTCATCCGCCGCAGTGGCGCCCACGACTCGGGTATCCCCCACGTCATCGAGCGCCTCTCGTCCTGACGGTGACCGGCCTGGCCCCAGCCGGTCCAGGGTCCAGCGGGGGATCGCCGGCGGCGGGCAGGTTGGGGCCACCGCCGCGGTGCGTCGGCTTGCCGCCTGCTCGCGGCCGACGCCCGCGGCCCGCACGGCGCCCGGGCGTTCTCAGTCCTTCGCCGGCTCCTCGGTGTTGCGCCCCACCAGCTTGAAGGTCGCCCCCGTGGGGTCGGTCGCGACCGCGAGCCGACCGTACGGGGTGTCCGTGGCCGGCTGGACGACCGCGCCGCCCAGCTTGACGGTGAGGGCGAGCGCGGCGTCGGTGTCCTCGACGCCGAAGTACACGCCCCAGTGCGCCGGGACGCCCTCGGGGAGGAAGCCCGACGCGTCCATGATCCCGGCGTGCTGCTCGCCGGCGTCGTCGACGAGCACGGTGTAGCGGAACTCGTCCGTGTCAGCGACGACGTTCGTCTTCCAGCCGAACACCTCCTGGTAGAAGGCGACCGCGGCCGGGTAGTCGCGGGTGAGCAGCTCGAACCAGCCCGGCGCGCCCGGCTCGGCCAGGACGCCGAACCCGCGGTGCAGGCCCTGCTGCCACAGGCCGATCACGGCGCCGCCCGGGTCGGTGAGGACAGCCATGACACCGAGGTCGGCGACCGGCATCGGCGCGATCATCACCGTGCCGCCGTGCGCGGGCACGGCCGCGGCGGTCTTCTCCGCGTCGGGGGTCAGCAGGTAGACCGACCAGACGTCGGGCAGCTCCGCCTGCTGCTTCGTCATCCCCCCGGCGACCAGCTGGCCGTCCTTGGCGAAGTTGAAGTAGCCGCCGAACTGCTCGTTCGGCTCCTCGGAGGTCCAGCCGAACAGCTCCCCGTAGAACTCGCGGGCCTTCGCCGGATCCGAGGTCATGAGATCGACCCAGCAGGGCGCGCCGGGGAGGGTGGTGTCGTGAGCGGGCATCGTGGGCTCCTTCGCCGCCGGGCACGAGGTGCGGCGGGCGCGGGGTTCGCGGCCGCCACTCGCGTGCAGTCGACAGATTGGACCTACCCACCGACAGAAACTCATCGCCGCCGCACGGCCCGTCTCGAACTTCTCCCGCGGCACCCGCCAGGTCAGGCGGAGCAGGCCCAGGCGATCGAGCCGGCGAGCGTCCGGCCGCCGGACGTGCTCGCGCTGAACGACACGGAACCCCCGGCCGAGGTGATCTCGACGGTGGTGGGAACCGCGTCGATCGCGTAGCGGCCGGAGTCGGGCGCGACGACCGAGACCGTGATGACGGCCGGGTAGCTGCCCGGCCCGTCGTAGCCGGCGACCCGAACACCCTGCGACACCGTCCTGCCCTCGATCGTGGCCGTCGAGGACTCGACGTAGCGCCGCGCGGTGGACTGGCAGCTCACGGCCGTCGACACATGCCCCGCGACGTCGACCGGCGAGGTGATGTCGACGGTCAGCGAACCGGGACCGCCGGCACCCGCGCCGCCCGGTGGCACCGACGGCTCCGCCGGCTGCGCCGCGGTCGCCGTGCCAGCGGTCGCCGTGCCAGCGGCCTCAGCGCCGGCGGCGACACTGGTTGCGGGGGCGGGGGTGGAGTCCGCCGCCGAGACCGCACCCGCCCGACAGCCGGTGAGCCCGAGCAAAGCCACCACCGTCAGTCCGAGGAACAGCGGATATCCGGTCGGCTGCCCCGACCGCGGTCGCGGCCCGCCGCTGGCACGCCCCCGACGACCCGTTCTCGCGCCGGGGCAGCCGATCCGTGGTGTTCTCTCCCAGTCGGTCATGTTCGTTCGGTCCGTCCTGTCGGTCCGGTGCTGATGTCGTCCGTCCTGCCGGACCGGCAGAGGCGCCCGCCCGGCAGGACGGACGACATCAGCCGGCCGTGTGAGCCGCATGTGAGCGAAGCCGAGACAGAACCAGGAGTCGATCATGGGTATCGCCGAGGACGGCGGCCAGGCGGCGCGGTGGAACGGACCGGCCGGACACGCCTGGGTCGCGGCGCAGGCCCTGACGGACGGGATGTTCAAGTCGTTCGAGGGCCTGCTCGTCGACGCGATCGCCGCCCGCGGCGCGGGACAGGTCCTCGATGTCGGCTGCGGCACGGGCGCCACGACGACCGCTCTCGCCCGGCGGCTCGGGCCGAGCGGCCACTGCGTCGGCGTGGACATCTCCGAGCCGATGATCGCCGCGGCCAGAGCGCGGGCCGAGCGGGAGGGGGTGCGGGCGGTCTTCGTCCGCGCCGACGCGCAGGATCACGCGTTCGAGCCCGCCGCCTTCGACGCGATCGTCTCCCGATTCGGGGTCATGTTCTTCGGCGACCCCGTCACCGCCTTCGCGAACCTGCGGCGGGCCGCGAGGGACGGTGGCGAGCTCCGGTTCGTCGCCTGGCGCGGGACCGCTGAGAACCCCTTCATGACAACGGCCGAACGCGCCGCGGCACCGCTCCTGCCGAACCTTCCCGCCCGCCGGCCGGACGAGCCCGGGCAGTTCGCCCTCGCCGATCCGGACCGGGTCGAGCGCGTTCTGACGCGGAGCGGCTGGGCCGGGATCGACATCCGGCCCGTCGACGTGTCCTGTGCGTTTCCCGAACACGAGCTGGTCCCGTACTTCACCCGGTTCGGCCCGGTCGGCATGGCCCTGCGAGAGGTGGACGAGCGGACTCGGACACAGGTCGTCGAAACCGCCCGCGCCGCGTTCGATCCCTATGTGAACGACGCCGCGGTCCGCTTCACCGCGGCCTGCTGGATGGTCGGCGCCCAGGCCAGGTGAGCCGACGGCCACCGAGGACGGAAAGACACCCCGCGGCGGGAGCGGCCGGGCCCCCGTGGCGGTGTCGCACGGTCCGGCGGCCGTCGATCCGCGCGGATCCTGCTGCCAGGAGCCGTGACCCGGCACCGGGCGAATGCCGGCAAACGCTGGATTTGACGGCCGTCAGCTGTGGCATCCTGGGCACCGGAAATCGGAGGGTGACTGGTGGGTGACGCACACAACTCTGTTCCGCGGCTCTGTTCGCAGCGCGGCGGGGCGGCTGGGAGGCCGTCGCCGGACGGGGCGTTGACGGCGGGTGTGCGGCCATGACACCGCCGGGGGCCGGCCGGGACGGATGGCCTCGACCGGCCGGTCCGCGCCAGGATCCACCACCGCGGGCCGGCGCGGATCAGGACGGGACGCGGCCCGGGCACGCCGGCCCGCCCGGCCCCCGCCAGCCGCAGCCCCAGGGGCAGCCGCCGCACGGGCAGCCGGCCCGGGGCCGCCCGCAGGACGGTGACGGTGCCGACGGGCGGGGCGCCGGCGGGCCGGGCGGCGCCCCACCGGAGGGTGATACCGAGGCGGCGCAGGCCAGGGGGGACGACGCCCGCCGGCAGAGATGGGACAGCGCCAGCCAGGAGGCCGGCGACCTGGTCCGGGAACGCGAGTCCGCCGAAGACGCGGCGCTGTTCGGCCTCGGGCTGAACGCGGCTCGGCTGAACTTCACGGTCTCCGGCGGAAACGTGATCTTCGGTGGCCGCCAGGATGCCGTGACCGGGACCGTCGGCGCCGGATCCGGTACGGCGGGGCGGCGCGTCCCCGGGCTGATCAGCGATCGCGAGTTGGCGAGGGTCGTGCGCTCCTTCGTGGCGCCGGCGGTGTACCCGACCCTGCGGACCGCGTTGCGGCAGCGGCATCTGGTCGTGCTGCGCGCCAGCCGAGGCTGGGGCCGGACGGCCGTCGCCGAGTACCTGCTTCATGACGTGCTGACCGCCGACGCCCCCGGTGTCCCCGACGACTCCGCGAGTGCGGGCGTCGCGCCGCGCGGCGCCGCGTCACCCCGGGTCCGGATCAGCCGGCTGGGGGCGGAGACCGGGCTGCGTGAGCTCGGCACGGCGGAGCTCACCGACCCGCCGGGCTCCGGGGCCGGGCCGGCGGGCGGGCCCGGCGTGCCGGGCAGCCGCGGGTTCCTGTTCGATGTCGGCACGCCGCCGAACGCCGATGTGCTGCGCGGCAGCGACCTGGAGCGGCTCGCCCACGAGCTGGCGGCCGGCGGCGTGTACCTGGTCGTGACGGTGGACGCCGACACGGTCTTCGGCGACGAACTCGAGGACTTCCTGCACGACGGCGGACCACCGGTGGACGCCCTGCGCCTGCTCGCCGCCCACGCCGCCCGGCACCTCCGGATCGATCATGCGCAGGCCTGGGCCGCCGTGCGGGCCGACCCGGACCTGGAGCCCATGGTGGAGGCGCTGCTGCGGGAGGGGTTCTGCGCCGACGCGGTGGCCCAGCTGGGCGAGCGGTGGGCGCGTGGAGCCGGTTCCGCCTGGGCGCGGGGCGAGCCGGCGGACCCGCGCGCACGCGACGATCTGCGGCAGTGGCTGAAGGAGTACCTGGACGACCGGTTCGTGGCGTGGATGACGGGGACCGACGACCCCACCCACCGGGCCTTCGTCATCGCCCTGGCTGTCTTCAACGGGATGCCGTACTCGAAGGTCACCCGACTCGGCCGTGATCTTGAGGCACGGCTGCTGTACGCCGCGCGGTTCCCGGACCCACCGGAGGGCCACCCGGCGGATCGCACGACAGATCCCGGGTCGCCGAACAGCGACGGCGACGTCCGCGGCGCACGCCGTGACCGGTACCGGTACCGGGGCACGACCGCGGCCGGGGCGGGGCCCTCCCTGTTCAGCGGGCCCCGGGGGCCGCGGCTGGCGGCGGCCAGGGCCATGATCCAGGTCGGCACCGACGACACACCGTACGGCGACATCACGGTCGAGCTGGTCCGGCTGCGTGACGACGGGTACGCCTGGAAGATCCTCAACTGGCTCTGGCATGAGCAGGACGGCGTCCACACCGTGCTTGTCGAGTGGCTCTCGGCTCTCGGCGGCGATCGGGACGTGCTGGTGCGGGTGCGCGCGGCGGCCGCGGTCGGGCTGTTGGCGAGCTGGGGCTTCGACGAGATGCGGCTACGGGTGCTGCTGCCCTGGGCGGACGAGGACCGACCCTGGCAGCGGGCCGCCGCGGGGGCGGCCCTGAGCATCGCCGTGCACCACGACCCGTCGCTGCGCCCGGTCACGACGAGGATGCTGCGCGACTGGCGGGTTCACACGTTCCATCCGCAGCGGCGGAAGGCCGCGGTCCGCGCCTGGGGCGCGAGTCTCGGCCCGGCGGATCTCCCCGACGCCCTCAGCCAGATTCTCTGGTTGATCGAGCCGATCGAAGGCGAGCGGGACGACACCGATGACGCCGACGACCTCGACCGCATCGACCTTCCGCTGCTGGGCCAGGCGGCGCAGAGCGTCCTGGAGCTGTTCGAGGGCTCCGCGCCGGGAGCGGCGGACGCCGTCGTGAACGCGCTCGGCGGGTGGACACGGGCGGAGAACCCGCTCAACACCCGGCTTGCCGGCTACCTGAGCTTTCTGCGCGTCGCCTTCCACGCGACCGTGCCCGAGGGGCCCGGCCCGGACGGCCGGCCGGCGCTGCTGGCGGTCGCCATGCCCGAGCGGCCCGTCGGTCCCCGGATGCTGCGGCGGATCGCGGTGCTGTGGGGTCGAATCCTCAACGAGCCGCTGGTCAACGCCCTCGGGCTGGAATGCCTGCACGGCTGGACGGCGTCCGCCGAAGCCGACGAGGAGATCGCCCGCACGACTCTCGCGCACGTCGTCTGGGAGTCGCTGTCCACCCAGGTGGACTTCCGGCGGATGTGGAGCGAGTTCAGCCGCTGGGAAAGACAGAGCCCGCGCACGTCACGAGCCGTGCTGGCCACGATCGAGCATTCGGTACAGGGGGATGACCATGGTCTACGGTAATTTTCCACCGAGCGGCCACCACGGCTGGCGCCCGCAGCAGTGGTCGCCGGCGACCTCGCGTCTTTCTGTTCCCTTCTTCGGCCAGCCGAAGGTGCCCCTGGGCTGGCGGACGGTGTACTGCGACGCCTACGGCTCCCTCTACGAGCTGCCGCCGGGGGCCCAGTTGGACAAGGCGGTGTGGCGCTACTACTACCTGGTCGACGGGCGGACCCACCAGCTGGCCCTCACGGTCGAGTCGGCGAGCGCCGCCAGCGCCTCCCGCTTCCAGGTGAACGTCTGGACGCGGTGGAGAATCGACGTCCCGGCCGATTTCCTGCGAAGCCCGCTGGAGCCGCAGGGGCACTGCAGAACCATGATCATGGCTATTCTCTCGGACATCACGAGATCGGTGAACCCGGATTCCGCGAAAGTCGCCCAGCAGCTGGTCGACGCCAGGCGCGGCGTCGGCTTCACCATCGGCAGCGGGCTGGTCGTCTGGTTGGACAATGCCGTCGTGCACCCCCCGCGGGGGTTCGAGGAACTGCAGGTCGAGCTTGAGCAGGGCCACACCCAGATCGACGTCGACCGGTTGCGGCGCCTCCGTAACAACGAGCAGCGGGTCGACGACTTCGACTTCGAGGCGGTGAACGGCGAGTCGGAGCGGGCGACCCGGCGGGACCGCGCGGCGGCGTTCCTGGACCGCGCCGACGACGCGAGAACAGGCCGGTTCCCGGCCACGGGTGGCTTCCGGAGGCGGGCGGAGCTCGTCGCGTCCGAGGACGACCTGTTCATGACCCCGCCTGACCGGGACCCCGCGCAGGACCGGGGCTCCGCGGCGGAGGGGACCGGCGACGATCCGGCCCCCGGTGAGGCGGCCGGCGAGACGGTCCGCGGCGAGACGACCGGCGGGTAGCGACGAGGCCGCGCCGAGCCGGCCCCCAGACCGCCCCGGTCGTCAGGGCCGCTGGGGATCCGGCCCGGTGGTCAGATTCTGGACGCCGATCACCTCACCCTGCCGACCACCGAAGATCACATTGCCGCCGTTGACGGTGAAATTCATACCGGCCGATTCGGTGGCCGGTGGTGCCGGCGTGGCGTCGGTCCACGCGCCGGTGGACGGTCCCGGCCCGGCGGCTGCCCCCTCGGCGGCGGGTGCCATCCCGAGAGCGCGGCGGAACACCTCGTTGGCGGGATACCGCGCGACTGCCGCGGTGAGGATCAGGCGCCGGCCGTCGACGAGCCGGCCGGCACCGATCTCGGCGCTCACCGCGTGCCAGTACTCGAACGCGTTGCCCGCGTTCTGCGGGTGGAACTGCGTTCCCAGCCCCGCCGCGAGCAGCAGCCGACCCGCGGCGGCAGGTTGGGGGAAGACCACAGCCAGCGTGTGGATCTCCTCGCCGGTCAGCGGCTCGGCCATGTGTCCCACCTGTCCCCGTCCCGCGTGGTCACGCGCCGGTGGGCGTTATCCGGCGTTCTCGCCGTCGCCCGCGGCCTCCAGGTCACCTTCCAGTTCAAGATAGGTGGATCGCAGGCCGGCGAGGGTGGCTTCCTCAGGGGCGTCCCACAGGCCACGCTCCGCGGCCTCGAGGAGGCGCTCGGTCATGCCGCGCAACGCCCACGGGTTGGACGTCCGCAGGAACTCGCGGGTCTCGGCGTCGAAGACGTAGGAGGCGGCCAGCGACTCGTACATCCAGTCCTGCACGACACCGGCGGTCGCGTCGTAGCCGAACAGGTAGTCGACCGTCGCGGCCAGCTCGAACGCGCCCTTGTAACCGTGCCGGCGCATCGCCGCGATCCAGCGCGGGTTCACCACCCGGGCGCGGAACACCCGGTGGGTCTCCTCCTGCAGGGTGCGGGTGCGCACGGCGTCCGGCAGCGCGCTGTCACCGACGTAGGCGGCCGGCGAGGTGCCGGTGAGCGCGCGCACGGCGGCCACCATCCCACCGTGGTACTGGAAGTAGTCGTCGGAGTCGACGAGGTCGTGCTCGCGGGTGTCCTGGTTCTTCACCGCGATCTGGATGCGGCGGAACGCGGTCTCCATGTCGGCGCGGGCCTCGGCGCCGTCCAGGCCGCGCCCGTAGGCGTAGCCGCCCCAGACCGCGTACACCTCGGCCAGGTCGGCGTCCGAGCGCCACTGCCGGGAGTCGATCAGCGGCAGCAGCCCGGCGCCGTACGCGCCCGGTTTCGAACCGAAGATCCGGGTGGTCGCGCGGCGCAGCGCGGCCGGGTCGGGCGCGTCACCGGGACCGCCGGCGCCGGCCGTACCCGCGGCGCCGCCAACACCGGCCGTGCCGGTGGTGCCGGCGGTGCCACCAACACCGGCCGTGCCGGTGGTGCCGCCACTCCCGCCGACCGTCGGGACGGCCCCGAGCGCCGCCAGGTCGGCCCGGACGTGCGCGGCCAGCGCGTTGACGTCGTCGGGCTCGTCGAGCACCGCCACCGCCCGCACCGCGTCGTCGAGCAGGGCGACGACGTGCGGGAACGCGTCCCGGAAGAACCCGGAGATCCGCACCACCACGTCCACCCGGGGACGCCCGAGCTCCGCGGCCGGGACGACCTCGAAGCCGGTGACGCGGCGGGACGCGTCATCCCAGGTGGGACGGCAGCCCAGCAGCCAGAGCACCTCGGCGATGTCGTCGCCCTGGGTGCGCATCGCCGACGTCCCCCAGACTGTCAGCCCGACCGAGGCCGGGTAGCCGCCGGTGTCGGCGAGGTAGCGCTCGATCAGCGAGTCGGCGAGCGCCCGGCCGGTCTCCCAGGCGAGCCGGGACGGGATGGCCTTCGGGTCGACGGAGGCGAAGTTACGCCCGGTGGGCAGCACGTTGACGAGCCCACGGGTCGGCGAGCCGGACGGGCCGGGCGGGACGAACCGCCCGTCGAGGGCCCGCAGGGTGTTGACGATCTCGTCCGGGGTGCGGGCGAGGCGGGGGACGACCTCGGTGGCGGCGAAGGTGAGGACCCGCTCGACCTCGGCCCGGGCGGCGGCCGGCACCGCCTCGGCCGGCTGCCCGGCCACCACCGTGCTGACCGCGGCCGGCGACCAGCCGGCGTCCTCGAGGGCGGCCACCAGCGAACGGGCGGTCCGCTCGAACGCGTCGACCTGCGCCCGGGACGCCTCGGTGTCGCCTTCGGTGTGGCCCAGTGCCGCGCGCAGCCCGGGGACCGCCCCGGCCTGGCCCGCCCACATCTGGTTGGCGCGCAGGATCGCGGTTACCAGGTTCGTCCGCGCCTCCCCGGCCGGGGCCACGCCGAGGATGTGCAGGCCGTCGCGGATCTGGGTGTCCTTGACCTCGCAGAGGTAGCCGTCGACGTGCAGCAGGAAGTCGTCGAACTCGGCGTCGCTGGGCCGGTCGGCCTGCCCGAGGTCGTGGTGCAGCTGCGCGGACTGGATCAGCGTCCAGATCTGGGCGCGCACGGCGGGCAGCTTCGCCGGGTCGAGCGCGGCGAGCGTCGCGTACTCGTCGAGGAGCTGCTCCAGTTTGGCCATGTCACCGTAGGAGTCGGCGCGGGCCATCGGCGGCACGAGATGATCCACGATCACGGCGTGGGCGCGGCGTTTGGCCTGCGTCCCCTCCCCCGGGTCGTTGACCAGGAACGGGTAGACGAACGGCAGGTCACCGAGGACGGCGTCCGGCGCACACCGCGCGGACAGCCCGAGGCCCTTGCCGGGCAGCCACTCCAGCGTCCCGTGCTTGCCGAGGTGGATGACGGCGTCCGCGCCGAAGTCCTCGTCCAGCCAGCGGTAGGCCGCCAGGTAGTGGTGGGACGGCGGCAGGTCCGGGTCATGGTAGATCGCCACCGGGTTCTCCCCGAACCCCCGCGGCGGTTGGATCATCACGACGATGTTGCCGAACCGCAGCGCGGCCAGCACGATCGCCGGTTCCGCCCCGCCGTCGTCGTCGACATAGAGGGCGCCGGGCGGCGGGCCCCAGTGCTCGGCCATGGCACCGCCCAGCGACTCGGGCAGGCGGGCGAACCATCCCTCGTAGGTGGACGCCGGCACCCGCGCCGGCGCCGCGGCGAGCTGCTCCTCGGTCAGCCACTCGACGTCGTGCCCACCGGCGGCGATCAGGGCGTGGATCAGGGCGTCCCCGGCCGCGGCGTCCGGCCTGATCTCGCCCGGCCCGCCGTCGGCGGAGCGGAGGTCCTCGCCCGGGTAGCCCTCACCGAGGTCGTAGCCGGCGGCGCGCAGCGCGTCGAGCAGCAGCACGGCCGACGCCGGGGTGTCGAGCCCGACGGCGTTACCGACCCGCGAGTGCTTCGTCGGGTACGACGAGAGCACGATCGCGATCTTCTTCTCGGCGGTCGGGGTGTGCCGCAGCCCGGCCAGCCGGGACGCGATCCCGGCGACCCGTGCGGTGCGCTCCGGATCGGCCACGTACACCGGGACGCCGTCCGCCGCCTGCTCCTTGAACGAGAACGGGACGGTGATGATCCGGCCGTCGAACTCGGGGATGGCGACCTGCATCGCCGCGTCCATCGGTGACAGACCTGCGTCGCTGTCCGCCCAGACGGCCCGTGACGAGGTCAGGCACAGCCCCTGCACCACCGGGACGTCGAGCGCGGCGAGCGCGCCGACGTCCCAGGCGTCCTCGTCGCCGCCGGCGGACGCGTCCGACGCACGGGTGCCGCCGGCGGCGAGCACGGTCACCACGAGAGCGTCGACCCCGGCCAGATCGTCGATCACCCCACCGGCGGCGGCGCCGCGCAGCGTCGAGCAGAACACCGGACGGGCGTTCGCGCCGGCGCCCTCGATCGCGTCGCACAACGCGTCGACGAACCCCGTGTTCCCGGAGGTGGCGTGCGCCCGGTAGAACACGACACCGACAGTCGGGCGGTCCGCCTTGGCCACCCGGTCGCCGTGCGGGCCGTGCGCGGGCAGTTCCACCGGCGGGGCGAACCCCAGCCCGGTGAGCAGCAGCGTGTCGGACAGGAAACGGTACAGCTCGGCCAGGTTGCCGACACCGCCCTCGGCCAGGTAGGCCAGCGCCTCGGTGGCGACGCCGGCCGGAACGGTGCCGCGGGCCATCAGCGCCGCGTCCGGTGCCGCCTCACCGCCGAGGGCGACGACCGGCAGCCCGCTGGCCACGGTCGCGGCGAGCCCTTCGGGCCAGGCCCGGTCGCCGCCGAGCAGGCGCACCACCACCACGTCGACCCCGGCGAGGAACTCCGGCACCCGCGCCGCGTCGAGCCGGGCCGGGTTCGCGACCCGCCACGGCACGCCGCTGGCCCGCGCGGCGAGCAGCTCGGTGTCGGCGGTGGACACCAGCGCCAGCACCGGTTCGGCGGCCGGCCCCGCGTCGGCGGCCGGCCCCGGCTCGGCCGGGACGCCGTCCGGCGGTGTGTTCGGCATTCAGGGTGCTCCCGGGGGGACGAAGGGCAGGCCGGCGGGCGCGCCGCGGTCGAGCAGCGCGCGCACCGTCGCGGTGTCGAGATGGTCGGCGACCAGGTCACCGAGGGCGTCCAGGCGGCGCGCCCGAACATCGGCGAAACAGGTGACTGCGGGGTGGAACGTCCGGCCGGCGGCCGCCGCCACGCCGGTGAGGAACGCCCGCCGGAACTCGTCGTTCTCCAGCAGACCGTGCCAGCTCGTGCCGGACACGGCGCCGCGGCGCACGCCGTCGACCGCGAACGGTTCCGCGGCGCCACCCGGGCCGGGCAGGGCGTCGTCGACCGTGGGCCGGCCGTGGCGGATCTCGTAGCCGGTCACCGGATACCCGTCGGCGCTGACACCACCGCGGCGGCCGAGGACCTTGTCGGCGGCGAACCGGGTGACCAGCGGCAGCAGACCCAGCCCCGGCACCTCCCCGGCCCCCGACTCGATCTCGTCCTCGATGCGCACCCCGAGCATCTGGTAGCCACCGCAGATCCCCAGGGTCGGCAGGCCGGCGGCGGCCCGCGCGGCGAGCGCGTCGGCCAGCCCGCGGCGACGCAGCCACGCCAGGTCGGAGACGGTGGCGCGGGTCCCGGGCAGCACGACCAGGTCGACGTCGGCGATCTCGTCGGGGGTGGTCGCCAGCCGCACGGAGACCCCCGGCTCGGCACGCAGCGCGTCCAGGTCGGTGATGTTGGACAGCCGGGGGAAACGGACGACGGCGACCCGCAGCCGGTCCGGGCCGGTGTCGGCCGCCCCCGGCCCGCCCGACCCGTCCACCTCGGGGTCGGGGTGGGAACGCAGGTCCAGGGAGTCCTCGACGTCCAGCCACAGACCGGGCAGCCACGGCAGTACCCCGAGGACCCGACGTCCGGTGAGGCCCTCAAGCTGACGCAGCCCGGGTTCGAGCAGCCGCGCGTCACCGCGGAACCGGTTGATCACCCAGCCGGCGATGTGCGCCTGGTCGGCCCGGTCGAGCAGGGCGAGCGTGCCGAACAGGGCGGCGAACACCCCACCCCGGTCGATGTCACCGACCACGAGGACCGGCAGGTTCGCCGCCCGCGCCAGGCCCATGTTCGCGATGTCGGTCGCCCGCAGGTTGATCTCCGCCGGCGACCCGGCGCCCTCGCAGATCACCGCGTCGAACCGGCCACGCAGGTCGGCGAGACAGTCCAGGACGATGCCCAGCAGCCGCTCCTTGTACGGCCGGTAACCGAGCGCGTCGACCTCGGCGACGGGACGACCGAGCACGACCAGCTGGCTGTGCCGGTCCGATCCCGGTTTGAGCAGCACCGGGTTCATCGCGGCCTCGGGCTCCACCCCGGCCGCGGCGGCCTGCATCGCCTGCGCCCGCCCGATCTCGGCGCCGTCGGCGGTGACCACCGAGTTCAACGCCATGTTCTGGGCCTTGAACGGCGCGACGCGCACCCCCTCGCGGGCCAGCCAGCGGCACAGGCCGGCGGTCAGGACGCTTTTCCCCGCGTCCGAGGCGGTTCCCGCCACCAGCAGCGCCCCGCCCGCCCCTGGCCGGGTCATCGCGGTGCCCGGCGCGCCCGCGCCGCGCCGAGGGCGATGGCCGCGCCGGCGCACACCACGACCGAGGCCGCGCTGACCGCGCCGGACAGCCGGGCCGCCGCCGCCAGGTCACCGACCTCGGCCGGACGCCCGGACCCCAGCTCGGGACGCCGCTCGACCCCGTGCGGATACCGCAGCTCACCCCCGAGACGCAGGCCGAGCGCACCGGCGAACGCCGCCTCGACCATCCCGGCGTTCGGGCTCGGATGCGACCGGCCGTCGCGGCGCATCACCCGGAACGCCTCCGCCGGGGAACCACCGACCAGCGGCGCGCACCCGCAGGTGAGCAGCGCGCACAGCCGGGCCGGCAGCAGGTTCGCCACGTCGTCGGTGCGGGCCGCGGCCCACCCGAACCGGCCGTGCCGGGCGTCGCGGTAGCCGACCATCGCGTCGAGGGTGTTCGCCGCCCGGTAGGCCACCAGCCCGGGCAGCCCGGCGACAGCCCCCCACAACAGCGGGGCGACGACGGCGTCGGAGGTGTTCTCCGCCACCGACTCCACCCCGGCGCGCGCGAGCCCACCGGCGTCGAGGACCGACGGGTCCCGCCCGCACAGCGACGGCAGCCGCCGGCGGGCCGCGCGCAGATCACGGCGTCGCAGCTCACCGCCGAGCGCCCGGCCCTGCCGGCGCAGCGACGTGCCGCCGAGCACCGTCCAGGTGGTGACGGCGGTCAGGCCCACCCGGGCCAGCGCCGCGCGCCGTCCCGGGCGCCGCCCGGCCAGCGCCCGTTCGGCGCCGGCGGCCACGGCCGCCGGGCCGGCGACGAGGACCGTGGCGTACGCCGCGCCGACCAGCCGGCTGTCGCGGTGCACGGCCCGTTCGAGACCGCCGGCGACCCGCCCGAACCCGGCCACGGGATGGCCGCGGGCAGGGTCGGCGAGCACCATGTCGAGAACGGCGCCGAGGACGAGACCCACCGTGCGGGCGCGGCTCACCCGGCCGACGGCGCAGGGGCCTGGCTGGCGGCGCGGGTCTCCTCCGCGCGGGCGGCAGTGCCGGCCTCACGGGCCGGTGCCGGCGCCGGGCTCAGTACCCGGTGGGCGAGCGGCCCGAACACCAGTCCGAGCGTCGCCCACAGCACCGCCTGGGTGCCCAGCGACGCCAGCCGGAACCGCCACAGCAGCTCCGCCGGGAACGACGCCGGCACCTCGTTGATCACCGGCATGACGACCGCGGCCACGCTCACCAGCACGACGAACACCGCCGCCGCCGCGAGCGCGGCGTTCCAGGTCCCGAGACGGGCCGAGACCAGCCGGCCGACCTGGGCCGCGATCAGCGCGGCGAGCACCGCCACCAGGACCATCACCACGTAGAGGCCGGTCCGCCGGTCGATCGTGTCCGGGTTGCCGACCGCCGGCGGGTTCGCCGGGTATTTCAGGAACGGCACCACGGCGACCGCGACGAAACCGGTCACCGCGACCACCGCGGCGGTGGGCCGCATCCCGCCGGTGCCGATGCGACCGTAGGCGAGGGCGCACGCGATCGCGAACAGCCCGCCGATCGCGACGCCGTACACCCCGGTCGCGACCGCGAGACCCAGACCCTTCTGGGTGCTCCGGGAGACGACCTCCTCCTCGGCGTGTTCACCGGGAGCGGGCGGGGGCGCCGACGCCTCCTCGATCGCGATCGAGGCGTCCACCTGGGGTTCGCCGGTGATCGACGCGAACCCGAAAGCCAGCAGACCGGCGAAGAAACCTGCGAGCATGCCAAAGACAAGCAGCCTGCGCATCATGGGAAACGGCCTCCGCCGTAGGCCGGAGAGAGTTCTCCGGGACGACCGGTCAGTGGCAGGGGAAACCCAGCAGATGCCGGCCGTCGTGCACGAACTCGTGCACCCAGGTTCCGCCGACGAGGGAGAACGCCCCCTCCTCGGACCCGACGAAGTAGATGCCCAGCAGCATCAGCGCGCCGACAAGCACCGCCCACGGGACGATGTCACGCAGCGGAAGAGGCAACGGCAGGGGACGGGCGGTGCCGCCGGCGAGCGGCGTGGCGGCGGGCGAAGAAGAAGCGGAGTCGGGCATGCGAAGACCTCCCAGGGATCACGCGTCCGGCTGGTGGATTCGCGACGAAACGGGTCTGACTCGCGGCTTGGAAACGACAATGTTCCAGCCGATCACAGTGGCGCGGCCGTGCCGGACTCTCACCGGCTTCCTGTCAACATCACGACTAGCTTCGACAGGCTACGAGGTTGTTGAAGTCACCGTCAACAGCGAGTTTCACCGGTCACATCCCCGCCCACCGCCCAGCGCGGCATGCCGGTCCCGCCCGGCACACCGGGCGGGACCCACCCGGGCCCGGTCTCACACGGACATCGAGTACGCGACCACGCCGCGGCGGATCGCGTCCATCGCCGCCCGGGCGGCCCGCCCGACGCCGAGGATCCCGTCGGCGTCGGGGCGCTCCCGCGGTACCGGCCCGTCCGAAGCCGGCGCCGGGACCTCGGCCGGCCCGGCGGCCGCCTTCGCCGCGTAGGGCGGAGCGACCTGCGCGATCTGGTCCAGCAGGTCGATGAGCTGACGCATCCAGCGGACGAAGTCCCCGGCCGTCAGGTCCGCGCCGGCGTCCTCGAGGACCTGCTCCAGCCCACGCCCGCACGCCCAGCCGTGCGCGACCGCCACGAAACCGAGGTCGGGCGGGCGCAGGAACCCGAGCCGGTGATGGTCCTCCGCGGCGCTCAGCCGGGTGTACACACCCGCCATGTCCGCGAGGGCGTCGCGCAGCACGGCCCCACCGGGGATCGTCGGCGCGGCGACGTCGTCACCGCGCGGTTCGAAGACCAGCGTCGAGACCGCGGCGGCCAGCGCGGGCGGGGGCAGCCCCTCCCACACCCCGGTGCGCAGGCATTCGGCGACCTGCAGGTCCTGCTCGGTGTAGATCCGCGCCAGCATCGCGCCCGCGCCGGTGACGGAGTCACCACCGGCGGCGAGGTACCCGAGCTCGGCGAGGGTGTCCCGGACCCGGTCGAAGGTCCGGGCCACCGTGTTCGTGCGCCCCTCGACCTTGCGCTCAAGCCCGGCCGTCTCCCGGCGCAGCCGGTCGACGCGCTCCGCCGAACGCAGGTGCGCCTCCCGCTGCGGGCAGTCGTGCACGGGATGGGCCCGCATCGCGCGACGCAGCCTGGCCAGCTCGGCGTCGTCCGCGGCCAGCGAACGCGCCCGCTCCCGGCGGCCGGGCTCCTCCGGCAGCCGGATGTTACGCAACGACGAGGCCAGGTCCCGGCGTGCCTGCGGCGAACGCTGATTGAACGACTTCGGGATGCGGACCCGGGCCAACGGTTCGACAGCCACCGGAAAATCGATCATGGACAGGCGCCGGACCTGACGGTCCTCGGTGAGCACGACCGGGCGCGGCCCCTCCGCCGAGGCCCCCTCGACACCGGCGTCGAGCACCACGACAAGCCCACCGCGCCGGCCCGCCGGCACCCGGACCACATCACCGCTGCGCAGCTTCGCCAGCGCCGCGGCGACCTCGGACTGGCGGCGCGCCGTCCCCGCCCGGGACAGGTCGGCCTCACGGTCCCGGATCCCGCGGCGCAGCTCGTCGTACTCGATGACCGAACCGCGGTCGCACTCCAGGGCCGCGGTCAGCTCCTCGATCGCCGCCTGGTTACGGCGCACCGCGCGGGCGATACCGACGACACCCTTGTCCGCCTGGAACTGGGCGAACGACGACTCCAGGACGGTACGCGCCCGCTCGGCACCGAGCCGCCCGACAAGGTTGACCGCCATGTTGTACGACGGCCGGAACGACGACTTCAGCGGATAGGTCCGGGTGGAGGCGAGGCCGGCGAGGGCGAGCGGGTCCAGCCCGGGCTGCCACAGCACGACGGCGTGGCCCTCGACGTCGATCCCGCGCCGCCCGGCCCGCCCGGTGAGCTGGGTGTACTCCCCGGGCGTGATGTCCGCCCGGGTCTGGCCGTTGAACTTGGTGAGCCGTTCCAGGACGACGGTGCGCGCGGGCATGTTGATCCCGAGCGCCAGGGTCTCGGTGGCGAACACCGCGCGGACGAGCCCGCGCACGAACAGCTCCTCCACCACCTCCTTGAAGGTGGGCAGCATGCCGGCGTGATGCGCGGCGATGCCCCGCTCCAGCCCCTCGAGCCACTGCCAGTAGCCCAGGACGGCGAGGTCGGCCTGGGGCACCCCGGCCGTGCGGGCCCGCACGTGCTCCCGGATCTCACGCTGCTGCTCGGGGGAGGTCAGCCGCAGCCCCGCCTGGATGCAGGACGTCACCGCGGCGTCGCAACCGACCCGGCTGAACACGAACAGGATCGCGGGCAGCAGCCCGGCGCGGTCGAGCCGGACGATGACGTCGGGCCGGTTCGGCGGCCCGGAGCGCCGCCGCCCCTCCCCGTTCCCACCGCCGGACCGGCCCGGCCGCGACGAGCGGGGCCCGCGGCCGCGTTCGTACACCGCGCGGGACTCCTCCCGGGCGACCCGGAGCAGGTCCGGGTTGACCGCGCGCCCCCCGGCCACCGCACCGGCACCGGCGAGGTCACCGGCCCGAGCGTCACCGGCACGGATCTCACCGGCACGGGCCTCAGCGCCGCGGGCACCGGGCCGGCCGCCGGAGGTGGCGCCTCCGACGGACCCCGGGGCGGTACCCCGCCCGTTCGGCCCCGGGCCACGCCGCGAGAACGCCGGGACACCCGGATCCAGCCCGGACGGCTGATCGACGAACAGGTCGTGCAACGTCCGGTCGGCGAGGACATGCTGGAACAGCGGCACCGGACGGTGCTCACTGACGATCACCCGGGTGTGCCCGCGGACGGTGACCAGCCACTCGGCGAACTCCTCCGCGTTGCTGACCGTCGCCGACAGCGAGACGAGCCGCACATGCTGGGGCAGGTGAATGATCACCTCCTCCCAGACCGCGCCACGCTGACGATCGGCGAGGTAGTGGACCTCGTCCATCACGACGTAGCCCAGGGAGTCCAGCCGGGCGCTGCCCGCGGCCTCGGTGTAAAGCATGTTGCGCAGGACCTCGGTGGTCATCACGACCACCGGGGCGTCCCCGTTGCGCGAGGTGTCACCGGTCAGCAGGCCGATCGACGCCGCGCCGTACCGAGCGGCCAGGTCGGCGTACTTCTGGTTCGACAGGGCCTTGATCGGGGTGGTGTAGAAGCAGCGGGTGCCGGTCGCCAACGCCAGGTGGGCGGCGAACTCACCCACGACGGTCTTACCGGCGCCCGTCGGCGCGGCGACGAGAACACCCTCGCCCTGGGCGAGTGCCGCGACCGCCTCGGACTGGAACGGGTCGAGCCCGAACGGGTACCGGGCCGCGAACTCCTCGACGGCTCCGGGCGCGGAGGACACGAAGCTCACCCTACGCTGCCCGGGAGCAGCGCAGGACCCGGGTTACGGCGCTCAGGTGATATCGCCGTGGGAGCCGTCGGCCGCCGCCGCGCCGGAGGCTCCGGCCACGACCGCGTCGCCCTGCGCGGCAGCCCGCGGGTCGGCGGTACGCGGCACCGGGGGGACCCGCTCGCCCGCGGACTCGTCGAAGTCGAGGGAGGAGGTCTCGTCGTCACCCAGACCGGCGTAGGGGGACGTGTCCCCCCGCCGGACCTTGCGCCGGTCGTTGAGCCACCCGATGATCAACGCGACCTCGTAGAGGATGACCATCGGCAGGCCCAGCGCGAGCATCGTGAACGGATCCTGGCTCGGCGTCACCACCGCCGCGAAGACGAACACGAGGAAGATCTCGGCCCGCCGCCAGGAACGCAGTTTCGCCGTGGAGACGAGACCGGCGAGGTTGAGCATCGTGACCAGCAGCGGCACCTCGAACGACAGCCCGAACACGAGCAGCATCGCGATGACATAGCTGAGGTACTTGCTGCCGTCGAGGATGCTGACGAGGCCGTCCCCACCGAAACCCAGCAGGAAGTTCAGGCCGGTCTCGAGCGTGACATAGGCGAAGAAGCCACCGGCGGCGAACAGCACCAGCGACGAACAGACGAACGTCAGCGACCACCGGCGCTCGTGACGATGCAGCCCCGGGGTGATGAAGGACCACAGCTGGTAGAGCCAGACCGGCGCCGAGAACACCGCCCCGGAGATCATCGAGATCTTCAGTCGGATCGTGAAGGCGTCGAGAATGCCGAAGAAGTACAGGCGGCACGAACCGTCACCGCTACTGAAGTCACCACGCTTGTCCGCGGGCAGCGCGCAGTACGGATCGATCAACCACTGGAAAATGTTCGGTTCGACGATGAAGCAGACGATCGTGGCGACGGCGAAGGCGATCAACGCCTTGGCCATCCGGTTCCGCAGCTCACGCAGGTGCTCGGTCAGGGGCATCCGGCTGTCCTCGACCGTGCGTGTGCGCCGCTGGTGCACAGACGTGGCGAGCCTGCGCGGGTTGGGCAACCGTGGCACGGGCTGAGGCTCCTGCTCGATCGGGACGACGCACGACGGGAACGGTCGACCTGACGGGATGGCCGACCTGACGGGACGACAAACACAGGCGATGAGCGAAACGGCCCACCATCACAGCCACGCCCCCCACCGGGCACCCACCGGGCACCCAGGGCGGAGAGCACCGCCCACCCGCGAAGCTCCTCCCCGCGAGGGACGGTCAGTGCGGGACGGTCAGTGCGGGACGGTCAGTGCCGCTCGGCCTCGACCGGAGCCACACCGTTGACCGACGGGCCAGCCGCGCTCGGACCGGCCGCGGCCGGAGCGGCAGCGGGACGGCTCTCGATCGGAAGCGGGGCGACGGGCTGCGCGGCCGGGGCGGCCGGCGCCGGGCTCGCGGTGTCGTCGTCGCGCAGACCCTTCGTCTCCGCCTTGAAGATACGCAGCGACCGGCCGAAGGAACGCGCCGCGTCCGGCAGCTTCTTCGACCCGAAGAGCACCAGAACAACCAGCGCGATGATGATGATCTCGGTCGTGCCCAGGTTTGGCATGGCAGGCGTCCTCCGATTGCCGGTCCGGTCGGGAGACCGGTCGCGATCGATGCTACGTCGGTCAGCCTAGGAGGGGATAGACCGTAACCGGGTATCCCACAGGTGACGTGTACGCAACGTGGAGATGATCAGTCATCTCACCACATCGGACAGCGACTGTCGCCCGGTTCACATCCGGCCCGAAGGCGCGCGGACTCAGCCGGCCCGGCTCGCCAACCGGTCGGCGACCTGCGCCGACTCCAACCGCCCCGCCAGCTCCGCGGCCTTCGTCGCCAGCTCGGCCGCGTGGTCCTTGAGATCCGTCGCGGCGTTCCTCGTCGCGCGGACCTTGCCCCACAGCCGCAACGCGCACAGCACGAGCACGCCGAGCGAACCGACGGTGAGCACGAGGTGAGCGAACAGCAGCAGCACACCGATCACCCTACGGGCTGCTCGCCGTAGGCGGCGAGGGCCCGGCCCGCCAGCTCATGGACCCGCGCGGCCACCGACGCCGGCTCCACCCGCCGCACCTGCGCCCCCAGCCCCAGAACCAGCCGGTTCAGCCACGACAGCTCCGAGACCCGCAGCAGCACCGACACCCCCCCGTCGGGCAGCTCACACACATCGGAGACCGGGTAGTAGTCGACGACCCAGCGGGCCGCCGGCTCCAGATCGAGACGCACCGGGATGTCATCCGGCCCCGGCCGGTACACACCGTCCGCGGTGTCACGCGGCGTCGCCGCCGGCGGTGGCTGCGCGACGACGTCCAGCACGACGGCACCACCACGGCCGTCGATCCGGTCGAGCCGGAACAGCCGCACCGCCGCCGCCCGATGGCACCAGCCCTCCAGATACCAGTGCCCGGCCCGGACCAGCACCCGCATCGGGTCGACGTCACGCACCGTCATCTCATCCCGCGACCACACCAGATACCGCAACCGGACACGCCGACGGTCCCGGATCGCCCCCTGCAGGACGGCGAGCACCTCGTCGTGGGCGTCGAGCGCGACCCGCACATGCCGGGCCGGCTCGTTACCGACCGCGTCCTCCACCTTGCGCAGCGCCCGGTCCAGCGCCTCACGCCCAGCCAGCCCACGCACGTCGGTCAACGCCCGGGCGGCGACGAGCAGCGCCGTGGCCTCGTCCGCCGACAGCCGCAGCGGCCGGTCCAGCGTCTGCGGATCGACGACGGTCACCTGGTCACCGGAGTAGCTGACATCGATGAGGTCACCGGGCGCGCCACCGGGCAGCCCGCAGACGAACAGCAGGTCGAGATCGTCACGCAGCTGGCGCACCGTGACCTCGAACTCCGCGGCGGCGGCCTCGAGCGAGACCCCGGGATGGGCCCGCAGCCAGGGCACGAGAGCCAGCAGCCGGCTGAACCGGTCGGTCGAACCGCTCACCGCGGCCCGGTCCTCGCCAGCCTGCCGGCGGGCCCGACGCCCCGCTCGGGCGCCGTCGCCTCCAACGTGGCCCGCAGCCGGCGGATGACCTCGGCCCGCAGGTCGGCGGGACCGAGCACGGTCACATCAGGCCCGTAGCCGACGATCCAGTGGGCGAACCGCTCCACGTCGGAGAAGTCGATGCTCAGCAGGTCGGTGTCCGGCACCGGGCCCACCGACGGATCCTCCTCCGGCACCCGCGCCGGACGGGCCCGGCGGCGCAACGCGTGCCCACACCCCCGCCGGACCCGCAGCAGCGCGGTACGGGTGTGATCGGGGGGCTCCGTCGAGGAGACCATCGCCCGCAGATCGACATCGGCCGGCACGGTGAACGCACCGGGCGGACCGACCGCCCGCACCACACCGGTCACCCGGGAAAGCCGGAACACCCGCGGCGCGGCCCGCCGAAGATCATGCCCGACCAGATACCAGCGGCCCCGCCAGGACAACACCCCCCACGGCTGCACATGCCGCTCGGTGTCCCCGGTCTGCCCGGGACGCCGGTACGGGAAGCGCACCGCCCGGCCGGCCTGCACGGCGGCGAGCGCCGCCTCGAAGGCCGGCTCGGCCGTGTCGACCCGCGGCTCGAAACCCTCGAACCCGCCAGGCCCCAGCGCCGAGGGGGATCCCGCCAGCGGATCAGCCCCACCCAGCCCGGTGGGACGCACCGGGGCACCGGCGGCGGCCAGCTTGCGCAGCGCGCTCGCCGCCGGCGCCGCCAGGGTCGCGCTCGACCACAACGAGGCGGCCAACGCGAGCGCCGCGAACTCGTCCGGATCAAGGGAGATCTCCCCGAGCGCGTAGTCACCGCGGCGGATGCGGTAGCCGAGCTCGTCACTGAACGCCGAATCCTGCCCGGTCTCGACCGGGATACCCAGCTCGCGCAGATACTGCTTGTCGCGCTCGAACATGCGCCGGTAGGCCTCCTGGGAGTCCTCCGACTCCCCCGGGTCATACCCCTCCACCATCTCCCCGATCTGGGACACGGTGAGGAACCGCGATGTCGCCATGAGGCACATCGTCAGGTTGAGCAGACGCTCCAGCCGTCGCCGGGACACATCGGATGAGGCTAGCCGCACACGGCGTCAACGCGGTAACCGCCCCGCCGCCCCCGACCGGGCCACGGCGACCGCGACCCGTCCCGGCCAGGGCCTACCCGGCCGGAACGGTGCCGCCACGCGTCACAAAGACCCGGACCCCGGATCCGCCGTGCCCTGTGACGTGCCCTCCTCGGCACCGTCCGGCACGACCTCGAGCAGGTCGACGACGAACACCAACGAGTCGTCGGCCGCGATGACCGGCGCCTGGCCACCCATCGGCCCGTAGCCGAGCGCCGGCGGGATCACGATCAGCCGCCGGCCACCCGCCTTCATCCCGTCGATGCCCTGACCGAAACCGGGAACCGTCCGCAGCAGCGAGAACGTGTCCGCCGCACCCCGGCTCCAGCTCGAGTCGAACTCCTTGCCGGTCTTCCAGATGGTGCCGACATACTGGATCTTGACGGTGCTCGTCGCGCTGGCCGCCGCGCCCTCACCGGTCACCAGATCCCGGGTGACCAGATCGGCCGGGGCCACACCCTCACCCGCCGCGGCGACGGGCTTCTGGGTGAGGTCCACGGCGTTCTCGACCGCCGGCGGGCCACCCACCCGCGCACCGGCGTCCGCCGCGGCGGACGGGACCGGCGCCGCGGCCGTGCCGTCGGGCACGTCCGCCGAGTTGCACCCGGCGATCGGCACCAGCAGCACGGCGGGGAGAACAAGAGCGGCCAGCCGCAGACGACGGCGGGCGACGACACCACGAAACGAAGAGATCACGGAAGCAAAGATCCTCTGGATACAGCGCGGCACCGCCACCGCGGCACGCGGGGCCGCCGGCCGGCACCACGCGCTCGAGCTGCCTGAACCTGTGACGTCAGACTGTAGAGGACACACCCCCGCGCACCAGCACGACACCGGGCCGGTACGGCCCGGCGCGGCCTACATGCTCGCGATCAGCTTGTCGACGCGGTCGTCCACCGACCGGAACGGGTCCTTGCACAGCACCGTGCGCTGTGCCTGGTCGTTGAGCTTGAGATGCACCCAGTCGACGGTGAAGTCACGCCGCTTCTCCTGCGCCCGCTTGATGAACTCCCCGCGCAGCCGCGCCCGGGTGGTCTGCGGCGGCACCGACTTCGCCTCGAAGATGTCCAGGTCACGGGTGACCCGCTCCACCAGCCCGGCCCGCTCCATCCGGTAGTAGAGCCCGCGGTCCCGGTGGATGTCGTGGTACTTCAGGTCGAGCTCGGCCACCCGCGGCGACGCCAGCGACAGCCCGTGCTTGAGCCGGAAACGATCGATGAGCACGAACTTCGTCACCCAGTCGATCTCCCGGGCGACCAGCTCCAGATCCTCGGTCTCGATCGCCAGCAGCGTGCGGCCCCACAGGTCGAGGACCCGCTTCGCCACCGCGTCCCCACCACGGCGCTCGACGAACTCGACCGCCTTCGAGTAGTACTCGCGCTGGATGTCCAGCGCGCTCACCTCACGGCCGTTCGCCAGCTTGATCCGACGCTGGCAGGTCATGTCGTGCGACACCTCGCGGATCGCCCGGATCGGGTTCTCCAGCGACATGTCCCGCAGGACCACCCCCGCCTCGATCATCCGCAGCACCAGGTCGGTGGACCCCAGCTTGAGCAGCATCGTCGTCTCGCTCATGTTCGAGTCACCGACGATGACGTGCAGCCGGCGGAAACGCTCGGCGTCCGCGTGCGGCTCGTCACGGGTGTTGATGATCGGACGCGAGCGGGTCGTCGCCGACGACACCGACTCCCAGATGTGCTCGGCACGCTGGGAGATGCAGTACACCGCACCGCGCGGGGTCTGCAGCACCTTGCCCGCCCCGCACAGGATCTGCCGGCTGACCAGGAACGGCACCAGCACGTCCGCGAGGCGGCTGAACTCGCCGTGCCGCCCCACCAGATAGTTCTCGTGGCAGCCGTAGCTGTTCCCCGCCGAGTCGGTGTTGTTCTTGAACAGGTGGATGTCACCGGCGATGCCCTCTTCGCGCAGCCGGCGCTCCGCCTCGACGAGCAGGCCCTCGAGGATCCGCTCGCCCGCCTTGTCGTGCGTCACCAGATCCGGCACCGAGTCGCACTCGGGGGTGGCGTACTCCGGATGGCTGCCGACGTCCAGATAGAGCCGGGCACCGTTCTTGAGGAAGACGTTGCTGCTACGACCCCAGGACACGACGCGTCGGAACAGGTAACGGGCCACCTCGTCCGGAGACAGCCTTCGCTGCCCGCGGAACACGCAGGTGACGCCGTACTCGTTCTCCAGCCCGAAGATGCGGCGATCCACGAGACCGACCCTATGCTCGGAACCCGCCTTCGCGTGGGGAGACGCTCGGGCTGGTCTCAGCGGCAGCCTCCCGGGGACGCACGACCAGCCCCGCGGGCACCTCGGATTCCACCGCCACGGCAGGCGTCCCAGCCGGAATCGCCCCGGCTGGGATCGCCCCGGCGCCACCCGCCCGCTCCCGCACAAGCAGCACCACCGCGATCCCGGCCACCGCCCAGACCGCGAGCACGGCCGCCGCACGGCCGCCACCGGCACCGTCGAAGTACAGGGTGGACCGCAGCAGGGTCACCCCCGCTCCGGGCGGCAGCAGCTGGCCCAGGCCACCCCACGGCGTCGGCAGCATCTCCGGCGCCGACGACGCCCCGCACAGCGCCGCACCGACCACGGTCACACCGACGGCGGCGACCAGCCCACGCGTCCCGGCCACCACACCCAGCCCGAGGACCGGCGCCACCACCGCCCCGGCGACCATCGCCAGCACGACCACGCTGCTCCCGAACGTGTCGGGCAGCACGTCCAGACCCCCACCGAGGGCCAGGGTGCCGGCCACCCCGGCGGCCACCATGAAGCCGACGAGGCCGCCAAGACGGGCCTGCCTCGTCCGCGCCACCCGCGCCAGCAGTACCCCCGTAGCCGCCGCGATCAGCACCAGCGGCAGGTAACTGGCCGCCACCCCACCGCCCTGATGATCGGCGGGGGCGTTCGGCACGACGTCGACCACGGGGATCCGCAGATCGGGAAACGTCACCGCCATCCCACGGACCAGCGCCTCGGCCACCGCGGGGCTCGCCGCCGACGCGAGACGCAACGCGAACCCGTCATCGGTGAAGACGAACGCGGCGTAGGCCTTCCGATCGCGCAGCGCCCGGTCCGCCGCGGCGGCGTCCGCGACCACACCGATCCGCAGGGCGCCCGGCGACATCCGGTCGACCGCGTCCGTGAGGGCCCGCACCGCCTGCGGCTGACCGGCGACCACCACCGGCAGACCACGAGGACGCACCGAGGTCACCGTCGAGCCATAAAGACAGACGACGAGACCAAGCAGGATGGACATCCCGACGACCGTCACCGCCGTACGGCGCCCGGGCCCGGCGAGACGCGAAGGCCCGGTGGGACGCGAAGGCCCGGCGCGGCGCCCCACCGCTGTTCGTAGACGGTGCCAGTGCCCGCGTACCGCTGTCAGCTCCATCGGCCCTCCACTACGATCACCGGAACCCGTCGCCGTTCAGACACCGAAGGTGAGCGACGTGCAGCGTCGCGCAGACCACGGTGCGACGGCCCGGTGGCGAACCGCAGACGGCGTGTCCGGCCCAGAGCACCCACCGCGCCCGGCGCGCTCCACCGCGGGCACTACCCGGCGAACCACGGCTCCCCGGCGTACCGGACCGTTCTCCCGAGAGGACCCCCGGCCCGCGGGTACCCGGAGGTGGCCCGGCCCGCGCGCGCCCGGCCCGGATGGTGATGGGACCGGTAATCCGGGGGAAAGATGGCGGTCATGACAGCCGAGACGAACGAGCAGCGCACCCGTCACCTGCGGACCGACGTGTCCGCCCGCGGCCGCACGCCGGCAACCGTGATCGCGCCCGCCGCCGACGACCCGCCCCGCGGTGGCGTCATCGTGATCCAGGACGCCCGCGGGATCACCCCCTACCTCCTGTCCGTCTGCGACGAGCTCGCCGAGGCGGGCTACCTGGCGATCACGCCGCACCTCTACCACCGGGACGGCATCGCCGAGGTCGACCCCGCGGACTCGTGGGCCGGCGCGCTGCCGCAGATGGCGACGCTGACCGGCGCCGGGATCTCCGCCGACGTCGACAACTGCGTGGGACACCTGGCCGACGCGGGGTTCGGGCCCGGGCAGACGGCGATCGTGGGCTTCTGCATGGGCGGCACCGTCGCGCTGTTCACCGCGACGAGGACGCCGCTGGCCGGGGCCGTGTCGTTCTACGGCGGGGCCGTCAGCTCCCCGGCGTGGCCGGGCGTACCGGCACTGCTCGAGGTCGCACCGTCGCTGCGCGGGCCCTGGCTGGGTCTCTACGGCGAGCAGGACACCATGATCCCCATGGCGGACGTCACCGGCCTGCGGGCCGCCGCCGCCCGCTCGGGACAGCCGACGGAGCTGATCAGCTACCCGGGAGCCGGCCACGCCTTCCACAGCCACGATCGAGCCACCGTCCACCGCCCCGGACCGGCGGCCGACGCCTGGCAGCGCACCCTCGCCTTCCTCGACGGGCGTGTGCGCCCGTCCTGACCACACCCACGGTCGCGGTCGCGGTACCGTACGGGGCCACTACCGGGAAGATCACTGGGATGTTCTGGGTGTCGCACGAGGGCCTGCCACGCCAGTCCGCCGGGTCGGACGGCGCCTTCGACCTCGGCCGGTCGGACGGCGCGGCGTACATCATGGGCTTCGCCGCCACGCCACGCCGTGGCGTGGCGTGGCGGCGACGTCCGAACAGCCCGGCAGCGGCTGGTGGGCGGAGTACTACGACCCCGCTGAGCGCCCGGCTCGACCAGGCGAAACGGGCGGTACCGCGCCACGGCGGCGTCAGGCGTCGCCAAGCGAGGCTTACCGGGCGTCGCGTGGCCCTTCCGCAGGCACCTGAGACCTACGGAAAGGCCACGGACCGGACTTTCAGGACGCGGACGCCGCCGTCTCCTCCAGCAGCCCGTCGAGCTGGCTGCCGACGATCCGCTTGAACAGCCGCCGGGACCGCTTGCGGTCGAGCATCGCGACCTCGAGGTTCCCTGCCGTCAGCGTGCGCTCCCCGTTCTGCGCCCCGGGGGGCGCACCGGCGGTGAGCGCGTCCACCGCCACCCGCAGCGCGGTGGCGAGCGGCTGGCCCTCCGTGTGGTGCTCCCGCAACGACGTCAGCACCTGCTCGGACTGACCGCCGATCGCGATGAAGCCACGCTCGTCGGCGATCGAACCGTCGTAGGTAAGCCGGAAGATCTGGTCATCCGCGGCGGTGAGCCCCACCTCGGCGACGACGATCTCCACCTCGTAGGGCTTGATGCTCTCCGTGAAGATCGCACCGAGGGTCTGCGCGTAGGCGTTCGCGAGCGCCCGGCTCGTGACATCCCGCCGGTCGTACATGTACCCACGGGTGTCCATGATCCGGATACCGGCCGTACGGAGGTTCTCGAACTCGTTGTACTTCCCCACCGCGGCGAAGCCGATGCGGTCGTACATCTCACTGATCTTGTGCAGGGTCGTCGACGGGTTCTCGGCGACGAACAGGATGCCGTCGACGTAGGTGAGGACGACCACGCTCCGGCCGCGCGCGATGCCCTTGCGCGCGTACTCGGACTTGTCCCGGACCTGCTGTTCGGGACTCGCGTAGCCGAACGGCATGGTCACGTCAGCCTCCTGAGTTCTGCGTGCGGTCGGCGATGATCGAATCGACCACCGGGCCGACCTCGTCGTCGGTGAGGCGACGGTATCCGTCCGCGGTCACCGAGGCGACGATCGGGTACAGCTTGCGGATGAGGTCCGGCCCACCGGTCGCCGAGTCGTCGTCGGCGGCGTCGTAGAGCGCCTCGACACTGATCCGGACCGCGTCATCCTGGGTGTGGTTGGCCCGGAAACGCTTCTTCAGCGAACCGCGGGCGAACACCGAGCCCGACCCGATCGACTCGTAGGTGCGCTCCTCGGACTTCGCCGCGGCGATGTCGTAGGAGAAGATCCGCCCCTCACCGGTCTCGGTGTCGAAGCCGGCGAACAGCGGGATGACCGCGAGGCCCTGCATGGCCATGCCCAGGTTCCCCTTGACCATGAACGCGAGCCGGTTGGCCTTCGCGTCCAGGCTCAGCGTGGAGCCCTCGATCTTCTCGTAGTGCTCGAGCTCGACCTGGAACAGCCGGATCAGCTCGGCACCCACACCGGCCGTGCCGGCATAACCGACACAGGAGAACTCGTCCGCGTGATGGACCTTCTCGACATCACGCTGAGCGATCATGTGCCCCTGCGTCGCGCGGCGGTCGCCGGCCATGATCACGCCACCGGGGAACGTCACGGCCACGATGGTGGTGCCGTGAGCCGCATCGGTCACCGGAGCGGGCAACGGACCCCGGGCGCCCGGAAGCAGGTCCGGAGCCGCGACGGACAGGAAATCGGTGAACGACGACGTTCCCGGTGTCATGAACACAGACGGTAGACGCCCGGCGACACCCGTTGGATCAGGCACGCATCCCCCTTCAGATAGTCGATCGTGAGCCGGCAGCCCAGGATGGTCCGAGGCGGCCCAGCCCAAGGCTCCGGGTGATGCACAACATGCCACGTGCCGGGCCGGCAGGGTGGCCGTGGGGGCGTGCGCACGCGCGTTGGGCGCCGCGATCCAGGTCACGGCCCGGGCACGCGTCGGCGGCGGGGCCTGCGCGGCAGATCGCCGCGCCGACTCCCCCGGCGACCGGCCGGACGGGCGCACACCGCTCGTCCGGCCGAACCGACCGCGGGGAGGTCAGACCCTACTGACCGCCCTTCTGGACGTACCCCTTCACGAACTCCTCGGCGTTCTCCTCGAGAACGTCGTCGATTTCGTCGAGAAGGGAGTCAACGTCCTCCGAGAGCTTCTCGTGCCTTTCCTTGAGATCCGAGGCGCCCGATTCCTCAACCTCGGCCTCGGCGGTCTCGTCATCGCGGCGGCCGGTGCGCTGCTGCCCGCCACCGGTGTCCCTCTGGGCCATGGGAGCCTCCTTCGATCGCCTGGGGCGACACTATCCCGCTCCGCCGACTGCTTCCGGTGGATCGGTACGAGGTCCACTCCATCACGAACACCCGACGCCGTCGCCTCGTCCGCCGAGGGCGCAAAATGTGCTGGTCGATGGTGGTGCCGCCCGCACGCCGACACTTCGCGCCGTACCGACGCGAAGGTCACCGAGGACCACTCGCAGGCCCCACCGGCTGTCACTTGCCCGACAGCGCGTCCACCAGGTCGGCGGCGGTGCGGCAGCGGGCGAGCAGCTCGCCCACGTGCGCCTTGGTGCCACGCAGCGGCTCAAGGGTCGGCACCCGCTGCAACGAGTCCCGCCCGATGTCGAAGATGACCGAGTCCCAGGACGCGGCCGCCACCTGCTGCGGGTAGAGCTCCAGGCAGCGCCCCCGGAAGTAGGCCCTGGTGTCCTCCGGAGGCTCCGTCATCGCCCTGGTGACCTCCTCCTCACTCAGGAGGAGGTCGAAGCGGCCACGGGCCACCAGGCGGTTGTAGAGACCCTTCTCCGGCCGCACGTCGTGGTACTGGAGATCGACGAGCTGCAGCCGCGGCGAGTCCCACGCCAGGGCGTCGCGGGAGCGGTAGCCCTCCAGGATCGACAGCTTGGCCACCCAGTCGAGCTCCCGCGAACAGGTCATCGGGTCGACCTCGAGGCGCCCGAGCACCGACTCCCACCGGGAGAGCACGTCGGCCGTCTGCGGGTCGACGTTCGTGCCGAGCCGGTCCTCGACGAACTTGCGGGCCTGCTCGAAGTACTCCATCTGGAGCTGCACGGCGGTCATCTTCCGGCCGTCGCGCAAGGTCAGCAGATACCGCAGCGAGGGGTCGTGGGAGATCGCCCGCAGCGTCGCGACCGGCGCGTCCACCGACAGGTCGACCTGGAGCCAGCCCTCCTCGATCATCGCCAGGACGAGCGAGGTCGTCCCCACCTTGAGGTAGGTGGCGATCTCACTCATGTTGGCGTCACCGATGATCACATGGAGGCGCCGGTACTTCTCCGGGTCGGCGTGGGGCTCGTCCCGGGTGTTGATGATGGGACGCTTGAGGGTGGTCTCCAGCCCGACCTCGACCTCGAAGAAGTCCGAGCGCTGGCTGATCTGGAACCCGGACTCCCGCCCGTCGACGCCGATACCGACCCGGCCGGCGCCGCAGACCACCTGGCGGGAGACGAAGAACGGCGTCAGGTGCCGCACGATCTCCCCGAACGGGGTCGACCGCGCCATGAGGTAGTTCTCATGGCAGCCGTAGGAGACACCCTTGTTGTCGGTGTTGTTCTTGTACAGGTGCACGGGCATCGTGCCGGGGACCGTCAGCGCACGGCGGGCCGCCTCGGCCATCACCCGCTCGCCCGCCTTGTCCCACAGGACGATGTCGCGCGGGTTCGTCACCTCGGGGGTGGAGAACTCGGGGTGCGCATGATCGACGTAGAAGCGCGCGCCGTTGGTCAGGATGACGTTGGCCAGCCCGAGGTCGTCCTCGTTCGCGGGCGCGCCTGGATCGACCACCGGCTCTCTGGGCAGCTCGAAGCCGCGGGCGTCTCGCAGGGGGGACTCCTCCTCGAAGTCCCACCGGGCTCGACTGCCCCCGGTGGCGGCCCTGTTGGCGTAGGAGTTCACGACCAACGAGGAAGCCAGCATCTGGTTTGTGTTGGGTTGACCGGGCACGGACACGCCGTATTCGGTCTCGGTCCCCATGATCCGGCGCACGCTCACTCTGCCAGCGTAGGTGCTGGCGGGCCGCCGGGTCGGCCGGACGCCGCCCTTGGTCGTTCTGAACCTCTTGCCGGGCAGCTCCGGGAAAGCCGGGAAACCGCCCCCGCCACGCCGGGAGCGCCGCGGGCGCCGGCCTTCGGCCGATCGGCGACGCGCCGGGCACCCTCCTGTCCGGCGGTCGCCGGACCTCGTGTCCGTCTTCTCACAGCGACCGCGGGAGACTTCACCAAAGATCCATCCTGAAGATCAGAATTGTCCAGGATCGACGTCAACGTCGTTGACTATCTTGGCTACTCAACACTCGAGAGGCCACCGCTCGAGGGACCACCCGACCGGGCGGATCCGATCGGCCGGGGACTTCCGGGCAGGTGAAACCACGACGCGGCGGCCGCCTCGTCGCCGAGACGGCCGCCGCGTGGCGACCACAGCGGGCGGTGGGCCGGCTGGCCCCCGCCCCGCGAACGACCTACAGGTACTGGCCGGTGTTCGCGATGGTGTCGATCGACCGACCGGCCTCAGTGCCCTTGGTTCCGGTGACGAGTGTGCGGATGTAGACGATCCGCTCACCCTTCTTGCCGGAGATCCGGGCCCAGTCGTCCGGGTTCGTGGTGTTCGGCAGGTCCTCGTTCTCCTTGAACTCGTCCAGGCACGCCGACAGCAGGTGCTGCATGCGTAGGCCGCGGACCTTGCTCTCGATGAGGTCCTTCACCGCCATCTTCTTCGCCCGGGCCACGATGTTCTCGATCATCGCGCCCGAGTTGAAGTCCTTGAAGTACAGGACCTCCTTGTCACCGTTGGCGTAGGTGACCTCGAGGAAGCGGTTCTCCTCGCTCTCGGCGTACATCCGCTCGACGACCCGCTGGATCATGCCCTGGCAGGTCGCCTCCCGGTTGCCTCCGTGCTCGGCGAGGTCGTCGGCGTGCAGCGGGAGCTCGGGAATGACGTACTTGGCGAAGATGTCCTTGGCCGCTTCGGCGTCCGGACGCTCGACCTTGATCTTCACGTCGAGCCGACCCGGCCGCAGGATCGCCGGGTCGATCATGTCCTCTCGGTTGGACGCGCCGATCACGATCACGTTCTCGAGCTGCTCGACGCCGTCGATCTCGCTGAGCAGCTGCGGGACGATCGTGTTCTCCACGTCCGAGGAGACACCCGAGCCACGGGTCCGGAAGATCGAGTCCATCTCATCGAAGAACACGATCACCGGCATGCCCTCGGACGCCTTCTCGCGCGCCCGCTGGAACACCAGCCGGATCTGCCGCTCGGTCTCACCGACGTACTTGTTGAGCAGCTCCGGGCCCTTGATGTTGAGGAAGAAGGCCCGGCCCGAGCCCTGGCCCGTCTGGGCCTCGACCTTCTTGGCCAGGGAGTTCGCCACGGCCTTGGCGATCAGTGTCTTGCCACAGCCGGGCGGGCCGTAGAGCAGCACGCCCTTCGGTGGCTTGAGCTTGTGCTCCAGGAACAGTTCCTTGTAGAGGAACGGCAGCTCGACCGCGTCGCGAATCGACTCGATCTGGCCCTTGAGCCCGCCGATCTGCTCGTAGCCGATGTCGGGAACCTCTTCGAGGACCAGCTCCTCGACCTCGGACTTGGGGATCCGCTCGAAGGCGTACCCCGACCGAGGCTCGATGAGGAGCGAGTCGCCGGCTCGGATCGGACCGTCGAGGAGTGGCTGGGCCAGCATGACGACCCGTTCCTCGTCGGTGTGCCCGATCACCAGCGCCCGGTCACCGCTCTCGAGGACCTCCTTGAGCAGGACGATCTCGCCCTGCCGCTCGAACGCGCGAATCTCCACGACGTTGAGCGCCTCGTTGAGCATGACCTCCTGACCGGGCTGCAGGTCGTCGGCCTCGACGTTCGGCGACAAGGTCACACGGAGCTTTCTGCCCTGCGTGAACACGTCGACCGTGCCGTCGTCGTAGCCGCGGATGAAGACGCCGTACCCGCTCGGCGGTTGCGCGAGCCGGTCGACCTCCTCCTTCAACGAGATGATCTGGTCACGTGCCTCCCGAAGGGTGGCGACGAGCTTGTCGTTCTGCCCAGTGGCGGTTTGTAGCTCCACCTGTGCCTGGGCTAGTCGCTCCTCCAGGACACGTACCTGTCGGGGCGATTCAGACAGTCTCCGCCGCAGCATGGCCACTTCTTCCTCCAGGAAGGTGACCTGAGTCGTGAGTTCGTGTACTTCCTTCTCGTACGCCGACCGTTGAGAATCGGCGTCACCAGGACGACCCGTGCTCCCACCGGAGCCAGAGCCCGAACGGGGACCGGACACCGCGCCTCCACCTCCCCCGTGCTGACCGGGACGCACCCACACTACCGTTGTGACCGCCGCTGGCAGGCCGGTCGCGCGAGGACGACCCAGGTTTGCCGTAAACAGCGGGTTACGGTGCCATGGTGACAGAAGATCGGAGCCCTGTGGCAACACCAACGAAGCCGGGCGATTCGCCCGGACTCCGGGTCCGCATCGACCAGGACTCCTGCACCGGCGACGGTCTGTGCGTCCAGTATGCACCCTCGGTGTTCGAGTTCGACATCGACGGCCTCGCCTATGTGAAGAACCCCGACGGTGAGCTTCAGACCACACCCGGGACCCACGTGCCCGTCCCGCTGCCGCTGCTCACCGAGATCCGCGACGCCGCCGAGCAGTGCCCCGGCACCTGCATCTACGTCGAGCGCCCGGACGGGACCCTGGAGATCGGCGGCCCGCAGGACTGAGTTCCCCCACCCCGGCGCCCCCGCCGGGCCCCCACGGGTGGGGGTGGGGGTCCGGCTCCTGGGCCGGCCACGCGCCGGCGCCGCGTCAGCCGTCGGTGGCGATGTCTCCGTCGGCGGCGGCCGGGTCGGCGGCGGCGGCCGGGTCGGCCGGGCGGTCGGCGGGGGCGGCCTCCGGATAGGAGCCCTTGGCCGGGCGCCGTCGCCGCGGCGGGGCGGTGACGCCGTCCGCCAGCCGGCGCGCCGTCACCAGGAAGCCGGTGTGCCCGACCATGCGGTGACCGGGGCGCACGGCGAGGCCCTCGACGTGCCAGTCTCGCATCATCGTCTCCCACGCCGCGGGCTCCGCGAAGCAGCCGAACTCCCGCAGCCCCTCGACCGTCCGGGACAGCTGGGTGGTGGTGGCGACGTAGGCGCACAGCACGCCGCCGGGGACGAGCGCCGCCGCGGCGACGGCCAGCACGTCCCACGGCGCGAGCATGTCGAGGATCACTCGGTCCATGCCCCGCTCGGTGGACTCGGCCAGTTCACCGACATGCAGCGTGTGAGCCGGATGCGGTCCGCCGAAGAAGGTCTCGATGTTGCGCCGGGCGACCTCCGCGAAGTCGGGACGCCGCTCGTACGAGACCAGCCGGCCGCCGTCCCCCACGGCACGGAGCAGGGCGCAGGACAGCGCGCCCGAGCCGGCACCGGCCTCCAGCACCCGCGCGCCAGGGAAGACGTCGGCGTACATGACGATCTGCGCCGCGTCCTTCGGGTAGACGACGGTCGCGCCCCGCGGCATCGACAGCACGAAGTCGGCCAGCAGCGGTCGCAGGGCCAGGTAGTCGGTGCCCCCGGTGCTGCTCACGACGACACCCTCGGGCCGGCCGAGCAGGTCGTCGTGCGGAATCGCCCCCCGGTGGGTGTGGAACTGCCGGCCCGGCTCGAGGACGACTGTGTGCCGCCGGCCCTTGGGGTCCGTCAGCTGGACGCGGTCCCCCTTGGTGAAGGTTCCGCGGCGC
This sequence comes from Parafrankia discariae, assembly GCF_000373365.1. Lineage (NCBI taxonomy): Bacteria > Bacillati > Actinomycetota > Actinomycetes > Frankiales > Frankiaceae > Parafrankia > Parafrankia discariae. The sequence goes on from NZ_KB891102.1 coordinate 77,009, forward strand.
CGGGCCGCTCCGGTCGGCCCCGGCACCTCGAGTGCCTCGGGTACCTCGGGTACCTCGGGTACCTCGGTCGGCGGTTCCTCGGACGTGTCCGGCGCGGGTACGTCCGATTCCTGAAGCGCGGACGGAGCCGGGGTGGCCGCCGCGAGCTCCGGGCGCCCCGTGAGATCCGGCGGATCCGGCAGGTTCGGGTAATCGGTGGGATCCGTGGGGTCCCGGAGGTCCGGCAGGGGCGGGCGGGGCGCGACCGCGTCCGGCGTGGTCGGGTCAGTACTGATCTTGTTGTCCTCTCGGCGCGCGCCCGGAGGCCGGTGCACGGCCGGCGCGCGCCCTGTCCGCGGGAAGCTGGTCGCACGGGGCGTGCGGGTGGCGCGCGCCCGGGCGTGTCGGGGCCGGGCCGAGCCCGGCGGCCGTCAGCGGTGGACGAACGTCACCGATGGGAGACCATACGGGCCGCGGCCGCCGGGTCGATCCTGGCCACGAGATCGACCATGGCCAGCACGCCGACCGGCCGGCCGCGCTGGACCACGAGGTACTCCGCGGCGGGGGTCCGCTGGACGGCCGCCAGCAGGTCCTCGCCCTCGAGCTCGGCCTGCAGGGTCATCCCCGGGCCGATGCTCCGGCTGACCTCGTCCACCGCCATCCAGGGCCGGCGGTGCTCCGGCAGGGCGTCGACGGAGACGCCATTCATGATCTTCAGGGGGGTGCCGTCCCGGTCGATCACCGCGACGGCCGTCGCGCCCACCTCCTGGGCCCGGCGCAGTGCCTCGCCGAGCGGGACCGTGGCCTCCACCGGCAGGGTGCGGCGGGCGAGCCGGCCCGCCGACAGCCCGGGCAGCCGCTCGCGGACCTTCGCCGAGCGCAGCGACTGATACGCCCCGAACGCCACGAAACCGGCCAGGACGTACCAGTAGAGCGCGGCGAAGCCGCCGCCGGAGCCCGCCCGCGCGCCCGCGACCGCCAGCCCGCCGGCCACGGCGAAGCCGCCGTAGGCGCCGGCCCGCAGCCCGCGCAGCTTGTCGTGCCCCACGGCCCACACCACCGCGACGACGACCCGCCCGCCGTCGAGGGGCAGGCCCGGCGCCAGGTTGAGGACGAACAGCGCAACGTTGGCGGCTCCGAGGTAGAGGAGCACCGTCCCGAGGCTGCCGTGATCCGACACGGCCAGCAGACCGAGGAAGCACACCCCGCCGATCACCCCGTTGACGGCGGGCCCGGCGAAGGCGATCAGGAACTCACGGCCGGCGGTGGGCGGTTCTGGTTCGAACTCGGTGAAACCGGCGAAACCGTGCAGGGTCACCGACCGGACGTGCAGCCCGAACCGCTGCGCGGTCAGCGCGTGGCCGATCTCGTGCGCGAGCAGTGACAGGACGAACCCCACCGAGATGAGCAGGGCCAGCGCGACCACCTGCCCGTCGGTCGCGTCGACCGCCAGGTGCCGTCGGATCCGGTCGATGAGCAGGGACGCGATCAGCGCCGCGAAGACCACGGCCAGCGGTGAGACGAAGATCGGGGCACCGCGGACGTGCCCGACCCGCACACCCGGCGGACGCGGCGCCGGCCGCCGCTCCGGCGGCTCCGCTCCGCCGGGGACGCCGTGCCGCGCCGCGCCGGGCTGGTCCTCCATAGGTGTAGATGCTACGGACCATCCTCCGTGATGTCCGCCGCGGATGGCGCTCCTGCGGCGGATCGCGCTGTTCTGGGCCAGCCCCACCTCCGGCTGCCGTCCCTCGCCGCCCCGCCCCGGGCTCCCGCCGGACCGCCGCCCCGCGGCGCGGGAGGCACATCGGGACACCGCGGATGCCCCGAGGCGGGCGCCGATCGTGTCGGTGGCGGGTTCTAGGGTCGACGCCATGACCACGACGCCCACCCGGGCCCCAGGCCCGGCCGCCGAAGGTTGCCCGACCGGGCCGGTCCAGGTCGGGCCCGGCTGGCATGAGGGCCGCGGTCCCACGGCGGTCCAGGCCCCGCCGTCGACGTCGTCGCCGGCCCCGGCCCCGGCGGCACAGGCACCGCCGCCGGTGACCGCGTCGTTGTCGCCCTCGCGGGCCGCCGACTTCGTCAACTGCCCGCTGCGTTACCGCTTCCGCGTGGTCGACCGGCTGCCGGAGGCACCGAGCGAGGCGGCGACGCGGGGCACGGTGGTACACGGCGTGCTCGAGCGCCTGTTCGACCTGCCCGCCCGGGGCCGGACCCAGCCGGCCGCGGCCGAGCTCGTCGAGCCGGTCTGGGCCGACCTGCTCGCCCGCGACCCGGCCCTCGGCGACCTGTTCGACGACGACGGCGCCCTGAACTCCTGGCTGGACAGCGCCCGTGACCTCCTCACCGGCTACTTCACCCTCGAGGACCCGACCAGGCTGGCCCCGGCCGCCCGGGAGCTCTACGTCGAGCACGTCCTGCCCTCCGGGCTCCGGCTGCGCGGCTACGTGGACCGTCTCGACGCCGCCGAGACCCCGCAGGGCACCGCGCTGCGCGTCATCGACTACAAGACGGGCCGTTCTCCCGGCCCGGCCTTCGAGGGCGCGGCCATGTTCCAGATGCGGTTCTACGCTCTCGTCCTGTGGCGCTCCCGTGGCGTCATCCCGCGCGAGCTCCGGCTGTACTACCTCGGCGACCGAACCTGGCTGCGGGCCGCGCCGGAGGAGTCGGAGCTGCGCGCCACCGAACGCCGGATCGAGGCGCTGTGGTCGGCCATCGCCCGGGCCCACCGGACAGGCGACTGGCGGGCCACCCCGAACCGGCTGTGTGACTGGTGCGACCACAAGTCGCGGTGCCCGGCCTTCGGTGGCACCCCTCCCCCGCTGCCGGAGAAGCACGCGGAGCTGCCCGTGGACGACGCCGCCCCCGCCGTCTGCGAGGCGGACGGCTGAACCACCCGACCGTCCGCCGAATCGCGGCAGATGCCCCCTACCTGGCCATTCGGCAATGTGGCGGACCAGACGTGGGGGCACCCGTTCGGGTACCCGAGGGCACCTTCGGACGGCGGCCCCCGGGTGGGCCGGACATTGGCGCACCCGGGCGGTCACCGAACGGGAAGATCCGGCGTCCCGGGCGGTGTCGGGGGCGGTTACCGTCGGCGGCGGACGTGGGCGGCGGGAGGATGCGGATCACCTCTCCGGCGTTGTCCCTTCGGGGCCTGGATCCCGGCACTCCGCGGGGGCCGACCGCCGATCGGTGAGGTAGTTCGCGACAGTTGGAGGAACGCATGGCCCGACGCACCGCATCGGACCGCGACGGTGCCCGCGGCGGTTCACAGCGCGGCCGGGGGTCCGCCGCGCGGGCCTCCAGACTCACCAAGGTCTACGGCTCGGGTGACACCGCCGTCACCGCTTTGCGGGGCATCGACCTGACCTTCCCCTACGGCCGGTTCACCGCGATCATGGGCCCCTCCGGCTCGGGCAAGTCGACCCTGATGCACTGCCTCGCCGGGCTGGACCCGGCGACCACGGGGCGGGTCTTCATCGGCGACGTCGACCTGTCCCGGCTCAACGACCGGCAGCTCACCCAGCTCCGCCGGGACCGGATCGGCTTCATCTTCCAGCAGTTCAACCTGTTGCCGACGCTCACCGCGGCCGAGAACATCACGCTGCCGCTGGACATCGCCGGCCGCAAACCCGACCAGAAGTGGATGCGGATGGTCGTCGACGCCGTGGGCCTCGCGCCCCGGCTGGGGCACCGCCCGCCGGAGCTGTCCGGCGGCCAGCAGCAGCGGGTCGCGTGTGCCCGGGCCCTGGTCACCCGCCCGGAGATCGTCTTCGCCGACGAGCCGACCGGGAACCTCGACTCGCGGTCGGGCGCGGAGGTCCTGTCGTTCCTGCGCGACTCGGTCCGCGAGCTGGGCCAGACCATCGTGATGGTCACCCACGACCCCACGGCCGCCTCGTACTCCGACGAAGTGATCTTCCTCGCCGACGGCCGGCTGGTCGACGCGATGGCCGAGCCCACGCCGGACGCCGTCCTGGACCGGATGAAGAACCTGGACGCCCTCGTACGCGGCGAAGCCGTGCCGGAACCCGAACCCGACTACGACGACCTGCCGCCGGGGCCACCCGAGCCGCGCGGCCCCGAGTACGACGACCACGGCTACGCCACGGGTGGCTACCCGACGGGCGGCTATCCGGCCGATCACTATCCACCGGCCGGATACGACGACGAGGGCTACGTCGGGCCGGTGGACGATCATCTGGCCGCGGGCTATGGCCAGGGGGGCTACCCCGGCGGGCCGCACACCGGGGAGTACCCGAGCCCGGGGCAGCACCGGGGCGACCCCCGCACCGGCGGGTACGCCAGCCAGTTCGAGGCGGCCCAGGCCGACGCCGGCCGGTACGACGCCGGCCAGATCGACGGGTACCGCGCTCCGGACGACCGCGACCGCGGGCCCCACGACGCGCGCGGGCACGGTAGCGCCCGGGGCTACGACCGGGGCACCGGCCGGGGCCCGGGCCGGGCGAATCCGACCGGGTGGGCCTGACGGATGCTGCGCGCCACGCTGCGGAGCCTGCTGGCCCGCAAGGTCCGGCTTGTCCTGTCGGCGCTCGCGGTCGTCGTGGGTGTCAGCTTCGTCACCGGCACCCTGGTCCTCACCGACACGCTGAACCGGACGTTCGACACCCTGTTCACCGACATCAACAAGAACGTCAGTGTCTCCGTGCGGAGGGTCAACGCGGTCGGGTCGGGTGAACAGGCCGACCGGCTGCCGGTGCCCGCCACCCTGATCCCCACCGTGGCCAAGGTGGCCGGGGTCACCGCGGCGACCGGGACGGTCCGGGGCCAGGCCGTCCTGATCGACCCCGCGTCGGGCGACCCGCTCAACAGCGGCGGCGCACCGGGCATCGGAACGAACTGGACCGGCGGCACCGCGACGGGGTCGGAGGAGATCGCCGACGGCCGGCCACCGAACGGCCAGGAGATCGCGGTCGACAAGTCGACCGCGGACAAACACCACCTCACGCTCGGCCAGCGGATCTCGGTGCAGACCCGGGGGCAGCCCGAGGAGTTCACCCTCGTCGGCACCTTCCGCATCGGCGGGCAGGACAGCCTCGGCGGTGCCGCCGTCACCACGTTCGACACGGCGACGGCGCAGCGGCTGCTGCTCGCGCCCGACCAGTTCACCTCGATCAGCCTCGCCGCGGCCGGCGGCGTCTCCCAGGAGCAGCTGCGGGACCGGGTCGCCGCGGTGCTTCCCACCGGGGTCGAGGCGATCACCGGCACCCAGCTCGCCGAGGAGAACGCGAGCGCGGTCCAGGACGCCGTCAGCGGGTTCTCGACCTTCCTGCTGGTCTTCGCCGGCATCGCGGTGTTCGTCGGCGCCTTCATCATCTTCAACACCTTCACGATGCTGGTCGCGCAGCGCGTGCGCGAGCTGGCGCTGATGCGCGCGATCGGCGCGAGCAGGTTCCAGGTGCAGCTCTCGGTCCAGGTCGAGGCCCTGATCGTCGGTTTCATCGGCGCCACGACCGGGCTGGCCCTCGGGGCCCTGCTGGCGATAGGTCTGCGGGCGGCCGTCGGCGCGTTCGGGATCTCGCTGCCGTCCGGTCCGCTGGTCTTCCAGCCCCGGACCTTCCTGCTCGCCTACGGCGTCGGTCTGGTCATCACCGGGCTCGCGGCGTTCGTACCGGCCCGCAAGGCGGCGTCGGTGCCGCCGGTGGCGGCGATGCGCGAGACGTACGTGCTGCCCACCAGGTCTCTGCGCACCCGGGCGCTCGGCGGCGGCGCGCTGACCACGCTGGGCGTGATCTGCCTGGTGGCGGGCCTGGCCCGCGGGGAGAACCCCAACGCGAGCATGGTCGGCGCCGGCGCGGCGTTCGTGTTCCTCGGCATCGCCACCCTCTCGCCGCTGCTGGCCCCGCCGATCACCCGGGTTGTGGGCATACCCCTGCGCGCGATCTTCGGGACGACCGGCCGGCTCGGCCAGGAGAACGCCATCCGCAACCCACGGCGCACCGCCTCCACCGCGTCGGCCCTGATGATCGGCCTGGCTCTGGTGAGCGCGTTCGCCGTGCTCGGCCAGTCCATCAAGGAGTCGGTACGCGCGACGGTGTCGGAGAGCCTGGGTGCCGACTTCTACATCACCGGGACCAACTTCGCCGGTTTCAGCCCGCAGGTCGCCGCGGGGCTCCAGGGCAAGCCCGGCGTCGCGGTCTCCACCGGCATCCGGGGCGGCTCGGTCAAGATCGGCGACGCGGACTCGTCGGTGCTCGCGGGCGATCCGGCCGGTCTGCTGCAGGTCCTGTCCATCAAGCAGCTCGACGGCGACGTCCACGCGCTGGGTGCGGGTTCCCTGCTGGTGGACGAGACGACAGCGGCCGAGCGGGGGCTGCGGGTCGGCGCGCCCGTCCCGGTCACGTTTGCGGACGGCCCGACCGAGCTCACCCTGGTGGGTACCTACGAGAAGAGCGCGATCGCCGGCCCCGCGATCATCGCGACCAGCGAGTTCGAGAAGCACTCGAACAACAACCTCGACCTGTTCGTCATGCTCAAGCTGGCCGAGGGCGCCGATCCGGTCGCGGTCCGGTCCGAGATCGACACGGTGATCAAGCCGTTCGGGAACGTCGAGGTCCGCGACCAGTCGGAGTTCGTGGCCCAGCAGGAGCAGCAGGTCGACCAGCTGCTCGGGGTCGTGTACGTGCTGCTCGCCCTGGCGGTGGTGATCGCGCTGTTCGGCATCGTGAACACTCTCGCACTCTCGGTGATCGAGCGCACCCGGGAGATCGGGATGCTCCGGGCGATCGGCATGACCCGGCGGCAGATGCGGATGATGGTCATCGTCGAATCAATGATCATCTCAGTCTTCGGCGCGGTGCTCGGCGTGCTGGTCGGCAGTTTCTTCGGCTGGGCGCTGACCGGGGCGTTGCGGACCCAGGGGGTGACGACCTTCGCCTATCCCGTCGTAACGATCATCGCAGTGATGATCGCCGGCGCGATCATGGGGGTGCTCGCCGCGGTCTTCCCGGCACGGCGGGCCGCCAGGATGGACATCCTGCGGGCGATCGCCACGACCTGACCCCGGCCCGGCCTGGCGCGGGCCGGCCCTCAGCCGGGGTCGGCGCGGGCCGGGTCCGGGCGGCGGACGAGCTCGGCCAGCAGGCCCGGGTCGACCGCGTGCAGGCTGTCGACCCGGGCCGTGACCTGGCCGGGCACATCGGCCGCCGCGATCGGCATCGACGGGACGAGGACCGTCGCGCAGCCGGCCGCGACGCCCGCCGCGGCACCCGTGAGGCTGTCCTCGAGGACCACGCAGGCGGCGGGATCCACCCCGAGCAGCCGGATCGCGGCGAGGTAGGAATCCGGGTACGGCTTGCGCCGGGCGACCTCGTCACCGGCCACGGTCACGGTGAAGTGGTGCGCGCCCAGTACGGCGACCACCGCGTCGACCAGCGCCCGGTAGGACGACGAGACCAGGGCGGTCGGCACCCCGGCCGCCGTGACGGCCCCCAGCAGCTCCAGCGCCCCGGGCTGCGCGACGACCGCGCCCGGCTCCCGGAACAGCTCCGCGGAACGGCGCAGCAGGAACTCGGTGGTCGCGGGCTCGTCCGTGACGGGGCGCCCCAGCATCGAAACCATGATCGGGACGGCGGTGTCGATACCGTGGCCGATCATGGCCAGCTTCATCTCGGGCGTGAACCGCCCGCCCAGGCGCGCCGCGGCCTCGTTCTCCGCGATCGTCCACAGCGGTTCGGTGTCGACGAGCAGTCCGTCCATGTCGAACAGGACCGCCGCCGGGAGGTCGCTCACAGGGTGTCGTCCTCCGGTGCACCGGTCGGGCCGCGGCCCGCGGACGGCCGCACCGGGCCGACAGCCGCGGCGGAGAGCAGTTCGGGACGCACCCTGAAAGGGTACCGGGGTGGAACGGAAGGCCCTCCGCGGGCACCGGGCCGGACCACGGGCCGGGGCCGGCGACCTTTGGCGGCGGTGGCCGCGGGCACCCCGGTTCCGCCGTCGGTGGAACGCGGCACATACCCGATATCAACCTGACAGGTCCCGCCCGACATAACCTCTGCGACGGGATGGACACGATGGATCGATCCCCGCCCGCTTACCGGTCACGGACCGGGGGCGTCGATGCCCTTGAGGCGGAGGTTGCGATCACGCGGCAGACTGGACAGCAGGCGTTCTCTCGGATCGGGAGGACGTACGGTTGCACTGTCACGGGGGCAGGGGGCCGCCGCGGGGCGGCAGGAGGTGGTAGGTGATCGAGTTCTCCGGCGTCGGCCAGCTGCGGTCGCCGGTGGTCGTGGCCGCCTTCGAAGGGTGGAACGACGCCGCTGACGCGTCGTCGGCGGCTGTCGAGCACCTGGAAGACGTCTTCGGCGCACGCGTCATCGGCGCGATCGACCCGGACGACTACTACGACTTCCAGGTCAACCGGCCGACGGTCAGCGGCGCGGACGGCGCGTCCCGCAAGATCGCCTGGCCGACCACGCGGCTCTCGGTGGCGCGGCCGGCCAATTCCGACTCCGACCTGGTGCTCGTGCGGGGCCTGGAGCCGAACATGCGTTGGCGGGGGTTCACCGACGAGTTGATCGAGGCCGTGCACGCGCTCGGCAGCGACATGGTCATCACGCTCGGGGCGCTGCTCGCGGACTCGCCGCACACCCGCCCCGTCCCGATCAGCGGTACCGCCGGGGATCCGGCCACCGCCGCGCGGCTGGGCCTGGAGGCCTCCCGCTACGAGGGGCCGACGGGCATCGTGGGCGTCTTCGCCGACGCCTGCTCCCGGGCGGAGCTGGCCTCGGTGTCGTTCTGGGCGGCGGTTCCGCACTACGTCGCCAACCCGCCGTGCCCGAAGGCCACCCTCGCGCTGCTCCGTCGGGTCGAGGATCTTCTCGACATGGAGATCCCGCTCGGCGAGCTGCCGGAGAAGGCCAAGGCGTGGGAGCGGCAGGTCGACGAGCTCGCCGCCGGGGACACCGAGGTCGCCGAGTACGTCCGCTCCCTGGAGTCGCGCGAGCCGGAGACGGCGTTGCCCGAGGCCAGCGGCGACGCCATCGCCCGGGAGTTCGAGCGCTACCTGCGCCGCCGAGGGGAGTGACTCCAACCCCGGCCGGCCCCGGGAGCTACTCCTCGACGATCTCCGCGTCGATGATGTCCTCCTCGGCGGCGGGACGGTAGCCCGCGGGGGGCATCCGGACCGGGCCGGTTCCGGCGTCCCCGCCGGCCGGCCCGCCGGGGACGAAGCCGCCGGGGAGGTCGGTCGGGTAGGGCTCCGCCTCGGGGACGTCCCGCTGGCGATGGCGCCCCGGGCCGCGCCGCGCGCCCACGGTCGCCGCGCCGGCGGTCGCGGGGCCCGCGGCCGTGGCGCCGGCGGTCGCGGGGCCCGCGGCGGCTGAGGGCGCCGTCTGGCCGTTGTCCGCCGTGAGCCGGGACGAGGTGGCCCAGGCCCCGCCCAGGCCCCCCATGGAGCCTGTCGCCCCGGCGGCCGCCGACGCCGACGCGCCGGTGCGGCTCGCGCCCAGATGACCGGTACCGGCGGGGCCGCCCGCGGTGTGCCCAGCCGCCGCGTACCCGGCGGCGGCGTACCCGGGCGCGGCGTAGGCGGTGCCGCCCGGCCCCCCGACACCGGTCTGACCGGTGCCGGTGTTGGTGTGGCCGGAAGAAGACGGGAAGTGTCGGCTGGACGCCGCCCCGCCCGGCCCCGGCTGCGGGGATCCCGGCTGCGGCGACCCGGGCTGCCCTGGTGGCACCGGCTGTTCCGACATGGCCGGCTGGCCGGGACCCGCCGGCGATCGGCCCGGCGTGAACGGGGCCGCCGACGGGGCGCCGGCCGGGTGCGGGTGCGCCGGGGCACCGGAACCGGCGCGGGCGCCGCGTCGGCCGCCCGCGCCGCCCGCGGAGGCGACATCCTCGGAGGCCACGTCCTCGGGTGACAGGCCGGCGCGGGCGAGGTCGGTCACCGCCCGGTCGATCTCGTCCCCGCCGAGCAGTCTGCGCAGCCGCAGGACGGCGCCGATGATCTCACCCTGCTGGCGTCGCAGCGCCTCCAGCGAGTGCGTTCCGCGCACGATCTCGGCCTCGAGGTCCTCGTGCCGGGTCAGCGCGAGCCGCCGGCTCTCCTCGACCGCGTCCAGGATCAGTTTCTCGGCCTGCTCCCGGGCCTCCCGGACGATCGGGTGATTCGCCCCGGCCTGCGCCACCGCCTCCTCCAGCGCCGACTCGGCGAGGTGGCGGGCGCCCGCGATGATGTCCTCGGCCTCGCGCTGCGCGATCTCGAGCATCAGCCCGATGCGCCCACCGGCCTGGGCGGGCACACCCTCGGCGAGGCGGGCCTCGGCCTCCCGCCGGTCGCGCTCGTGGCGCAGCGCCGCCTCGGCCGCGGCCGCCCGGGAGGTCACCTCGCTCGCGTACCGCCACAGGACCCCGAGGTACTCGTCGACCTGCCGCGGGTCGTATCCCTGCGGTGCCTCGTCGAAGGTCGGCCGGTCCATGGCGGCGCCGGGGGACTCCCGGCGGTGGTGCGCCCCCATCGGCTAGGTTCCTCTCGGTAGGACAGGCCCAAGGTCGACACCGAGCAGCGCGTCGACGGTGTCACGGACGGTGGCCGGCGCCTGGTCGTCCGCCCCGGTGCCGCCCGCGGCCAGTGCGGCCGCCGCCCACACGTCGACCGCGGCGAGCGCTCCCGGCGCGTCGAGGTCGTCGGCGAGCCGGGCCCGGACCTCGGCCAGCACCGGCCGGAAGTCGGGCCCGGACGGCAGCGCGACGGCGGCGCGCCACCGGTCGAGCCGCTCGACCGCCGCCGGCATGGCGGTCGCGGTCCACTCCCACTCCACGGTGTGATGATGCTGCAACAGGGCCAGCCTGATCGCGGCCGGGTCCGCTCCGCGCGCGAGCAGCCTCGAGACGAACTCGAGGTTCCCCCGCGACTTCGACATCTTGTGGCCGTCGAGGCTGACCAACGCGGTGTGGACGTAGGCGCGGGCGAACGGCCGGGCACCGTTCGCGACCTCGGCGTGCGCGGCGCTGCACTCGTGGTGCGGGAAGGCGAGGTCGCTCCCGCCGCCCTGGATGTCGATCGTGGCGCCCAGGTAGTGCCGGGCGATCGCGGAGCACTCGACGTGCCAGCCCGGCCGGCCCCGGCCGAACGGCGACGGCCAGGACGGTTCCCCCGGCCGCTCCGCCCGCCACAGCAGCGGGTCGAGCGGGTCCTTCTTGCCCGGTCGGCCGGGATCACCGCCGTTCTCCGCACAGGACACCAGCATCCGCCCGGGGTCGAGGTGGGCCACCTGGCCGAAGTCCGGCGCCGCGGCGACGGAGAAGTAGAGATCACCGTCGACCGGGTACGCGGCGCCACGCTCGACGAGCTGGGAGACCATGTCGACGATGAGCCCGACGGCCTCGACGACGCCGACGTAGTGGTCGGGGGGCAGGATGCGCAGCGCCGTCATGTCGGCCCGGAACAGGTCGATCTCGCGCCGGGCGAGGTCACGCCAGTCGATGCCGTCGCGGGTGGCCCGCTCGAGCAGCGGATCGTCGACGTCGGTGACGTTCTGCACGTACCGCACCCCGTGACCGGCGTCCCGCAGGACGCGCTGCATGAGGTCGTAGGTGAGGTAGGTGAAGGCGTGCCCGATGTGGGTGGCGTCGTACGGGGTGATCCCGCAGGCGTAGAGCCGGACGGTCGGACCGAGGTCCAGAGTCCGCACTCCGCCGTGCGCGGTGTCGAGAACGCGGAGGTCGCGACCCTGTCCGGGAAGCTTGGGGAGCTGGGGAAAGGGCCACGCCTGCATGCGTGTCAGGGTAACCGGGGCCGGGCCGGCCGCGGGACGAGCCGGGCAGGCCGGTGACGAGCAGGGCACAACCCCCGCCTGGGCGTGTCGCGGCCGGCGGCCCCGTCAGGCCACGTCCACCGGTTCAGAACGGCGGCCAGGGAATGGCCGGCCAGTCCCCGGAGGGCAACGGGAAACGGCCCTCGGCGAGGAGCCGGTCGACCCGGGCTCCCAGTGCCCGTAGCTCGGCCGTGGTCAGCAGCGGCTCCAGCCGCTCCCCCAGATCACCGCCCAGCGCGTCGCGCAGCTCCCGCAGAAGCGTGGTCTCCGCCGCGTCCAGCCGCTGCCCCCGCCAGGTCCACAGCAGGGTGCGCAGCTTGTCGTCCGTGTGGAACGTCACGCCGTGGTCGATGCCGTGCACCCGCCCGGACGGCGCCGGGAGCAGGTGCCCGCCCTTGCGGTCGGCGTTGTTGATGACGGCGTCGAACAACGCGATGCGCCGCAGCTGTGGGTCGTCCGACCGGGCGAGCGCCACGAGGTCGACGGTCACGTCGACGTCGATCCAGAGCTGGACCATCCCCGCGCCGAAGGGGCCGTCGCGCATGACGGTCGGCGGGACGATGCCCGGGTCCATCGCCTCGGCGACCTCGTAGGCAGCCAGCTCACGGGCCGCCAGCGTCCCGTCCGGGAAGTCCCAGAGGGCCCGCTCGCCGCGCACCGGCTTGTACACGCACCGCCCGCTGACCTCGTCGGCCCGGATCTCGCACAGCAGCGTGGCGTTGCTGGCGTCGACCAGCCGACCGGTGATCTCCAGCTCTCCGGCACGCAGGAGCGACAGGGCCTCGGCGACCTCCAGCCCGCCGCTGTCGAGCGGGTCCAGGGGCACGCGCCGGCCATGGTCGGGCCCAGCCGCGGAGACGCTCACGGTTCCAGTCTGGACGTCCGCGGGGCCACCGGGGAGGTGGCCCCGCCCGATCCGGCCCCGCCCGTCCCGGGACCGGGGGCCGGCCTGCCGCCGTCCGCGGCCGGTTCGGCGCCGGCGCCGCCGCCCACGACCTCGTCCTCGCGGGGAGGGGCGCCCGCGCCGTCCGCCGCCGGCGGGGCGGGCAGCAGGTCGGCGACCGAGCCGCCGACGTCGTTGACGCGCCGGACGAACGGCCGGTGGTCGCCGTAACGGACGACCGTCAGCGAGCACGGGTCGACGGTGATCCGGTGGTACATGTCGAGGTGCATGCCGAGGGCGTCGGCGAGCACGGTCCGGATCACGTCACCGTGCGAGCACAGCAGCCAGGTCGCGTCCGGGCCGAGGCGCTCGTTCCACTCACGCACCGCGGTGACGCCGCGGGACTGGGTGTCGCGCAGCGCCTCCCCGCCGGGGAACGTCACCGCGCTCGGCTGGGCCTGCACCACCTTCCACAGCGGCTCCTTCGCCAGGGTCGCGAGCTCCTGCCCGGTCCAGTCGCCGTAGTGGCACTCCCCGATCCGCTCGTCGGTGTCGATCCTCTGCACGCCGGCGGGCGCGGACGGGCCCTCCGGACGGCTCCGGGCGATCGCCGCGGCCGTCTGCTGGCAGCGGTCGAGCGGGCTGGACACGATCGCGGCGAGCGGGATCCCGGCGAGCCGCGCGGCCAGCGCCTCGGCCTGACCGCGGCCCCGCTCGTCGAGCCCGACGCCCGGGGTCCACCCGAGCAGGATCTTGCCGGTGACCGCGGTGAGGCCGTGCCGGACCAGCAGGACGGTGGTCAACTTCGGACCTTCCCTTCGTGGTGCGGCGGCAGGCCGGCCCGCGGATGCGTACCACCGCGCTACGGCGCGTACCACCAGGCGACACCAACCGGCCCGCAAGTGGGGTGCCGGGCACGCGCGGCCCGGTCGGCTCGGCTGGGACAGGCCCGCTGACCTGGCCGAACGCCTGGATTCGATCGTTCGGCCGTTGACACCGAAATACGCGATCGGACTACCTACGGACCACCCGCTCCACCACGCTACCGAGCGGGCGGGCTCGGGGCGGCAGCCGGCGTCGTTACGCTTCCGCCATGCCCGAAGACGCCGCCGACTCCCCGTTTCCGACCGCCGCCGCGGTCGAGGACCGCGCCGCCGGCTCGCCGGCGGCCCCGGGTCCGGATCCGGTCCCGGACGACGCCGTCGTCTTCAAGGCCTTCTGCGCCGCCGGCCTGTGGCCGGGCCTGGGCCGGACGACAGCCGGCCGGCTGGAGGAGGCCGGCGTCGAACGGCGCGAGCACGTCGACCTGCATCGGCTGTCCTCGGTGCCGGGTGTCTCCGGGCCGCGGGCCCGCCGGCTGCTCGACACGTTCCGCGCGGCGGAACCCACCTACGCCGCGGTGGAGATGCTGGTCGCGGCGCGGCTGCCGGCGCGACTGGCCCGGGGCCTGGCCGACGCGCTCGGTCCCGCCGCGGCCAAGGCGCTGCGCGCGGACCCGTGGTCGCTGCTCGAGGGAGGCGAGGCCGAGCTCGGGGACGCCGACCGTTTCGCCCGCCACCTCGGGCTGGGCCGGGCGGACCCTCGCCGCGGCCCGGCGGTCCTCCTGCACCTGCTCGGGCGGGCGGCGAGCCGGGCCGGCGACACCGCCGCCCCGGTGGCCGAGGTCGCCCGGGCCGCCGTCCGTGAGGGGGTCACCGAACCGCTCGACGCGCTGTCCGCCGCGCTCGACTCCGGCCGGCTGATCCAGGTCGACGACCGCCTCGCCCTCGAGCGGTACGCGATGGCCGAGCAGGCGATCTCGGACGGGGTGGAGCGGCTGCTCGCGACCGCCGAGCCGTTCCGGCCGGAGGAGGCCGGCGGGCGGCGGGCCCGGCGACGCCCCGGCGGGCCGGGCGACCACCGCCCGACGGTCGACGCGCCGCCGGCACCGACCTCGATGTTCGACGACGACACGACGGATGACGACGACGGTCCGGGCGACCACGCGCCGGACGACGGGACACCCGACGACGGCGCGACCATGGGCTCCGACAGTGGCGAACCGGGCGCGGCGGCCGACCACGCGGTGGCCGGGTTGGACGAGGTCCAGCTCCGGGCCGCCCGCACCGCGCTGGAGGTCGGCGTGAGCGTGCTGACGGGTGGTCCCGGGACGGGCAAGAGCCGTACCGTGGCCGCGGTCGTCCGGCTCGCCGAGGCCGCCGGCGTCGAGGTGGCGCTCGCCGCGCCGACCGGCCGGGCGGCGAAACGGCTCGAGGAGCTGTGCGGCGCGCCGGCCAGCACCCTGCACCGGCTGCTCGGGGCGCAGGGTCGCGGCGGCGGGTTCGCCCGCGACGAGCACAACCCCATCGAGGCCGATCTGGTCGTCGTCGACGAGACGTCCATGCTCGACGCCGAGCTGGCCGCCGCCCTGCTGGACGCCTGCGCCGACGGCACCCACCTGCTCCTCGTCGGCGACCCCGCGCAGCTGCCCAGCATCGGGCCGGGTCAGGTCCTGGCCGACCTGCTGGAGGCGGAGGTCACACCGATCACCGAGCTGACCCGGCTCTACCGGCAGGCCGACGGCGGCGCGATCGCCACGATGGCCGCGGCGGTCCGCCGCGGCGAGCTGCCGCCGCCCGGCCCGGGCCGCGAGGTCGTCGTCGTGGCCGCGCGTTCCTCCGGCGAGGCCGCGCACCGCGTCGTCCAGCTCGTCACCGACTCGATTCCGCGGGCCCTGGGCATACCCACCGAGGACGTGCAGGTGGTGACCCCCGTGCACGGGGGGCCGGCCGGCACCGGCGCGCTCAACACGGCGCTGAAGAACGCGCTCAACCCGGGTCGCGGCGAGGTCTCCGGCTTCGACGTCGGCGATCGGGTGGTGGCGACCGCGAACCACCTCGACGTGGGGTTCGCCAACGGGGAGATCGGCGTGGTCGTCGCGCTCGGCGAACGGGGTGGCCTGCGGGTCGCCTTTCCCGGCGGGGAGCTGGACGTCCCCTCGCACGGTGTGGTGGACCTGCGCCACGGGTGGGCCGTCACGGTGCACCGCGCCCAGGGCAGCGAGTGGGCCGCCGTGGTCGGCGTCTTCCCACCGGAGGCCGGCCGGATGCTGACCCGGCCACTGATCTACACGGCGATGACCCGGGCCCGCAGCCACCTGTCGGTCGTGTCGGTGAACGGCCCGGCGCTGCGGGCGGCGGTACGCGACGCGGGTGGCCGGCGGCGGGCGACCCTGCTCCCGGCATTGCTGACCGGCGAGTCCGCGGAGCCCTTCGGGTCGATGGACGACGTGGGCGACCCCGACCACCAGCCGGGCGCGGGCGGCTTCGGCGCCGCCCTCGCCGCCGGCACCGGGGCGGCCGGGCTCGCGCCGGCCGCGAAGGAGCCGGTCGGACCATGACCCCCTTGACAACCCGCACACGACAGCACGGCAAGATCGTGCGTCGTGCGAATGGGTAGCGTGCGGATGGTGAGCGCAGACGACCTGCCGACCGGCCAGGTCACGGGCACTGCCGCGGAGCCGGCGGCCGGGAGGCCGGCGGCCCCGGCGGTGGCCCCTCGGCCCCGGTCGGCGCCGGACCCGGCGGGCGACCGCGCGGTGCTGACCGGCCGGCCCCCGCGCGCCGAGCCGCCGGTGGGCGCCGAGCCGGCCGTCGAGGGCCCACCGGACACCGGAACCCCGCCGGACGCGGAGACCCCTGTCACGGAGACTCCTGTCGCGGAGGCTGAGCCGGGTGACCGGACCGGGCCCGCCCAGCGGGCCGACGCTCCGGCGCGGTCCGAGCCGGCGCGGCTGATCGCCCGGTTCCGCCAGGCTCGGGACTGGACGATCGCGGCCTCATACCAGTTCTTCCTGGCCGGGACCGTGCTGGCCGTCGCCGCCGGCGCCGTGCTCCGGTTCGCCACCCCGAGCCATCTGTGGCTCGACGAGTCACTCACCGTCGGCATCGCGTCCCGGCCGGTGCCGGACCTGCTGCAGGCACTGCGCCACGACGGGTCACCCCCGCTCTACTACCTGCTCCTGCACGTCTGGATCACGCTGTTCGGCGACGGGGACATCGCCGTCCGGGCGCTGTCGGGTGTGCTCTCCCTCGCCACGCTCCCGCTGGCCTGGCTCGCCGGGCGGTACGTCGGCCGGGCGGCGACCGCTCTCGGCAACGGCGGGCCGTCGGCCGAGCGGCGGGTCGGGCTCGCCGCCCTCCTGCTGTTCGCCTGCTCGCCGTACGCGATCCGCTACGGCAGCGAGACGCGGATGTACTCGCTGGTCGTCCTGCTCGTGCTGGTGTTCGGCTTCGCCGCCGTCCGGGCGCTGAACCGGCCGGACCTGCCGCGGCTCGCCGCGCTGACGCTGGCGACGGCCGCGCTGGTCTACACCCACTACTGGACGTTCCTGGTGGTGTTCACCGTGGCGGCGTTCCTGCTCCTGCAGGCGCGGCGGCGGGAGCACTACCGTCGACCGGCGCTGCGGGCGTTCGCCGCGATGGCTGCCTCGGCGGTGCTGTTCGCGCCCTGGATGCCGGTGTTCCTCTTCCAGATGCTGCACACCGGCACCCCGTGGGCGCCCCGGGTGCAGGCCCAGGTCCTGCTCGACACGGTCTTCGACTGGGCCGGCCCGCAGTCGACCGGCGCGCTGCTCGGCATCATCCTGCTCGGCGGGGCGCTGATCGGGCTGACGGCCCGTCCGCTCGGCGGGGAACTGCACGTCAAGATCTCCGGGCGGGCACCCGGCAGGTACCTCGCCGCGATCTGGCTCGCGCCGCTGGTGCTGGCGTACTTCGTCAACATGTTCGGCGGCAGCGCCTACGCGGAGCGGTACACCGGGATCGCGCTGCCCGCCTGCCTGCTGCTCGCCTCGCTGGGGATAGCGCAGCTGCCGGTGCACCGGGCGTTCGTGGCGGTGGTCGTGATCGCCTCGATCAGCGGTCTGCTCGGCGGGTACCAGCTCGCCCGGACGGAGCGGACCCAGGCCAGTGAGATCGCCAACCGGATCGCCGACCTCGCCCGGCCGGGGGACGTGGTCGCCTACTGCCCCGACCAGCTCGGCCCGGCCGTGCACCGGGCGATCCAGCGCCGGGGCGGCATCGACGTCCGGGAGATCGTCTACGCCGACGAGGCCGGGCCGGCGCTGGTCGACTGGGTCGACTACGCCGACCGGATGAAACGGGCGAACGGCGCGGCCTTCGCGGTCGAGGTCAACGATCTGGCCGGGCCCGATCACGCCGTCCTGCTCGTCCGCGCGGACGGGTACCGCTTCCTGGAGGGCGCGTGCGCGGTGCTCTCCGACCAGCTGGCGTCCCTGCGGGACCGGGCGTTGCAGGTCGAGAAGCGCGACCTCTACGAGGGTGCCTCGCTCGAACGGTTCTCCACCCTGCGCTGAGGCGGCGCCGCGGTGCGCCGGGGCGGGGCCGCGGCGCGCCGAGGCGCCGCCCCGCCCGCGGCCACCGCCAGCACCAGCAGTCCCATCGGCAGCGTGTAGTGGTTGAAGAAGGTCTGCTTGTTCATCACGTCGAGGGCGAGCAGCACCAGCGCCGATCCCGCGCAGAACCCGGTGGCGCCGCCGCGGGCCCGCCAGGCCAGCAGGTAGGCCGCGCCCAGCACCACGGCGGTCACGCCGAAGCCCAGGGTGATCCCGAAATGATGGGCCCAGCCGGGGATGGACAGGGAGTGGTCCAGGACCGGGTAGCCGAGGTTGGTGCGCACGGCGTCGTCGACGAAGTCGCCCGGTGCCGCGACGACCCAGGGCGCCACCACCGCCGCCCCCAGGCCGGCGGCGGCCAGCGCGCGGCGCGGACCGAACGCCGGCCAGCAGGCCGCGAGCGGGAGCAGCAGGGCCACGTGCTGCTTGCTCGCCAGGGCCAGCGCGAACGCGACGACGGCCGGCGTCGGCCGGCCGGCGGCGACCGCCCAGACCATCACCGCGAGCAGCGCGACCAGCAGCGGCTCGGTCCAGGACTGCTGCAGCGCGTACATGGACTCCGGGAAGACGACGACGAGCAACGGCAGCAGACCGGCGGCGGCCACCGCCGCACCGCCGCCGCCATCGTCGACGCCCCCGCCACCGCCGACGCCCCCGGCGCCGTCCCACGCCCGTCCCGGTACCCGGGCGAGGGTGAGCGCGCGGCCGGCCACGGCCGCCAGGGCGAGGGCGGCCAGCAGCCCGTAGCGGACGTCCCCCAGCACCCACCGGAAGGGCGCGAGCAGCAGGGACGTCCCCGGCAGGTACGGGTAGACGTCGAACAGCCCGCCGGCGGTGTAGCTGGCCCGATCCGGCCCCCACTGCTGGCGGTACATGTTCGTGCCCCGGGCCAGCCCGGAGGTGGAGACCTGGAGGAGATGGAACACGTCGATCCGCGGTTGCGGGGCGGCGACGACCGTCGCGACCCCCGCGGCGAGCGCGAGGCCGAGCACGACCCAGAACACCCGGCCACCCGGCGCCCGGCCGGCCGCGGGCCCGTACGCCCACCGTCCGCCGGACGGCACGGCGCAGCGCAGCAGCGCCAGGCCGGCGAGCAGGCCGGCGGCGGCGGCGAGCACGTCCGCGGCCGCCGCGGCCGGACCGTGGGCGTAGTAACGCGGGTGCCGCAGGATCGGCCCGGCGGCGACCACGATCCCGCACGACGCGCAGGCCAGCCGAACACCCGCGGCCCGCGACGGAAGTCCCCGCGGCCGGCCGCGGCCGACCCGGACCCGCGGGCCACCCCAGCCACCTCCACCCCAGCCACCTCGGCCGGCCCGACCGATCGGCACCGCGACGGCGAGGGCCACCGCGAGGCAGCCCAGGAGCACCATGACCAGGGCGAGCGGGCTGTACCGGCCGTCGGAGAGGCTGATCCCCACGGCGACCCCACACCAGCCCAGCAGGAGCGCCACCGCCTCCGGTCGGGCCCCCGCCACCCCCGCGGCACGACCCGCCAGCGGGACCGGCGCCGCCCCGGCGGTCCCCCGGGGAGGGTGGTCACTCGGGCCGCCCGGCCCGGCCGACTTCGGCTCCGGGGAGTCGGGTAGGGCGCAGGACATGCCCGCACGATGCCAGAGCAGCCGTCCCACCGGCCCGTGCGGACCCCGTCGGCGGCCGGGTGGGCGACAACGGGCCACATACGGACACGGTGACGCCGGGCCATACGCCGCCCCCGGCGCGGCGTCCGCGCCGGGGGGCCCGGTGAGGCGACGGTAACTGTCATGCGAGACTGCCCCCCGAGGCCGGATGCGAAGGTTCCGGCACCGGGAGGGGTCCTGCCAGTCGCGGGCGCGAAATCTCGCCGCGCGCACACCCCCCTACAGACCACGGACGTTGTCGTTGAGGAGAGGTCCGGCACAGTGACCGAAAAGCCAGAGGTAGTCGTCATCGGAGCCGGGCCGGCCGGTCTCTCCGCCGGCTGGGAGCTGATGAAGCGGGAGATCCCCGTGACGATTATCGAGGGTGACTCGGTGGTCGGCGGAATCAGCCGTACGGCCCAGCGGGACGGATGGCGTTTCGACATCGGGGGCCACCGTTTCTTCACCAAGGTCCCCGAGGTCGAGAAGCTGTGGCACGAGATCCTGCCGGATGAGGACTTCCTGCTCCGGCCGCGGTCGAGCCGCATCTACTACAACGGCAAGTTCTTCGACTACCCGCTGAAGGCCGGTAACGCGCTGGGCGGGCTCGGTGTCGCCGAGGCGGCCCGGTGCATCGGCTCGTACGCGCTGGCGAAGCTGCGCCCGCCGAAGGACCAGTCGAACTACGAGAACTGGCTGGTCGCCCGTTTCGGCTGGCGGCTCTACCGCACCTTCTTCAAGACCTACACCGAGAAGCTCTGGGGTGTGAAGGTCAGCGACATGCCGTCCGACTGGGCGGCCCAGCGCATCAAGAGCCTCTCGCTGATGAACGCCATCACCAACGCGGTGCTGCCCAAGCGCAACCAGACCGACATCACCTCTCTCATCGAGGAGTTCCAGTACCCGAAGTTCGGGCCGGGAATGATGTGGGAGACGGCGGCGGACAAGATCGTCAAGCAGGGCGGCCGGATCGTCTTCGAGGAGAAGGTCCGCAAGATCCACCACGAGAACGGCCGCGCGACCGGTGTCACGACAGTGGTCACCGGCGGCTACGGGCCGGGCGCCGGCGCGCCGGAGTCGTCCCGGGACGACCTCGGCACCGAGTACCAGTACACCGGCGACCACTTCATCTCCTCGATGTCGTTCTCGTCGCTGGTGCGCGTGATGGACCCGCCGGTTCCGCCGCGCGTCCTGGCCGCCGCGAACGCCCTGAAGTACCGCGACTTCCTCACCGTCGCGCTGGTCGTCCCCGAATCGGCCGGATTCCCGGACAACTGGATCTACATCCACGCGCCGGACGTCAAGGTCGGCCGGATCCAGAACTTCGCCTCCTGGTCGCCGTTCCTGGTCAAGGACGGCCGGACCTGTCTCGGCCTGGAGTACTTCGTCTTCGAGGGCGACGAGATGTGGAACTCCTCGGACGAGGAGCTGATCGCGCTCGGCACCAAGGAGCTCGCCAAGCTGGGCCTCGTCCAGGCGGACCAGGTCGAGCAGGGCTATGTCGTGCGGATGCCCAAGGCATACCCGTACTACGACATGGATTACAAGAAGAACGTCGACATCATCCGCGGCTGGCTCGAGGACTACGCTCCCAACGTCCACCCGGTCGGCCGTAACGGAATGCACCGCTACAACAACCAGGACCACTCCATGCTCACCGCGATGCTCACCGTCGAGAACATCATCGACGGGAAGAGCCACGACGTGTGGGAGGTCAACGTCGAGGAGGACTACCACGAGGAGGTCTCCTCCCCGGGCCGGTCGTAGCGGCGGGCCGGCCTCCCCGGGCCGGCCTTCCAGGTGGGCGTCGGGCCCGGTCTCCGGCCCTGACGCCCGCCGTTCACCGCTCTCTGTCGTTCCGCGGCACGGTCCCGGCCGGCCGGCGCGGCGCCGCAGGACCGGTCAGGACCAGTCAGGACCAGGTTTCACCCGTGGACGTGTCCACGTTCACCTGCAGCAACGGGCGCGAACACGCGCCGGGCGTCCGCACCCGCGGACCTCGCCGTCGCAGTCGTGCCCCCGGTACCGAAGGGACTGACCGTGACCGACGTCGCGGTGCGGCCGGCGGAACACACCCCCGAGCCGGTCGACAGGGTCGGAGGCCGACCCGACCGCGAGCACCGGATCTTCCGGGGCGCGCTGGTGCTGATCATCGCCGCGGCGGTGCTGGTGCGTTTCATCGCCCGCCAGCCGCTGTGGCTCGACGAGGCACAGAGCGTGGCGATCGCCCGCCTGCCACTGTCCGGTACGGCGCCCACCATGTGGGACGGGCTCCTCCAGGACGGCTCGCCGCCCCTGTACTACATCCTGCTGCACCTGTGGATCAGCGTCTTCGGTGAGAGCACCGCGTCGGTGCGCGGGATGTCCGCGGTCATCAACCTGGGTTCCGCGGTGCCGGTCTTCTACCTCGGACGCCGGCTCGTCGGTGACCGCGGCGCGAAGGTCGCGGTGGTGCTGTACCTCACCTCGCCGTTCGCGCTGTACTTCGGCACCGAGACCCGGATGTACAGCCTGATCGTGCTGCTCACCGCGCTCGGCGGGCTGGCCCTGGAACGGGTGCTGCGCGCGCCGTCGGTGCGGAACGTGGTGCTGCTGGCCGTGGCGTCGGGATGCCTGGCCCTGACCCACTACTGGTGCCTCTACCTGCTGATGACCGTGGGTGCGTGGCTGGTCGGGCTGGTCTTCGTCCGGCCCCGGCTGGCGGCGGCGCGGGCCGCCCGGCGGGGCCGCGCCGGGCGTTCCGGGGCCCACTCGCGGGGCGGGCGCCGTCCGGGCGCACCGGCACCGGCGGGTGCGGGCGAGCAGCCCACGGCCGCGCAGCCCTCGGCCGCGCCCGAGCTGCTCGCCGACGCCGCCGGCGGCGCGCGCCGGGCCGTGCCCACCTGGCACCCCCGCGGCCCGGTCACCGGAATCGTCGGGATCATCGCCGGCGGCCTGGTGTTCTCTCCGTGGCTGCCGAACTTCCGCTCCCAGCTCGCCCACACCGGGACGCCCTGGGGCGAGCCGGCGAGCTTCGCCGCCGTCAGCCACGCCTACGGGCAGTGGGCCGGCGGGCCGACCACGCTCGGCCGGCTGCTGCTGTTCCTGATCACCGGCCTGGTCGCCGCCGGTATCGCCGGACGTCCGCTGGGCGGGCGGTTCGTCCTGCTCGACCTGAAGGGCCTCGAGCCCGGCCGCACGCTGTTCTTCCTGGCCACCGGGACGCTGATCGTCGCCGTGGCGGCCGGCAAGCTGGTGGGCAACGCCTGGGCCGACCGTTACACCGCGACGGCGTTCGTCCCGTTCCTGCTCGTGGTGGGCCTGGGCGCGACGATGCTGGCCGACCGCCGGGTGTTCCACGGCGTGGTCGTGGTCGCGGCGCTCGTCGGTGTCATCGCCGGGACGAGCGACGTGCGGCGGGAACGGTCCCAGGCCGGCGAGGCCGCGGCCGTCCTCACCCGCCTGGCCAGGCCGGGCGACATCCTGCTGGTGTGCCCGGACCAGCTCGGGCCGGGCCTCGCGCGCACCGTGCCGTCCTGGCTCAAGGTGTACGTCGTCCCGACCTACGCCGCCCCGGACCGGGTCGACTGGGTCGACTACGAGCAGCGCAACGAGTCCGCCAACGGCGTGGCGATCGCCCGCCGGGCGATCGCCGAGGCCGGCTCGAACACCGTGTTCATGGCCGGCTCGGGCGCCTACCGGACCTACGAGCAGCTGTGCACCCAGGTCCGGGCGACGTTGCAGGAGCAGCGGCCGGTGGCCGACGAGGTGATGGAGCAGGGTCTGCCGGCACGGGTCTACGAGAACTACGCCCTGCTGCGGTTCCGGCCCTCGTGACCACCGCGCGCGGCTGGCACCCGGGCGGACGTCAGCCGGATCCGGCCCGCCGCGAGCCCGCCGCGGGCATGACGGAGGGCGGCGGCCCGGATCCGGAGGGAAGCCAGGCGGCGCTGCCCGCCGCGCTCCCGCCAGGACCGCTCCCGGCCGGGCCCGCTCCGCTCCCGCCGGTCCCGGCCGGTCCCGGCCGGGACGGCGACAGCCCCCGCGTCGGCCCGGTCTACCTGGCCGGGCCGGCGTACGAGTCCTCGTTCGCCCCGTCCGGGCCACCCGCGCAGTCCGCCCCACCCGCGAGCCCCGTCCCGCCGGTGCCGCCCGCGCCCGCCGCGTGGGCGGACCCGGCGGGCTCCGGGAGCTCCTGGTTCGAGCCGGGACGTCCCAGCTACCCGGCGCTGCACCAGCCCACCCCGCCGGCCGTGATGCCGGAACCGGAACCGGAACCGGAACCGGCCGCCGCCTCACCGGGACCGGCGGCCAGGGACGAGCCGCCGATCAGGCCGTGGGGGGCGGCTCAGCCGGCAGCGCACCCGCCGGCACCGGCATGGGTACCGGAGGACTCGTGGGCGCCTGACCGTCGGACGGCTGACCGGTGGGCACCACTGCCGCCGGAAACGCCGGTGCCGGCACCACAGACACCGCCACCGCCAGCGGCGGCGGCGGCAGGAGCAGCAGCCGTATCGGCGGCGGAGCCGTTCGGGACGGATCCCGGCCCGGCCCGGGATCCGGTCGGGGGGACCGGGCCGGGCCAGCAACGCCTCTACGCCCGCGGCAGCCGGCGAAGGTCTACACGCGGCCCGGGTGGCGCCGACCACGGCCGGCCGGCGACGGCCGCGGACACCTCGACCCGGGCCGCGGCCGCTCTGGCCTGGGCGCGGCGCTGGTACCTGCGGGACGTGCTCGTCGCCTGGATCGCGGCGCGGGCAGTGGTGGGCGCGGCGCTGGCGCTGACCAGGTTCGTCGCGGACACCGTCGCCGGCGACAACGGCGCCACGCTGGACACCACGGACCTGCTCGGCTGGGACGCGGGCTGGTATCTCAACATCGCCGACAACGGCTACGACGCGGCCGGGGTCGAGAGCCGCCGGTTCTTCCCCCTGCTCCCCCTGCTGGTCCGGCTCTTCACCGCCCTGCCCGGCCTGGGCGGGCACAGCGGCCAGGTGCTGCTCGTCCTGGTGAACCTGATCGCCGTCCTGTTCGCCCTCGCCCTGGTCGGCATCGCGCGGGTCGAGGGGTTCGACGACGACACGGTGCGCCGGGTGATCTGGATCTCCGCGCTGGCCCCGCCGGCGTTCGTCCTGGTGATGGGCTACGCGGAGGCCCTGGCGGGGCTGCTGGCCGTCACCGCGTTCCTGGGCGCGCGGACCCGGCGCTGGGAGCTGGCGATGGCCGCCGGGCTGCTCGGCGGCCTGTGCCGGCCGCTGGGCCTGCTGCTGGTCGTCCCCGTCGCGATCGAGGCCGCCAGAGGGCTGCCGCTCCCCCTGGCCCGGCGCCTCGGCGCCCCACCGCCGGACCGCCTGGGTGCGACGTCACCGGACCGTTCGGGTGTCCCACCGCCGCCGCGGGCGGCCGCGACCGAGGCGCTCGCCCGGCTGTGCGCGGTGGCCGCGCCCGCGGCCGGGGCGGGGATCTACCTGCTGTGGTCGGCGGTGGTGCACGGCGACGGCCTCGCCCCGCTGACCATGCAGCGGGACGCGGCCCGCCACGGGAGCACGGCCAACCCGCTGCTGACCGTCGTCGACGCGGCGAAGGGCGCGCTGCACGGCGAGCTCGGTACCGCGCTGCACGTTCCCTGGCTGCTGCTGGCGGTCGTCGCGCTGGTGGTCATGGCCCGGGCCCTGCCGGTGTCCTATTGCGTGTGGTCGGGTCTCGTTCTCGCCGCGGTGCTGACGGGCAGCAATCTCGACTCCTCGGAGCGCTACCTGTACGGAGCATTTCCGTTCCTGCTCGTCGCCGCGCTGGTGACGGCGCGGCGCGAGATGTGGATGCTGGTGATCACCGTCTCGACCGCGGCGATGACCGTGTACGCGACGCTGGCGTTCACACTGTCCTACGTTCCCTGACCGGTCTCGCTCGTCTCGGATGTGACCCGCGGCTGATGATGGCTTGTGCTCGATGAGCCGTTACGCCAAGGTTTCCCCACGGGACACCCGTCGTTCGCCGAGGTGGGCGCGGGTTCGCGGGACAGGTCCGCGCCCGCACGGGCCGACGGGCGGCCGGCTGACGGCCGGCGGACGAGGCCGCGCGGGGGCGGCAGGGCGGCCGGCACCACGGGCCGGCGACCAGGAGGTGCATGTGCCTTGGCCGACAGGGAGCTCGAGTACCAGCGGCTGACGATGCCGCCGGGCACCGACCGCCGGACCGCGGTCGCCATTCTCACCCTGCACGCCGAGTTCGGGGACTGGGAGCTCGAGCGCTCCCGCATCTACCCCGACGGGACCCGCCGAGTGGTGCTACGCCGGCGGCGCCGTCCGGGCGGTCTGCCGGGATATCTCCCCACCTGAAGTTCGCCGTTGGCGGCCTGGAAAGGCCCGCCCGACGCCGCCGGTCACCAGCCCCGCCCGGATAGACACAACACCCCGGGACGAGTGCGTGGTCGGCCGTCGGGAACGCCGCGTGGCGGGACGTGAGTATCAACACGATCTCCCTACGGCTTCACGGCGGAAGATGGAGAGGCGGACGGACCGTGCACCACTTCCGTCAGACACCCATCGGCACGTGGGGAGCGATTGTGACCGCTACGAGCGACGAACACCAAAAGCACCGGGTCGTGATCATCGGCTCGGGTTTCGGCGGGTTGTTCGCCGCGCAGGCCCTGCGGCGCGAGCCCGTCGAGGTGACTGTCGTCGCGAAGACCACACATCACCTGTTCCAGCCGCTGCTCTACCAGGTCGCGACGGGCATCCTGTCCGAGGGGGAGATCGCCCCGACCACGCGTGAGGTACTGCGCCGCCAGGAGAACGTGAAGGTGGAACTCGGCGAGGTCGTGTCCATCGACCTCGCGGCGAAGTCCGTGACGTCCAACCTGCTCGGGCGCACGGACGTACAGCACTACGACAGTCTCATCGTCGCGGCCGGCGCCGGTCAGTCCTATTTCGGCAACGACCACTTCGCCGAGCACGCGCCCGGCATGAAGAGCATCGATGACGCGCTGGAGCTGCGCGGGCGCATCTT
Organism: Parafrankia discariae; assembly: GCF_000373365.1. Classification (NCBI taxonomy): domain Bacteria; kingdom Bacillati; phylum Actinomycetota; class Actinomycetes; order Frankiales; family Frankiaceae; genus Parafrankia; species Parafrankia discariae. Next base: position 103,652 of record NZ_KB891102.1, read on the forward strand.
CGGCGTGTTCGAGGTGGCGGAGACGACAACCGACCCGGCCGACGCCGCGCGTTACATGACGTTCGTCGTCGTCGGCGCCGGGCCGACCGGCGTGGAGATGGCCGGGCAGATCGCCGAGCTGTCGCACCGCACGCTCCGGCAGGACTTCCGGCGCATCGACACGACGAAGGCACGGATCATCCTGCTCGACGCCGCCCCGTCGGTGCTCGGCACGTTCGGCGAGAAGCTGGCCGCCAAGGCCACCGCCAAGCTGGAGAAGCTCGGCGTCGAGATCCAGCTCGGCGCCCGCGTGGTCAACGTCGACTCCCGCGGGATCGATGTGGAGGACTCCGACGGCACCCGCCGCCGGATCGAGTCGGTCTGCAAGATCTGGGCCGCCGGCGTCGCGGCCAGCCCGCTCGGCAAGCAGCTCGCCGAGCAGTCCGGCGCGGTCCTCGACCGGGCGGGCCGCATCCAGGTGCAGCCCGACCTGACGCTGCCCGGGCACCCCGAGGTGTTCGTCGTCGGTGACATGGCCACCCTCGACCGGCTGCCCGGTGTGGCCCAGGTCGCGATCCAGGGCGGCAAGTACGCCGCGAAGACGATCAGCACCCGGCTGCGCGGTGGCCCGCCGATGCGGAACTTCGAGTACAAGGACAAGGGCAGCATGGCCACGATCTCGCGCTTCAGCGCCGTGGCCAGCATCAAGGGCGTCCAGCTCAGCGGGTTCGTCGCCTGGCTGATGTGGCTCGCCGTGCACCTCGTCTACATCATCGGGTTCAAGCACCGGGTGACGACCCTGCTGCACTGGACGGTCAGCTTCATCGGCCGGGGCCGCTCCGAGCGGACGGTGACCACGCAGCAGACCTTCGCCCGTTCGGCGCTGCAGCGGCTGGGCGATGGCTTCATGCCGACGCTGCCCGACGACTGGGCCTCCCGGGGCCCCTCGGCGGCGACCCGCCCGGTGGGGCAGCCCGGCACCGTCCCGACGGCCCGCAAGGCGCCGGCCGGCAACCCGGCGCCGGGCAGCGCGTCCACCGGCACCGCCTGATCCCGGGGTTCACCCCGACCGCACGGCCCGTCCGCATCCCCCGTCCGCACCGCCTGACCACCCGGCCCGTGCGCACGGCCTCCGTGAACCGGCCCGGACCTGCAGGTCCGGGCCGGTTCACGCGTCAGGATGCTGTCGCCTCAGAAGGCGGCCGGTCAGGAGGCGGCGAGGAAACGGTCCAGGACCCGGACCCCGAACCGCAGGGCGTCGACGGGCACCCGCTCGTCCACGCCGTGGAACATGCCGGCGAAGTCGAGGTCCGGCGGGAGCAGCAGCGGGGAGAACCCGAAGCAGCGGATGCCCAGCCGGGAGAACGACTTCGCGTCGGTGCCGCCGGAGAGCATGTACGGGACGGCCCGGGCCGCCGGGTCCTCCGCGCGCAGTGCCGAGGCCATCGCGTCCACCAGCGGGCCGTCGAACCCGGTCTCCAGCGCCTGGTCGTTCACCACCCACTCGCGCCGGACCTCCGGCCCGAGCAGCTCGTCGACCTGACGCAGGAACTCCTCCTCCTGCCCGGGCAGGTAGCGACCGTCGACGTAGGCCACGGCCTCGCCCGGGATCACGTTGACCTTGTGCCCGGCGGCGAGCTGCGTGGGGTTCACCGTGTTGCGGATCGTCGCCCCGATCATGCGGGCGATCGGGCCGAGCTTCGCGACCGTGGTCTCCAGGTCGTCCGCGTCGAGCTCGATGCCCAGCGCCTCGCCGATCGAGTCGAGGAAGACCCGCACGGTCGGGGTCACCACGATGGGGAACTGGTGCCGGCCGAGCCGGGCGACCGCCTCGCACAGCTTGGTGACCGCGTTGTCCTCGCTGATCATCGATCCGTGCCCGGCCCGGCCGGCGACGGTCAGCTTCATCCAGGCGATGCCCTTCTGCGCCGTCTCGATCAGGTACAGCCGCAGGTCGTCCGAGACGGTGTAGGAGAACCCGCCGACCTCGCTGATCGCCTCGGTGCAGTCGGCGAAGTGGTCGGGATGGTTGTCGACCAGCCACCGCGCGCCGAGGGTCCCACCGGCCTCCTCGTCCGCCACGAAGGCGACGACGAGATCACGCGACGGCCGCCGGCCCGACCGGGCCATGTCGCGCACGACGGCGAGCGTCATCGCGTCCATGTCCTTCATGTCGATGGCGCCGCGCCCCCACAGGCAGCCATCGGCCTCCTCACCCGAGAAGGGGTGCACCCGCCACTCGGACGGGTCGGCGGGCACGACGTCCAGATGGCCGTGGATGAGCAGCGGGGAGCGGGACGGGTCGGTGCCCTCCAGCCTGGCCACGACGCTCGTGCGGCCGGGCGCGGACTCGAGCAGCACCGGCTCCAGCCCGACCTCGGCCAGCTTGCCGGCCACGTACTCGGCGATGGGCCGCTCGTGGCCGTCACCGTTCCCGTGGTTCACCGATTCGAAGCGCAGCAGGTCCCTACACAGATCCACGACCTCGGACTCGGCGGGGGCGGGGGCGGCGGTGGGATCACGGGGCGCGTTTGCCATGCCTCCAGTCTGCCCCGCGCGGCATGCGGTCGCCGGGGCGGGGACGTACCTTCACAGGTGCACGTTGCCGGCCGGTTTCAGGTCCCACAACGACCGATCACCCGGTAGGAGGACCAGCCATGACGCTGTACCGGTGCCCACGCGACGACCTGGGGTGCACTGCCCTCTTCCCAACCACCGGCGACCTCGACGACCACCTTCGGGCGCGGCACGAGTACGGGCGGGTGTGGCGGCTGACGTCGAGCCTGGGCCACGTGCGGGTGCTGCCCGTCGGGCCGAAGGCGCAGCGCCGGGTGCCCGGCGGGCGGGCGGCGCGAACGGCCCGGACGGCCGGGGCGGCGCGGCGCGGCCGGGATGGCCCGGGGGCACGGGCGCGCTCGACCGGCTCGGGTGGAGGCACCCGCGCGAGCGGCTAGCGGCGTGCCGCGGAGCCTCCGTCGTCGTACGCCGCCCGCGATGTCCGCCATCCGACGCCAGGCTGGCCGGCTCGGAGATCCCGCCGGCCGGTATCTTCCGGAAGCCACGACACCGCCCGGGCGCGCGAACCCGAGCACCGGTACCGGATGGAGCCGCCGATGACCACGCCAGGACAGCCGCCCAGCTACGGCGAGGGCTATCCCGGTCAGGGCCACCCCGGTCCGGATCTCTCGAAGAACCCCGGCTACGGGCCGCCGCCCGGCGGGTACCCCGCGGGCCAGCCCGACCCCGGCTACGGGCCCCCGACCGGCGGGTACCCCGCGGGCCAGCCGGATCCCGGCTATGGTCCCCCGCCGGGCTATCCGCCCCCGCCGGGTTACGCCCCCGGGTACGGGCCGCCGCCGCCCGGGTACGGCCCGCCCGGGTACCCCGGCGGTTACGGCCCGGGTGGGTTCGACCCCTCCGCGCCGTTCGGCCGGCATCCGATCACCGGTGAGCCCTACTCGGACAAGCAGAAGATCGTCGCCGGCCTGCTGCAGATCTTCCTGGGCTGTTTCGGCGTCGGGCGTTTCTACCTCGGCAGCGCGGGCATCGGGGTGGCCCAGCTCCTCACCTGCGGCGGTCTGGGCGTCTGGGCGCTGGTGGACGGCGTCCTGATACTCACGGGCAACGTCCGGGACCAGTACGGCCGTCCGCTGCGGGACTGACCGCGGCGCTCGGCGGGACCGGCCGGCGGGCGCCGGCCGGAGTCGGGAGGGAACGGCATGACCACCACCGGGCTGTGGGCCGACCGCGGCCGGCGGCGGCTGGCACTGGCGGGCGCCGGCGGCTGCCTGCTCGCCGGGCTCGGCTACCTGGCCGGCACCGACCCGCACGACCCGTCGTCCCTGCTGCCGCGGTGCCCGGTCCGGGCGGTCACCGGGCTGGACTGCCCGGCCTGCGGCGGCCTGCGACTGACCTACGACCTGTTGCACGGCATGCCGGCCGCGGCCGTCCGCGACAACCTGTTCCTCCTGGTCTGCTCGCCGCTGCTGGTCATCCTCGTCCTGCGGCAGGCCCGCGCCTTCGACCGCGGCCGCCCCGCGCCGCTGCCGCGGGCCGTGGGCTACGGGCTCGCCGGCGCGGCGCTGGCCTGGATGGCGGTGCGCAACCTGCCCGGATGGCCGCTCACCCCGACCTCGGGCTGAGCCCGGCTCCCCCCGGGTGGCGCTCCGGTGGTGAGTCGCGCCACGTTCTGCCAGGTTGTTCCCATGGTCCCCGATGACCCGATCGCCCCGGCGGCATCGCCCGCGCCGGCCACGGCCGCCGCGGCGCCGGCCCGTGTGCTGCCCGAGGTCTGGTTGTTCCTCCCCCAGATGCGGATGAGCTTCCCCCGGCTGCTGGACCGGGTGCGGGCGGCGGAGGCGGCCGGGTTCGACGGTGTCGCGTTCATGGATCACCTGGCCCCGCCCGGGCTGCCCGCCGGGGACAGCTTCGACGCGATGACGACGGCGACGGCCGCGCTGGCAGCCACCAGCCGGCTGCGGGTCGGCCACCTGGTGCTGTGCGCGTCGTTCCGCCATCCGGCGATGCTCGCCAAGGAGGCGGTCAGCCTTGACCATCTCTCCGGCGGGCGCTTCGAGCTTGGCCTGGGCTGGGGGTCCGCGCCAGCCGAACTCGAACGGTTCGGCCTGCCGGTCGAGGACAACCCGACCCGCGCCGCCCGGCTCGCCGAGTACCTGGAGGTGCTCGGCGCCCTGTTCGGCGGCGAGGAGGTGACCCACGAGGGCCGTTTCTTCACCCTGCGCGGGGCGTCGCAGCACCCGGTGCCGGTGAACGGGCGGATCCCGCTGCTGCTGGGCGGTGCCGGCCCGAAGCTGACGATGCCGCTGGTCGCCCGGCACGCCGACTGGTGGAACTGTCCGACCTACGGGCTGCGCGACCTCGCCGAGCTGCGTCCCCTCGCCGGTGGCGCGCGGCTGTCGACCCAGCACCCGGTCGGTTTCGCGGCGAGCGGGGTGGAGCTCGACGACGTCACGGCTCTCGCCCGGCGGCGTTTCGGGAACTGGGGTGGCCTGGTGGTCGGAACCCCGGACACGCTCGCCGACCACTTCGGTGAGCTGGCGGCGCTCGGCGTCGAGCGTTTCTACCTGCAGTTCACCGACTTCGCGACGCCCGCGACGATCGCGGCGTTCGCTCGCGACGTCCTGCCCGCCGTGCGCCGGACCGCGCCGACCGCCCGCGGCTGACCGCCGCCCGTCAGGGCTGCCGCCGGTACCGGGCCGGGCGCGGGCCGTCGACATCGCTCGAGACCACGACCAGCCGCCGCGCGCCGAACAGAGGCACCAGGATCGGCGTCATCAGCCCGCCGCCGCCCAGTCGGTCAGCCGCCGCCACGAACCCCGCGAAGCAGCCCGGCCAGTATTACCAGCGGATCAACGTCCATCAGATAAACGTCCAGCAGATAACCGTTACTCGGGGCGACATCGGCCCGGGGCCCGGGTGGACACCGGTCGCGATCGAAAGAATGGCACCGAGACCGGCGAACCGGCAACCGGAAAACGCCCACAGGAATACCTGTCATCTCCACGAAAACCCATTCGCAACAACACGGCGTCCAGTTCCACCACCGCCGACACGACCCGGAATCAGCCGTGGTCAAATCTCCACAATCTCACGGCACCTAGATTCTTTGTTTGGGGAGAGCGCCGGGTGGCGAGACCCTTTTTCGGGGGCGGGTCAGCCGCACCCGAAACCGGTAATGGGGGAATGATGGGAAAGTCCGCTCCACGCAGGATCCTCGCGCTGGTCGCCACCAGCGCCGCCGCCGTGACCCTGGGCCTGGGCCCGGGTGCCGGCGCCGCACAGGCCTTCAGCGACTGGGACGACAAGGGGTGCCACCACCAGCAGCACTGGGACGACAAGGACTGGAGGAACTCGAAGGACAAGGACTGCTGGAAGAAAGACGAATGGAAGAAAGACGAGTGGCGGAAGGACGATTGGCGAAAGGACGACAAGTGGCAGAAGGACGAGTGGCGAAAGGACGACAAGTGGCGGAAGGATGATTGGCGAAAGGACAACAGGTGGAAGAAGGACGATCGGAAGAAGGATGACTGGGACTGGGACTGGGACTGGTGATCGGACGGTTCGTCGACTGAACCACTTATCCGGTCACCTCCAGACGATCATCGGACGACAGCGCCGGGGAATAGAGATGACTCGCGACACGCCGCTTTCCGCCATCGCGAACCACAGTTCCCCGGCGCGCTTCCCTTTTTTCCGGTACCGGCCCCCCCACGCCGCGCGCCCGGCCCCGGATGACTACCGGCTCAGCTGACGAGCTCGCCGACACCCCAGGTCACGGCCATCGCGACGGCCGCCCCGAGCTCGACGAGCAGCCCGACGCCGAAGGCGACGACGGCGGCCCAGGTGGAGGCCGCGGCCCGCCGGGCGTCGCGCAGGCGGGTGAGCTCCGCGAGGTAGATGCCCGCGAGCCCGCCGACGAGCAGGCCGAGGACCGGCACCACGAAGAAGCCGATGACGGCGCAGACCGCACCGACGATCATCGTTGAGAACGGCGCGCCGGCGGCCGACGCGGCCCGGTTCGGCAGCACGTACTTGGCGAGCGCGCCGGCGACGAACAGCACGGTCATGACCGCGAGCACCGCCCAGCGGGCAGCGCCGCCGCCGTCCGCGATCGTCCACCAGACTCCGGCGCCCCAGACGAGGAGCAGGCCGGGCAGCACCGGCACGACCACCCCGACGACGCCGACGGCCATCACCAGCGCCACGGCGAGCAGTTCGACACCGTTCATGACGACGGCCTCCCGGTACCCGGCTGCAGGATGCCCCGCTCGCGCGGCTGGCACGCTCCGCCCGAAAACACCCGTCCCGCCGGTGTCACGCGGGGGCCTCGGTGACCTGGCCGTCCGCCACGCTCAGGCGTCGGGTCACCCGCACGGCCTCGAGCAGCCGCCGATCGTGGGTGACCAGCAGCAGCGTCCCCTCGAACCCCTCGACTGCCTGTTCGAGCTGCTCGATCGCGGGCAGGTCGAGGTGGTTCGTCGGCTCGTCGAGGACCAGGCAGTTCACTCCGGCGCCCTGCAGGAGCGCGAGGGCCGCCCTGGTCCGCTCGCCGGGCGACAGGGACGACGCGGGCCTGGTCATCTGGTCCGGGCCCAGCCCGAACTTCGCGAACAGGGTCCGGACGTCGGCCGGGGAGGCCCCGGTCGCCACCTCGGCGACCTCGGCCGCCGTCGACTCGCCGCGGAAGTGGGTGCGGGCCTGGTCGACCTCGCCGAGAAGCACCCCGGAGCCGAGCGAGTGCCGGCCGGCGGTCAGCGGCTGGCGGCCGAGCAGCGCGGCCAGCAGCGTGCTCTTCCCGCCGCCGTTACGGCCGGTGATCACGATCCGGTCCGCCCAGGCGACGGTGAGGTCGACCGGGCCGAGCCGGAATCCGGGCCGCTCGACGACGGCGCCGGCCAGCGTGGCCACCACGTCGCCGGACCGGGGGGCGGGGGCGATCGACATGCGCAGCTGCCACTCCTTGCGCGGCTCGGCCACCGCCTCGTCGCCGCGCTCCATCCGGTCGAGCTGGGTCTGCAGGGTGCGGACCCGTCCGGCGCTCTTGGTGGCGGCCTCGATCCGCGCGCCGCGCGCCGAGCGGTCCGAGTCCGGCGACCGGCGCTTCGCCCGGACGGCTCCGCGCACCGACTGCTCCCGCTGACGCTGGACCTGCTCCACCAGCCCGGCCCGCCGGTCGGCGTAACGCTCGAAGCGCTCCCGGGCCTGGCGCCGGGCCAGGCCCCGGGCCTCCAGGTAGGCGTCCCAGCCGCCGGCGTACCGGGTGACGCCGTGCCGGTGCTGGTCGATCTCGGCGACGGCGTCGATGGACCGGTCGAGGAACTCCCGGTCGTGGCTGACCACCACCAGCGCGCCCGACATCTGCGCGACGTACCGCTCCAGTCGTTCCAGACCGTCGAAGTCCAGATCGTTGGTCGGCTCGTCGAGCAGGGTGATGTCGAAGCGGGACAGCAGGATGCTCGCGAGCGAGCCGCGCGCGGCCTGCCCGCCGGACAGCGTCGCGGTCGGGCGGTCGAGCGCCCCGGCGGGCAGCCCGAGATCGGCGACGACCTGCTCGGCGCGGACGTCCAGGTCGGCGGCGCCGATCGCGAGCCACCGCTCCAGCGCCAGGCTGTACCCGTCGTCCGCGCCGACGACGCCGGTCGTCAGGTCCTCGGTCGCGGCGTCCAGCGCCTGCTGGGCCGCCGCGACGCCGGTGCGTCGGGCGAGGTACTCACGCAGGGTCTCGTCGTCGCGCCGGTCCGGCTCCTGGGGCAGCAGCCCGACCACGGCGGTGGGCGGCGAGAGCTCGACCCGTCCGCTGTCGAGCCGGACCAGGCCGGCCAGCGCCCGCAGCAGCGTCGACTTGCCGACGCCGTTGGGCCCGACCACACCGAGGCGATCACCGGGGGCGACGGTCAGGGACACCCCTTCGAGGACGACGGTGCCGCCCCGCAGCACGGTCAGATCGGTGGCGACGAGAGTGGCGGACATGCGTCCAGTGTCCCTGGCCGGAAATCCGTCCCGCCCAGGCGTTCACCGCCACGCGCCGCCGGGACCAGGAACGGCCGGCCCGATGGGGTGATCCCGCCCGGACTCCACCACAAATCGCTTACTTAAAGTAGTTTCATATGTTCATTAAGTTAGCTGGGGTCTACGATGGACCCACAATGGGTCGGACCGGCGCCAGATCACCCTTCCCGGTCGAGCTGGACGCGGGTTCAGCGCGACCGGGGGTTCGCCCACCCCCGGCACCCCCGGCATCCCCGGCGTCTCGGGGCTCCGCCGGCGGTCGGTCCGGCTTCGACCGCGCGGGCGGCATCCTCACGCCGCGGGTCCGGGCCCACGGTGCCAGGCGAGGGAGCGGCCAGGTTTTCCGCCGCGCCGCGATCGCCGCCCTCGTGGTCCTCGCCGCCACCGCGCTCGCGCTGCCGATCCTGCCCGGACGCCCCGAGCTCGTGCTCGTCCATCTCGTCGACACCGGCTGCCTGGTGCTCGGCGGAGGTGCCTGCCTGTGGGCCGGGCTGCGCGAGCGCGGCGCCGAGCGGGCGTGGCGGCTGCTGGTCGGCGCGATGGTGCTGTCCCTCGGCCTGGCGTCCGGCGCGGTCGTCCGGGACATCATCTTCAACCACAGCGGGCCGATCCCCAGACTGACCTCCGCGACCCTGCTGTACCTCGTCCCGGCGGCCGCGGGCTTCGCGGGCCTGCTGTGCGTGCCGTCCGAGCCCTACGACCTGGCTCTGCACGGACGGGGCGACGGCCGGGACCGACGATGGCTGCTGATCACCGCGCTCGACAGCCTGATCGTCGTCGGAGCGGTGGCGCTGCTGCTCTGGACGCTCATCCTGCGTCGCGCCGCGCTCTCGCCGACGGCCTCGCCCGATCTGCCCTATTTCATGATCAGCCCACTGGTCGCCGGGCTGCTCAGCATCGTCGTCGTGCTGACGGCCGCGTTCCGCCGGCCGCGGTCACCGCACAGCCTGGCCATGCTCGGCGCCGGCATCATCGTGTTCTCGTTCTCGTCGGCGGCGCACGCCTACGCGGCGGCCCGCGGGCGGACCGACCTCCCCCGCGTCATAGACCTCGGCTTCGCCGTCGGCGCGCTGTGCATCGCGCTGGCCGCCCTGCTCCCGCCGGCCGCGATCCCGGCGGGCGCCGAGGAGCGGGGCCGGCCGCGCCGCCACTGGTGGCACGCGGTCCTGCCCTACCTCCCGGTGCTCGTGGCCGGGACGGGGGCCCTTCTGCAGTCCGGCGCGGGGGACCTCGGCCGGCGGGCGGAGATCTGGGCGCTGCTGGCGCTGCTCGCGCTGGCCCTCGTCCGGCAGATGGTCACCATGGTGGACAACACCCGGCTGCTGACACGCGTCGAGGAGAAACAGCGGCAACTGCGCCACCAGGCCTTCCACGATCCGCTCACCGGGCTGGCGAACCGGGCGCTGTTCGCCGAGCGGCTCACCCGGGCCCTGGCCGACCGCGAACGCCATCCACGCGGACTGGCCGTCCTGTTCTGCGACCTGGACGACTTCAAGGACGTCAACGACGTGCTCGGCCACGCGGCCGGCGACGAACTACTCAAGATCACGGCGGCTCGGCTCGCCGCGCAGGTCCGGCCCACCGACACCGTCGCCCGCTTCGGCGGTGACGAGTTCGCGATCCTGCTCGAGTCGGACGGGAACGACCCCGCGGCGGTCGGCCGGCGGCTGGCCGAAGCTGTCCGGGCCCCCGCCCGCCTGGCCCGGACGACCTACACGATCGCCGTGAGCGTCGGCCTGGTCACCGTCGGCCCGGACTCGGGACCGACCTCGGCCGAGAACCTGCTGCACCGCGCCGACCTGGCGATGTACCAGGCGAAGAGTGCGTGGAAGCGAGATCCCGCGGGCGGCCGACCGGTGTCGCGCCCGACGCTGACCACGACCCGGTGCGACGGCCCCGGCCGGCTGGGGGCACCGCCGCGCGCCTCCCCACTCGACAGGTCGCCGCCGCCCGGTGTCCCGGGAGCCGCCGCCGGACCTGTCCGACCGGGACGCGACCGCCAGAACACCCGCGGAATAGGCTGATCAGGCCCCGTATCGCCCGATCTCGGCAACTGCCGCAGCCCTGCCCCGCCGCGTCGGCGCGCATGCCGGGGCGAGCAGCGCCGGCCGAGCGGCCCGCGGGCCCGCATTTCCTCGGGGAGGCCCACACCGGTGACCAGCAGGCGGGTAGCGGCCCGCAACGGCCCAGGCTGGGACCGCGCGCGGAACCGGGGCGCACGGAACGGGGCGCCGAGATGATCGTCGACCGGGACGCCGTCGCGGCGGCCCTGCCCGGCTACGCCCTCGCGGCGGAGCTCGGCCGTGGCTCGTCCGGCGTCGTGCTGGCGGCGCGGGACGACGCCCACCGCCGGGTCGCGGTGAAGATCATGCCGCTCGGCGTCGAGGAGGACGCCACCTTCGGCGTGACCGGCGTCCTGCGCCCCGCCTCGGCTGTCACGCTCGACGCCGAGTCCGAGGCGCTGCTGCTGGCCGGTCTGGACCATCCGCACCTGGTCCGCGTGTACCGCTACACCGCCCGGGCGGACCTGGCCCTGATCGTCATGGAGCTCCTCGACGGCGGCAGCCTGCGGATGCGGGCGACCACCGGCCTCTCGCTGGAAGCCGCCTGCGCCATGGCCCTCGTCACCGCGGCCGCCCTGGAGCACGTGCACGCCCAGGGCATCCTGCACCGCGACATCAAGCCCGAGAACATCCTGTTCACGGCGGCGGGAGTGCCCAAGCTGACCGACTTCGGCATCGCCCACACACCGCTGGTGCCCCCGGGAGCGACCGGGGCGCGCGCGCCGTGGGGCGCGGGTGCTCCGCGTGGTGCCGGGGATCCGGGCGGTGTGGGTGACGCGGGCGGCCTGGGCGGCCTGGGTGGCCCGGGTCGGCCGCCGGGCTCCGCGATCGGCACACCGCGGTACATGGCTCCCGAGCAGTTCACGCTGGCCCCGCCGAGCCCCGCGACCGACGTCTACGGGCTCGGGGTCGTGCTGTACGAACTGCTGGCCCGACGGCCGCTCTTCCACGTCCGGCCCGCGACAACCGACGGGTGGGCCCGCCACCATCTCACCGTGACACCCCGCCCGCTGGCCGGCATCCCGGAGCCCGTCGCCCGGGTCGTCGAGCAGGCCCTCGCCAAGGATCCGGGCCGCCGACCGCAGACGGCACGCGCGTTCGCGCTCAGCCTGGCCGCGGCGATGGCACGCGCCCGTGGGCCCGGCTGGCTCGACCGGGCCGGCGTCCCGACGTTCCTCGACGACGAGGTCCGGGCCTCGGCCACCGGCTCGGGAACACCGACCCGGACCACCGCGGCGAACCGGCGCCCCGACGCGACCGGAGCTGGCCACGACCGTGAGGACCACGGCCTCGAGGTCATCCTGGACAGCCCGGCACCGACCACCACCGACGACGGCCCCGGTGACCACGCCCACGCCCAGCGGACGCCGGACCAGCCCACGGCGGACCAGCCCACGGCGGCTCCGGAGGTCGGTCAGGATCGCGCCGCCGACCCGGTGGCGGCGGACGGCCCCCCGACGGTCGGCGTGGTCGACGACGACACGTCCACCGGTGCCGCCGACCCGGCCGGCACCGCCAGTGCCGGCCGCACCGCCGGTGACGCCGGCACGGTCGACACTGCCAGTGCCGCCGGCACGGTCGACACCGCCGGTGCCGCCGGTGACGTGCGCGCCGGCGATGCCCGCGGATCGGAGCCGCGCCGGCGGGCCGGCCTTCCGCCCGCCCGGGTGTGGGCCGTCGCGGCATTGACCCTGGCGCTGGCGGCGCTGCTCGCCGTCCTGATCGCGATGCCAGGTTGACAGTCGGCCCACCGCCCGGCCCGGCGCGGCGCCCACGTCCGGCGGCCCGGTCCCGCGACGCGCTCGGCCGGCCCCTCCCCCACGGGGCCGTCGGGGTCCCACCGTTGCCGGACGACCTTCCCACGGCGCCACGCGCGGCGCTGAGCGCGGCGCAGGACCTGCTGGACGCAGGTCTGTACTTCCAGGCCCACGAGGTCCTCGAACGGGCGTGGCGGACCGCTCCGGCGGCCGAGCGCGGCCTGTGGCGGGCCCTGACCCAGATCGTGGTCGGGCTGGTCCACGCGGCGCGCGGCAACACCCGCGGGGCGACGGCCCTGCTGCGCCGGGGGCTGACCGGGCTGGCTCCGTACCTGCCCGACCCCACCACGGACGCAGGGCCGGCCGGCGCCGACCCAGACCCCGCCGGCGCCCGGCAGGAGGCCGCGGGCTGCGCCGACGGTGGCCGGCGGCCCGCGCCGGACAGTCGGCGGACTCACGGCGTGAACCTGACGGGTGTCGCCCGGTGGGCTGAGGACCTGCTCGCCCGGCTCGAGAAGCCCGGGCCGCAGGCCGGCGGAGTTCCACCGCCCCCGCGCCTGCTCGCCCCTGGGCGGGACTGAACTTCAGCCAGCGCACCCCGCCGGCCTCCCGCGCACCGCGCACCGCGCACCGGGTGCCGGGTGCCGGGCGCCGGGCGCCGGGTGCCGGGCGCCGGGCGCCGGGTGCCGGGCGCCGGCCGGCGGCCGGGAGGCGTCTCCGCCCCCGTCCGGGCCGCCGTGTCGAGCGAGGACCACATTCGCGTGTTAGTGCGTGTTTGTCGCCCAGGACCTCGGGTACCAGACTTTTGGCGGCGCGAGGCGAAAAAGCGCCTCCGGTCGGCAAAACACCCGAACGTACTTTCCACGGTTGCACTTCTCGCCAGAAATGTGCGCGACGGCACCTCGGACACGGGTTTCACCTCACAACGAAGGCGGTCAACGTGCTCTGGTTCATCATTAGCATGATCGTTCTCGGTCTCATCGCGGGCGCCGTGGCGAGGCTGGTCGTCCCCGGGCGCGACCCGATGGGAATCCCGGGAACCGTTCTGCTCGGCATTGTCGGGTCCTTCATCGGCGGGCTCCTCGGCTACGTGCTGTTCGGCCATGACCTGAGCGAGGGCGCGCTTCAGCCGTCCGGGATCATCGGTTCGATCATCGGCGCCGTCGTCGCCCTGCTGATCTGGCGTGCGGTGCACAGCCGGGGCCGCACCTCCGTTCGGCACTGACCTCCACCGCCGACCGAGCAGCCACCACGCAGACGGCCGGGCGAGTCCGTGGACTCGCCCGGCCGTCACGCGTCCGGGAAAAGAATTCCGGGGCGAACGGCCACACGCGATTCCAGGAAATCCCGCTCGCCGCGTACGGGCGTGTTCGGCGACGTGGCGGCGCGAGCCTTTCTCGTCACGCCCCGGGTTTCATCGGTCACCAACGGGCCCGTGCGCCGGCTCACGAATTCCGTCACATGCGGGCCCGCGGCGGACGCACCGTGCCGCCGTCGCGGTCGACGCCGCAGCGGGTGAGCGGCAACTCCAGGTGCTGGTCGGCGGCACGTTGCAGAATCAGGGGCAACAGGGCCGCGAGCACATCGGCGTCGTCCTGCGCGTCATGCGCCCGCCGCTGGGCGACACCCCAGTAGGCCGCGAGCGAGGCCAGGCGCAGGCTCGCCAGCCCCAGGCCGAGCCGACTGGCCAAGGTCAGCGTGCACAGCCGCCACTCGACGGGCAGGGTCGCCCCGATCCGCAGGGCCTCGCCGGCGAGCATCCGCCAGTCGAAGGCCGCGTTGTGCGCGACCAGCACCCGCCCGGCGAGCAGCGCGGTGACCTCGTCGACGACGGCGGCGAACGTCGGGCTCCCGGCCAGGCGCTGCCTGGTCAGACCGTGGATATGGACGGGGCCGGGATCACAGCCGGGATCCAGGAGCGTTGACCAGCGATGCTCGACGGTGCCGTCGGCGGCGGTCAGGACCACCGCTATCGACAGCACCCGGTCCCTCGTCGGGGACAGGCCGGTCGTCTCGACGTCCACCACCGCGTACGGCCGGCGAGGACGTACGGCGAAGCCGGGCGGGGCAGGAACCTCAGCACTCACAGCCGCAGATGATGACGCAGACCTCCGACGGTCCGGCGCCGTGCCGCCCAGCGCAGTGCGGGGACGGAGCGGGCCTGGTGCGCGCGGAGGGCAACACGAGGGATACCGGGAATCCGACCGCGACCACAGCTGGCATTGTGTGTCCGTTGTTTTAAGTCGCTCGTTGACGGCTGCCGGAGCCGGTTCCCACCTGGGCCCGGCCGTGCTGGCCGGCACCGTCGCCCGCGACCCGCCGCGCACCTGTCGTTTGTCGGGGACGATCAGGTGCGGCAGCTCAGACGGCGGAAGCGCACCGCGTCGCGCGATTGGAGGGCGGGGGCACCGAAGAAAAGGTGAGACGATTGTTCGTCATACCGACCGAGCATCCCCTTTCCCACCCGGAGTCGACGTCCGAGCCCAGTCACCCGCTGCGGCGGCTGCGAGCACTGCACGGCTGGTCGTACGAGGCGGTGGCCCGCATCGTCGCGGTCCGCGCCCGCGAGCTCGGCGTCGCGAGCATGGCCGCCCAGCGGCAGAAGATCTGGCGCTGGGAGAATCGTGGCGTGATCCCGGATCGGATCTCGCAGCTCGCGCTCGCCCGCGAACTGGGCGTGCCCGACGGTGAGGTGACGGCTCATCCGTGGCCGGAGTGGCTCCCCGAGCTCGGAGCCCCCAACTGCGCCCAGCAGATCGCGACCCTGCGCGGAATCCTCGAGCGGGTGCGGGACGTGCTGCGCGCAGGGGACAGCGCGACGGCATCCGCCCTGGTCGAACAGGGGCTCACCGTCCCCGTCGACGAGATGGTGCTCGGCACGGCCCAGATACGCGGCGCCGCGGTGCGCACCGCCATGGTCCGCGGCGCGCGGCGCGGCGGACCGGCCGAGCACAGCCGACACGAGCGGTTCCCGGACGGACCCGCCCCGCAGGACCGGTTCCCCGCCGGGCACAGCGCCCGACCAGGGCCGGCCCGGCGGCCGGTGAACCGGGGCCCGGCGGGTTCCGCTGATCAGCTGATCAGCTGATCAGCGAATGTTGACCACCGCGGTACCGACCAGCACCAGCGCGGCCAGGACAGCGAGGACGACGATCCAGCGCGGGTCGCAGGCCCAGGCCGCGGCCCGCCGGATCGAAGCCCTCCGTTCCTGTTCCCGCTCCCGCCTGCGCCGCTCCCGGCGGGAGACGGTGGGCGCACCGGGCGGGGCCGGCGCTCGGGTGGCGCCACGCGCCGCCGGCGGGTCGGGCGTCCGTTCCTGACGCGGCGGCCGTGTCGCGGCGCTCGCGGAGCGCGTCGGAACACGCCGCGGGCTCTCCCGCGGACCCGGCACGTCCGGTCCCCAGACCGTGCCCGGTCGGCCGGTCCCGTTCGGCTGAGCGGGCTCGGTCGGCCGGACGGGCGGGGCCGGACGGGCGGGCTCGGTCGGCCGGACGGGCGGGGCCGGACGGGCGGGCTCGGTCGGGCGGGCGGGCTCGGTCGGGCGGGCGGGCGGGGCCGGACGGGCGGGCGGGCCGGACTGGCTGGGAGCGCTCGCGCGACCGGGTGCCGGCTGTCGGCGGCCCGCGCTCGGCTGATCGGGTGCGCTCGGCTCCCCCGGAACGCGCCGGGGCCCGCCCACTCCGGGCCCGCCAGGGCGCCCGGGGCCGGTCCGGCGCAGCGTCGGGGACTCCGCTCGCGGCAACGGCACGACACGCGCGGCCGGCGTCCCCGCAGCGGGCGTCCCCGCGGCCGGCGTCCCCGCGGCGGGCTCGGTTCTCGGCCGGGGCGCCACCGAGCGGGCGTAGGCGGCGTAGCCGCCGGCCGCCGCCCTGACGATCGGCAACGGGTTCACGTCCCGCTGGTCGAGGTCGAGGATGCGGGGGTCCAGGTGCTCGACGGACAGCCAGCCCTCGGCGATCACCTGGTTGACCAGCGCCGTCAGGTCGGTGTCCTGGGCCTCGCTGCTGACCGCGGCGCCGACGTCCGACAGGGCGAGGATCTCCCGGAACAGGGTGTGGATGTCCGGCCGCGCCTTGGCGTTCTTCGCCAGCGACCGGGCGAGCAGCGCGTACAGCCGGCCCGGGACCCCGTCCAGATTGGCCGGATCGTGCCGTACCCGGAACAGGACCGCGTCGGCCGGGCCGCCGCCGAACGGCGAACGTCCGGTGGCCGCGTACGCGACCGTGCAGCCCCAGGCGAACACGTCCATAGCCGGGGCCGGGGCACTCCCCCGGCCGCTGATCTGCTCAGGGCTCATGTAGGCGGGGCTGCCGACCGAGGAACCGGCGCCGGTGAGCGACACCGTGTCGGCGGCCTGGGCGATCCCGAAATCGACCACCCGCGGCCCTTCCCGGGTGAGCAGCACGTTCGACGGCTTCAGATCGCGGTGGACGACACCGGCGTCGTGGATCGCGACGAGCGCCTCGGCCAGTCCGACGGCGAGCGTCCGCAGGGTCTCCCCGGCGAGGGGGCCGTGCTGGCGGACGTACTCGGCCAGGTTCGGGCCGGCGAGGTACTCGGTGGCGAGGTAGGGCGGGTCGCCGTCCGGGTCGGCGGCCAGGACGCGCGCGGTGCACGCGCCGGCGACCCGAGAGACGACCTCGATCTCCCGCCGGAAACGCGCGCGGAACTCCGGGTCATCGGCGTACTCCGCGCGGATGACCTTCACCGCCGCGGGCCGGCCGGCGGGCCCGCCGAGCGTTCCGTAATAGACCGTGCCCATGCCACCGGCACCGATGCGGTGGGTGAGCAGGAACGGCCCCAACCTCCGCGGAATCTCCATCCGCCAGACTCCCCCCGTTTCGACCGGCACCGTGCGCCGCGACCAAGCACCGTGCGCCGCCGTCCGGGGTCATGCACGCGACGTCGCGCGTCCAAGTGTTCACCCCTGGGCGTCGTTCCGCCCGGGCAGGTCCCGACCGCCGGTCAAGAAGATCGTGCCCGGGGATCGGGGCGGCGGCGAATCGTGGGGCCGGACCGTGCCGGTGCTTACACCCGTTCGGGACCAACGGCCCGCACGCCGACGATCATCGGTATCTGGTGCCCGGGTCGACCAGCGCGGCGGCCACCCGGCGCGCCAGCCGGCCGCCGAGCGCCGACACTTCGCTCCAACGGGCGCCGGCGACCTCCTCAGCCTGCAGAACCAGCCCCGCCGGCACGACGGGAGCCGCTCCCGGCTCCGCGTCGGGCACCGCGCCCGGCACCGGCGGGGACGGTGCCGCGGCCACCCCACGGCCACCCCACGGGGCCGTCGACGGCCCCGGCACCTTCGTTCCCCCCACCCCCGGCGGCACGGGCCCGGACGCGCCAACCCCTGGGGGCACGACGATCGGCGGGGCGGCCAGCGGACGCGTCGTCTCCGGATCATCGAGGTCGACACCCGCCTCGGCCGGCGCGAGCCCGGACCCGCGGATCTCGACCAGGAACCGGAAGTCGTAGTGCAGGTGCTCCGGCTCCCCGCGGGCGGCGCTCGCCGACACCCAGTGGATGTCGACGTCCACCGGCTGCTCGCTGATCGCGCTGACGCGGCGGCGGCCGATCCCCGTCTCCTCGGCCAGCTCGCGCAACGCCGCGCTGAACAGCGAGCCGTCGCGGTCCTCGATGTGGCCTCCCGGCTGAAGCCAGTGGCCGGACGCCCGGTGATGGATCTGCAGAACGCGGCCCTCGTCGTTCACCGCGACCGTCGAGCAGGTCACGTGGCCGGGCAGCGTCCGACGCGAGGTCAACCGGGCCGAGCCGCGGGCGGGGGCCGCCGCGGCCCGGACGAGCGGGGTCAGCCGCTCGCGGTCACCGGGATGGGCGGTCAGGTACACCGCGAGAACCCGTCCGACCGCCTCGTTGGTGATGCTCACGGCTGCCGCCTACCTCCACTCGTCGCCGACATGTCGAGTCTGACCGATCGAGCGCGCGTTCGGGCGCCGACACCAGGTGTACGTCCCCGTGCGTCATGGCGGCCACATCATCAGCGTGCGTCCGATGTCGGCAGGGCGACAATCACGGATGACCACCGGTATGCCCGGCGAGAAAGCGACTTAGCCCGA
Source organism: Parafrankia discariae (assembly GCF_000373365.1). NCBI lineage: Bacteria > Bacillati > Actinomycetota > Actinomycetes > Frankiales > Frankiaceae > Parafrankia > Parafrankia discariae. The sequence goes on from NZ_KB891102.1 coordinate 122,060, forward strand.
CAATGAACCGGCGATCGTCTGGCAATCGACCGGTGCGGCGGCGGCGCGCTTTTCCTCGGGGGCCATCCGGTCCACCCGCACGGACACCGGGCCGTCACGATCCGCGCAAGCACGATGACCTGAAGCGGCGGGCGGGCTCTCCCCCGGCGCCGACGCCGGGGGCGGACGCCGGCCGTCAGGCCGATTTCCGCCCCGGTCTGCGACGTCGTACAGTGCTCCGTACCAATGGCACAGTCTATGCAGACGTGTTCGGGAGTCACCCCGTTCGGCCACCGGTCCGCCCCACGGCCCGCGGTTCCCGACCCTGACGTAAGGGTAGCTTTGTCGACGATACGCAGGGACGAATCCCTCCCCAGCCTGATCCGACGCAACACCCTCCAGATCGGAGAGGTGGCCGAGCGGGTGGGATTGTCGCTGCGAACGGTGCGCTACTACGAGGAGGCCGGGCTTCTCGTACCGGCCGGCCGGACGCCCGGCGGATTCCGTCTTTATAACGACGACGCCGTCAGCCGGCTGCTCGTCATCCGGAAGATGAAGCCGCTGGGTTTCACCCTGGACGAGATGCGCTCGCTGCTGGCCGTCCGCGACGAGCTGGCCGACCCGGAGCTGACGCCCGAGCGGCGGGCCGAGCTGCGCGAGCGGCTGCGGACCTGGGTCGCCCTGGCCGAGGAGAAACTGGCGACACTGCGTGAGCAGGCCGGCGTCGCCGAGGATTTCGTCGTCGGCCTGCACGGCGACGTCGAGCGGTCGCGCTCGGAGGAACGGACCGATCACCCGGAGCGGTGAACCACCCCGACACCGCGCCGGCCCGCGAGCGGACCACCACGCGCGCCGCCGCGTACGCGGACCGCCGCCCGGCCGCAATATGCTGGTCACGAACCCGCCTACGGGAGTGTCGCACCGAGATCCGCCCAGCCGGCACGGTTCCGCTCGCGCCACCATCACCTCGCCCGTGATACCGACGTAAGGGTCGAATTGTCCACGACAGGCAACATCACCTCTTCCTCAGCCCGCCGCGGCGTCTACGAGATCGGAGAGGTCGCCACCCTGGTCGCGCTCTCCCTGCGGACGGTCCGCTTCTACGAGGAAGCCGGCCTGCTCGTGGCCGTCGGGGAGAGCCCCGGCGGCTATCCGCTCTACGACGACGACGCTCTGGATCGTTTCCTTCTCATCAAGAAGATGAAACCGTTGGGTTTCACCCTCGAGGAGATGCGGGCGCTGCTCGGCCTGCGCGAGGAGATCGACCGGGAGGGCCTCGCCCACGAGCGGCGCGAGGAACTCCAGGAGCGGCTGGCGACCTGGGTCAGCCTCGCCGAGGAGAAGCTGGCGTCGCTGCAGGAGCAGGTCCGCGTCGCCGAGGACTTCATGGTCACGCTGCACGACGACACCGCCCGGGCCCGGCTGCGCTTCGACATCGATCCGGACGTCTTCTAGGCAGGGCCGTCCCGGCGATCGGCCGTCCCGGCGATCGAGCGTTCCAGGGCGCCTTTGCCAGATGGCGGGCGGCCGCCGGGCATGAGCACCTCGGATCCCCGGCGCCCGCTCCGGCGCTCTGCCGTGGGCAGATCTGCCACGGGCAGACCGGCCGTCCGACGGCCCGTTTCTCGGCGACGCTGACCTGGCCGGCCACTTCGTTCGATCCCCACACCCCGTCGGGCCGGCGGGAGGTCACGCGCACCATGAATGCCCTGTATCAGCCGCGACACAGCCGGCCACACCGCCCACGCGCCGGTACCGGCATCGACGCCGGCCAGTACGGCGAGGCCCCGGGGACGGCGGCCGGCCCGTTCGAGGACCAGGTGTTCCACCGGCTCCTCCAGAACCGGATCGTCTTCCTCGGCTCGGTGGTCGAGGACACCGTCGCCAACGCGATCTGCGCGAAGCTGCTCCTTCTCGCCAGTGACGACCCGTCCGCGGACATTCACCTGTACATCAATTCGCCGGGTGGGTCGGTCAGCGCGGGAATGGCCATCTACGACACGATGCAGTACATCGCGAACGACGTGGCGACCGTCGCGCTGGGATTCGCCGGGTCGATGGGCCAGTTCCTGCTCTCCTCCGGAGCGCCCGGAAAGCGGTTCGCACTGCCCCATTCCCGGGTGATGATGCACCAGCCGTCCGGTGGGATCGGCGGGACCGCGACCGACATCGCGATCCAGGCGGAGCAGCTCCTGTTCACCAAGCGGCTGATCCAGGAACGCATCGCCGAGCACACCGGACAGCCCGTCGAGCGGATCGAGGCGGATTCCGACCGTGACCGCTGGTTCACCGCCGAGGAGGCCCGGGACTACGGCCTGGTCGACCGGGTGATCGCTCGGGTCGACCAGGTCACCCCGGACGCGAACAGCCGGGTGGCCCTCCGATGACCCCGGCCCCGATGCCCGCGTCCGCGCGGTACGTGCTGCCGAACGTCGTCGAGCGCACCCCCCGCGGCGAATACTCGATGGACCCGTACTCGAAGCTGCTCCGTGAACGGATCATCTTCCTCGGCACGCAGATCGACGACACCTCCGCCAACGATGTGATGGCGCAGCTCCTCTTCCTGGAGGGTGAGGATCCCGACCGGGACATCTCGATCTACATCAACTCACCCGGCGGATCACTCACCGCGCTCACCGCGATCTACGACACGATCCGCTTCGTGCGGCCCGAGGTGGCCACGGTGTGCCTGGGCCAGGCCGCGTCCGCGGCGGCGATCCTGCTCGCCGCGGGCGCTCCGGGGAAGCGGGCCGCACTGCCGAACAGCCGGATCCTGATCCACCAGCCCTCGGCGCAGGGCGAGGGCCAGTCGAGCGACCTGGAGATCCAGGCCCGGGAGGTGCTGCGGCTGCGCGCGCTGATGGAGCGGATGCTCGTCGAGCACACCGGGCGGGCCGAACACGAGATCCGACGGGACGTCGAACGCGACACGATCCTCACCGCCGAGCAGGCGCGGCAGTACGGGATCGTGGACGAGGTCGTCGCCAGCCGAAAGGTCCGCCGCGTGCCGGCCTGAGCCCTCCCGGCACCGCGGGGCAGTCGGGTGGACGCCGGAGCGGAGCCACGCGGCGGGGCGATCGTCGGCGCGGAGAGCCGCGGCGGGCTCAGGTCAGCGGACGCGCTGAACATGCGCTGTCGTCCCCACCGCCCCGCGCGTCGTGGGGAGCGCGCCGACCGACTGGACGGCCCAGCACGAACGGCGGCGCACGAGAGCACCCGGGTGGGCCGGCGGACGCCCCGGACCCGGTCGGGCGGCGAGCCGGATCGTGCCCCCTCGACGGCGGTGGCCCGGAACCCGGCGGACCGCCCGGCCACGCCGGGCGACAACGAGATGGACGCTCGCCGAGGCATGCACCACACCGGCTCCGGCATCCGGGCCGCCGAGCGCCACGGAACCGAGCGTCGCGGACGGATGGACCGCCGTCACGTGCGCCGTGGCCGCGTGCGCCGTGGCCGGCGTTCCCGCGACGACATCCAGGTCGGCCGCGGCCGTCGCTACCCGGGCCCCGGGAGAGGCGGTGGGGGTGGCGGTCGTCAGCGGCAGCGGCTCGTAGCGGACCAGCTCGGCCATCACCTCGGCGAGGAGGTCGACCAGTCTGATGTTGAGCGCCCGGCAGATCGCGGCCAGTACCTCCGAGGAGGCCTCCTTGCGACCGCGTTCCACCTCCGAGAGGTAGGGCATGGAGACCTGCGCGGCCTCGGCGACGTCCCGCAACGTGCGGCCCTGCGCCTGGCGGAGCCGACGCAGCACCCCACCGATCAGCCTGCGCAGCGGCGGCGCGACCGGCTCCACAGGCGGGCCGGCGCTCTCGGGCCGGTAGCCGGCGGCCCGTGTCGGAGCGACACCGCCACCCGCGGCCACTGTTCCGGCGATCATCGTCAAGCCCGCCACCTCCCTGCGCGACAGTGCCCCGTGCGAAGCGTACGCGGGCAGCCGGGCCCGGACGACGGACATCCGCGAGTCCGCAACCATGACGAGAAACATCCACGCCCGCGCCGGCTCAGGTCCCGCAGGGGCTGGAGTACGCGGGCAGGCCGGCCCGGTCGTGCGCGTGGCCCGGCACGGGCGCACGACCGGGGGCGTCACCGGCCGCCATGTGCTCGGCGACCCAGGGCGGCAGCGCGCGACCGTCGGACGCCGGACCCCAGCTTCCGTCGCCCAGCTCGCGATACCGCCGGCGCGGCCCGCGGCCGACGAGCTCCGCCAGCCCGGCCAGCAGCCTGTCGACGTCGGCGCTCGTCGAGCCGACGCCGACACTCGCGCGGATCGCGCCATCCTCGGCACCGAGCCGCCCCAGCAGTGGATGCGCGCAGAAGCGCCCGGCGCGTACCCCGACGCCGTGCTCGGCGGAGAGGACCGCGGCGACGAACCCGGGGTCATGCCCGGCGACCGAGAAGGTGACGACCCCGACCGGCCCCGTGGCCAGTGGCCCGGCCGAGCCTCCGCCCTCGGCGGCCTCGCGACCGGCAGCCCCGTCTCCAGCGGCCCTGTCGTCCGCGGGGCCGTCATCCGTGGACCCGTCTCCGTCGGCCCACAGGGAGTGGATGGTCACCCCGTCGATCGCGCGCAGCCCGTCGACCAGGCGGCGGCGCAGCAGATCTTCGTGCTCGTGCAGGTCGCGGGCGTCGAGCGCGCCGAGCAGCCGGCAGGCGGCCGCGATCGCCGTCGCGCCGAGGAGGTTGGGGCTGCCGGCCTCGTGCCGGGCCGGGCCGTCCGCCCAGGCCACGGTGGAGCTGGTCACCTCGCGGACCGCGCCCCCGCCGGCCAGGTAGGGCGGAGCCGTCGCCAGCCAGTCCGGACGTCCGACGAGCACACCGGCGCCGAACGGCGCGTACAGCTTGTGCCCGGAGAAGGCGAGGTAGTCGATGCCCAGCGCGGCCATGTCGACCCGACGGTGCGGGACGAGCTGGGCGCCGTCCACGAAGACCCGCGCGCCGGCCGCCCGCGCCAGCCGGACGATCTCGGCGAGCGGTGGCACCTCACCGGTGACGTTCGACGCGCCGGTCACCGCGACGAGCGCGGTCGGCGCCGCGTCCAGGGCGGTGGCGAGCGCGCGCAGTGTCTCGGCCCGGGTGCGCGCGGCCGGCACCCACCGGTAGCCCGGTCGGGACCGCCACGGGAGGAGGTTCGCGTGATGCTCGAGGTCGAACACGACGACACCGCCGGAGGAACGCGCCGAGTCCAGGTCGGGCGGCTGCGCCGGGAGGCTGCGGGCCAGCAGGTTCACCGAGTCCGTGGTGTTCCGGGTGAAGATCACGACGTCGTCCGGACGGCCACCGACGAACGTGCGCACGGCGTCGCGGGCCCCCTCGTAGAGCGCGGTGCAGACCGCGGAGGAGTAGCCGGTTCCGCGGTGCACGCTCGCCGAGTACGGCAGGACGCGCTCGACGTGCTCGGCGACCCCGCGCAGGCAGGGCGCGCTGGCGGCCTGGTCGAGGTTGGCGTACGGAACCTCGCGCCCGTCGGCGAGCGGAACGGGGACGCCGGCCCCGACCACGTCGAGCAACGCGCCGACGGCGAGCTCCGCCCGATCAACGCCCGACGATGTCGTGGCAGACGGAGTCGCGGCAGACAGAGTCGTGGCAGACGGAGTCGCGGCACGCGAAAAGGACACGGCGAAGCCTCCTTGGGCCCCGGTGGACCCAGAGGGGGTCCGCACTTGCCGACGGCGGGTTCGCCGCGGGCCTGGTCACACCCGGGGCACCCCACCGCGGAGGAGGGTTGCCGGCCAGCAAGCCGGGGCTTGACGCTGGCGCTCAGGACCTGGCGAAGACTGTAGCAGCCCGTGCCGGACGGACGCCGCAGAGACACCGAGAGCGGGCCGAAAGACCCGGAGCAACCGGCAGACCGAAGGCCCGGACCACCGACCCCCGGCTGCCGACCGCTGGCCGGCGAGCTATCCGGAACGCCCGGCGGACCGCAGGCGGTGCGCGAGCGCGGTGTGCCGCTGGCCGTGGCCGGCCGAGCGGACCGCCTGCCCGACGGCCCGGCGCGAGCCGACGAGGACCACCAGCCTCTTCGCCCGCGTCACCGCCGTGTAGAGCAGGTTGCGCTGCAGCATCATCCACGCGCTGGTCGTCAGCGGGATGACCACGGCCGGGTACTCGCTGCCCTGCGAGCGGTGGATCGTCACCGCGTAGGCGTGGGTCAGCTCGTCGAGCTCGGTGAACTCGTAGTCGACGTCCTCGTCCTCGTCGGTGCGCACGGTCAGGGTCTGGTTGTCGTTGTCGAGCGCGGTGACGACCCCGAGCGTCCCGTTGAACACCCCGTTCGCGCCCTTGTCGTAGTTGTTGCGCACCTGGGTGACCTTGTCGCCGACCCGGAACACCCGGCCGCCGAAGCGGCGCTCGGGGCGGTCCTGCCGGCTCGGCGTGAGCGCCTCCTGCAGCGCGATGTTGAGCGCCCCGGCGCCGGCCGGGCCGCGGTGCATCGGCGCGAGCACCTGGATGTCGCGCCGCGGGTCGAGGCCGAACTTCGCCGGGATCCGCCGTGCCACCACGTCCGCGGTGAGCCGGGCGGCGTCCTCGGCCTCCTCGGCGGCGAAGAGGAAGAAGTCGTCCAGGCCGCGCACCAGCGGATGGTCGCCGCGGTTGATGCGGTGCGCGTTGGTCACCACGCCCGACTCGCTGGCCTGACGGAACACCTGGGTCAGCCGCACGTGCGGGATCGGCGTGCCGGTGGCGAGCAGGTCGCGCAGCACCTGCCCGGCGCCGACGGAGGGGAGCTGGTCGACGTCGCCGACCAGCAGCAGGTGCCCGCCCGGCGGGACGGCCTTGACCAGCTTGTTCATCAGCAGCAGGTCGACCATGGACGCCTCGTCCACCACGACGAGGTCGGCGTCGAGCGGGCGGTCCCGGTCGAAGGCGGCGTCGCCGCCGGGGCGCAGCTCCAGCAGCCGGTGCACGGTGGACGCCTCGTGGCCGGTGAGCTCGGCGAGCCGCTTGGCGGCCCGGCCGGTCGGGGCGGTGAGGACGACCTTCGCCCGCCGGGCGCGGGCCAGCTCGACCACCGAGCGCACCGTGAAGCTCTTCCCGCAGCCGGGGCCGCCGGTCAGCACCGCCACCCGGGCGGTGAGGGCGAGGGTGACCGCCTCGCGCTGCGCCGCCGCCAGCTCGACCCCGGTGCGGGTGTGCAACCAGCCGAGCGCCTTCTCCCAGTCGACGGCGGCGAACGCGGCCAGGCGATCCTCGTCGGCCCGCAGCAGGCGCAGCAGCTGCCCCGCGACGGAGATCTCGGCGCGGTGGAACGGGACGAGGTACACGGCGGCGACCGGCTGCTCCGGGTCCTCGCCCGGGACGTCCTCACGCACCACCCCCTCCTCGGTGATCAGCTCGCCGAGCCCCTCGATCACCGCGCCGGTGTCGACGCCGAGGATGCGTACCGCGTCGGCGATCAGCCGGGTCTCGGGCAGGAAGCAGTGCCCGCCGTCGGTGGCCTCGGAGAGGGTGAACGCGAGGCCGGCCTTGATCCGCTGCGGGCTGTCGTGCGGGATGCCGACCGCCTGCGCGATGGTGTCCGCGGTGCGGAACCCGATGCCCCACACGTCGGCGGCCAGCCGGTAGGGCTCGGTGCGCACCACCCCGATCGAGGCGTCCCCGTACTGCTTGTAGATCTTGATCGCCAACGAGGTCGAGACGCCCACGCCCTGCAGGAAGACCATGACCTCCTTGATGGCCTTCTGCTCCTCCCAGGCCGCGGCGATCGCCTTCGTCCGCTTGGGGCCGAGGCCCGGCACCTCGATGAGCCGCGCCGGCTCGGTCTCGATGACGTCCAGCGCGTCGACGCCGAAGTGCTCGACGATGCGCTCGGCGAACCGCGGCCCGATCCCCTTGACCAGGCCCGATCCCAGATAGCGCTGGATGCCCTGGACGGTCGCCGGCAGGACGGTCGTGTAGTCCTCGACCTGGAACTGGCGGCCGTACTGGGGATGCGAGCCCCACCGCCCGCGCATCCGCAGCGACTCACCGGGCTGGGCGCCGAGCAGCGCGCCGACGACCGTCAGCAGGTCCGCGCCGCGGCCCGTGTCGACCCGGGCGACCGTGTAGCCGGTCTCCTCGTTGGCGTACGTGATCCGTTCGAGGACGGCCTCGAGCACGGCGAGCTGGAACGGCGCGGCGGCGGCGGGTCGGGACACGGCTGGTCACTCCGGGGCTTCGGGCCTTGGGGACTTCGAGTCTTCGGGAACTTCGGGAACTTCGGGACTCGGGAACTTCGGCGATCCGGGCTTCGGCAACTACGGGAATCCGGTCATCCTCGCCCACAGTCTCGGTGCCGGGAGCAGGCGGATCAGCGCGGCCCGACGTCCGGGCACAGGTGGACACCGATCGCCTCGACGACCAGGTCGGTGGGATCGGGTGATCCGGTGACCAGCCCCAGGCTGTCGTTGGCCGCGAGCACGGCGATGCCGTGCAGGTGCGTCCACGCCAGCAGGGCCCGCCCGCGCGCCCGCTCCGCAAGGTCAGCCGGGTCAGCGCCGGCCCCGGCGGGCGGCGGGGGCAGCGCGGCCCGGACGAGATCGGTCCAGGCGTCGAACAGCGGCAGGCTCCGCCCGCGGAGGTTCTCCCCCGACCCGACCAGGATGTCGTGCCGGAACATCAGCTCGAACATGGCGGGCCGTTCGCGGGCGAACCGGACGTACGCGGATCCGGCGTGGACGACGCACTCGCGCGGGGAGGCTCCGGCCGCCTCGCGTCCCGCCCGGACCCGGGCCAGGCGGGACGTGAGGTCGGCCAGCCCGCCGCCCGCGATCGCCGCGAGCAGCGCCGCATGGGTGGGGAAGTACCGCCGGGGCGCGCCGTGTGAGACGCCCGCCTGCCGCGCGATCGCCCGCAGGCTGACGGCGGCCAGCCCGCCCTCGTCGAGCATCGCCGTGCCCACCTCGACCAGCCGGCACCGCAGCGTCCCGTCACCCGTCACGTAGACAGTGTCTACTATCCGATGGGTAGACACTGTCTACCCATCGGGAGGCCGCTTGCCGGCCGGGCGAGTCAGGAGTGGGCGGACACATGGTGTACTGGCTGATCAAGCTGCTGGTGGTGGGACCGCTACTCGGCCTGCTGGGACGTCCGAGCGTCACCGGCGCGGAGCACATCCCACGCCGCGGGCCGGTCATCCTGGCCGGCAACCACCTGGCCGTGGCCGACTCGTTCTTCCTGGTCCGCCTCGTCCCCCGGCGGATCACGTTCCTGGCCAAGCAGGAGTACTTCACCGGGCGGGGAGCGCGGGGGCGGCTGGTCCGCTGGTTCTTCACCGCCGCCGGGCAGGTGCCGGTCGACCGGCGCGGTGGCGCCGCGGCGGCCGGGGCGCTCACCGCCGCCGTCCGGGTCCTCGATGCCGGCGGCGCGTGGGGGGTCTACCCGGAGGGCACGAGATCACCGGACGGCCGGCTCTACCGGGGCCGGACGGGGGTGGCCCGGGTCGCGCTCGCCACCGGGGCACCGGTCGTCCCGGTGGTGGTGAAGGGAACCGAGGCGGTGAGCCCACGCGGCCGGCGCCGCTGGCGCCGCGGGCGGGTCCAGATCGTCGTCGGCCGCCCCCTGGACTTCTCCCGGTACCGCCGCGTGCTGGCCGACGGCCCGCCGGGCCGCCCCGCGCCGGTCGAGCGGATGGTGCTCAGATCCGCCACGGACGAGCTCATGCGGGTGCTGGCCGAACATTCGGGCCAGGAGTACGTGGACGCCTACGCCGCGGACCACCACCGACCGGCCCCACGCGGGCACACCGCGCCTTCACGCCGAACCGAGTTGCCAGACCAGCGCACGGACCGGATCAGGCCGACTCACCTCGGCGGCCCCCGGAACCACCGGAACCGCTGAGACCCCCCAGACCCCCGAGACCCCCCAGACCCCCGAGAACGCCGAGACCGCCCGAAGGGCTGGGCGGATCGACCCGCGGATTCCTCGGCCGGATGAGTCGGCGGCTCCCGGGCCGCCGATGCTCACATCCGGGGCACATGTTCCGTTCGCCTTTCTCGAATCCGAGCCGACCAGGATGGGCCGGCCGTCGCCCGCCGGCCCGGCCACGGTCGAGAGAAGGAGCGCTCTGTGCCTGGACGACATCGACCCCGCGGAACCCGTGCCCGGATCGGGACGGCCGGTCTCCTCGTCGCGGCCCTCGGCGCGGCGGTGTTCGCCGCCGCGGGCGGCCCGGAGCCCTCGACACCACCCGGCCTGTCGGCCACGCCGCTGGCGGCCGACACACCTTTGGCGGCCGACACGCAGCGGCCCAACTTCGTCTTCATCCCCGCCGACGACCTCGACGCGACCACCTCGCCCTACTGGGCGGCGATGCCGAAGACGGCAGCGCTCATCCGGGACGCCGGCCTGACCTTCACCGAGAGTTTCGCGCCCACCCCGATCTGCTGCCCGGCCCGCGGGTCGCTGCTCACCGGGAAGTACGGGCACAACACCGGGGTGCTCACCAACAGCGGCGACGAGGGTGGCTGGGCGACGTTCGCGGCGAACGGCAACGAGGAGCACACCTTCGCGAAGTACCTGCAGGACGCCGGCTACGACACCGCGCTCGTCGGCAAGTACATGAACGGCATCGAGGACGCGCCCGACCACGTTCCTCCGGGCTGGACGGAATGGTATGGCAGCGTCGACAACTTCTTCTACACCGGCTACGACTACGCGCTGAACGAGAACGGGACGATCGTGCACTACGGCGGGCCGTCCGACCCGGCGAACTACTCCACCGACGTCGTCGCCGCGAAGTCGGTGGACTTCCTCCGGCGGGCGGCGGCGAAGGACGAGCCGTTCCTGCTCTACGCCGCCTCGACCGCGCCGCACCTGCCACTGCCGCCCGCGCCGCGCGACAGCGACAATCCGTTCACGGACGATCTCGCGCCGCGCTCGCCCAACTACCGGGAGCCGGACGTCAGCGACAAGCCCGCCTGGCTGCGGACGAGCGCCGGGGTCCGCTCCGCCCAGGTGAACCTGATCAACGACACCGACTACCGGAACCGGATGGGATCACTGCTCGCGCTCGACGACATGGTCGGCGACATCGTCACGACGTTGCGCGACACCGGCGAGCTCGACCACACCTACCTGGTCTTCACCTCGGACAACGGCTACAACCTCGGCGCGCACCGACTGATCCACAAGATGGCGCCGTACGAGGAGTCGCTGCGGGTCCCGCTGGTCGTCGCCGGGCCCGGGGTGACCCGGGGAACCGACGACCACATGGTCGCCGCGATCGACATCGCGCCGACGTTCCTGGAGCTGGCCGGGGTGCCCGTCCCGGCCGACGTCGACGGCCTGTCGCTCGCGCCGCTGCTGCGCGGACAGGACCCGGCCCGGTGGCGCTCGGACCTGCTGGGCCAGTACGCCGGCCCGGGCGGCCAGGGTGACGACGGCATCGCCGCCGAGCAGGTGCCCGGCCGGCCGATCGTGGCGGCCGCCACCGACCCGGTCGCCCACTACCTGGACATCCCGGCCTGGAGCGGGCTGCGGACCGACCGGTACACGTACGTGCGCTGGTACGACACGGACCGGACCGTGGTCCACGAGCGCGAGCTCTACGACCTGTCCAACGATCCGTACGAGCTCACGAATCTGCTGGCGACCCCGGCGGGACGCGCGGCGAACGCCGAGCTCGTCGCCCGCCTCGACAGCCGCCTGGACTCCCTCGCCGCCTGCGCCGGAGCGACCTGCCGGACGTGAGCCCGGGTAGGGACGAAATCCGCTCCGGGCGGGGTTCCGGCCCGGCCCGGAGCGGATTTCGGATGACCCGTCGGTGCCTCCCGGAACGGGTACGGGACGACCGTCACACAATGCCGCGGACCGCATGGCGAAGGTCACCCGCACGGCGTTGCCCAGGCTGAACCGGTAGTCCGGGAATACGGGCACACCCATTTCGGCCATCCCGGGGACGGCGGGTGTGCCATGGAGTCGACCGACCCCGCCCCGGGTGGCCGAAATGCCCTCTACGGTGGCCGTCGTGCGCGCCAGAAAGGCCGTTGCGGCCGTATTCGCCCTTTCGTTCTTTCTGCTTGCGGGCTGGTTGGGCATCCCGCCGACGGGTGCCTCGGCGGCCTGGGCACAGACCCCGTCCTGCGGAGGGAAGATCGGAACCCTGGCGGATGTCGACACGCTGATCTCGGAGCCCGCCGAATGCCCGGGGTCGGTGAACGGCTACTGGCGCGCCCACCTGGGCACCGCGTGGACCCAGCCGCACTACGTCCCCTACCGCAACGGCGAGATTCCCAGGATCGCGTGCGCGGACGGCGTCACTGACCCGAAGGTGTTCGCCGACAACGCCCTCTACTGCACCACCGACGACACGGTCGCGTACAGCACCGACTTCATGGCCCAGCTCAACCAGAGCGGCGGGCCGTCCTACCCGGCTTTCGTGATCATGCATGAGCTGGGCCACCGCGGCGATCGGATCGGCGGGACCCTCGGTTCGGTGTCCCGGGCCGAGGAGAACCAGGCCGACTGCCTGGCCGGTGGCCAGGCCCGCTTCGCGGTCGACGCGGGCCGGCTCACCTCGACCGACGCGGTGAACGGCTCGATGCTCTTCTTCAGCCTCGGCGACACCCGCGGCGGCTGGTTCGACCAGGAGGCGTCCGCCCCGGACGCGCACGGCACGCCGATGCAGCGGGCGCAGGCCTTCGACCTCGGCTACCAGCAGGACATCTCCGCCTGCCGCCGCATCGGCCAGTCCCCGAACGGCAGCGTCACGGGCTGACGACGGCACGGACGGCACGGGGGCACCGGCCGCCCGGGGGCACCGGCGGGCCCGGCGTCCCCGGCGCCGGGTCGGCGGCCGGCTCGACGGGCGGCCCAACGGCCGGCTCGGCGGGCGGCCCAGCAGCCGGCTCGGCGGGCGGCTCAGCACTCGTCGGCGGACGGCGGACGGGTGGTCGTCCGGCCGGAGACCGAGTCCCAGTGGATACGGACCCAGCTCGGCCGCTCGAGGTTCACCGACCAGGGCGCCAGCCCGCGGCCCTCGAGCCGGGCGATCTCGGTGTCCTCCCGGACGGCTTCCGCGCACCCGTTGATCAGCACGCTCCAGCCGACGCCGACGGTGGCGTCATAGCCGTCCACCTCGAAGGCGACGACGCTGTGGTTGGTGGCGGCGGAGAGCTTCGAGCCCACCCGGGAGCGGAACGCGACGGTGTTGCCGTCCACGATGTAGTTCACGGGCAGCACCAGGATCTCGCCGTCCGCGACGAACGCGACCCGGCCCATCCGCTCGCCGGCGACGAGCCGCACGCAGATGTCGAAGGTCAGGACGCCGAAGCCGGCGTGGTCACGCGGGATACCCGACCGGGGGATACCCGCCTCGTCGGTGGTGCGCTGCGCAGCACCGGAGCCCAGCGGAGCGCCGATGGTCGCCGGAGCAGGAGCGTCGGTCCGCGTCATGACGGCCTCCGTGGTCGTAGGTCGCCGCCGGGGCGCCGGGCGGCGTCGCCGGGTCGGCGCTGGTCCGGTACCGAGGTGATCCCTCGGTACCTGGGCCACCGTAGGCGCGGCCCGACCGGGGTGGGCAGTGCCTGTCGCCGCCGGCCGCCGGTGCATGCGGCCGGTTCGGGACCCGTCGTCCGGACGCGGCGGGCAGGCCGGATGGCCGCCGCGCCCACGCTGACCCGGGCCGCCGGAGCGGGCGCGGCCCAGCGCTGACGTCGGTCCCGGCTCCGCCGCGGACACCGACCCGGACGCCGGCCCGCACCGGCCGGGACGAAGGCCACACCCGTGCCGCAATGGGCCGACCGTCAGCACCCGGCGGATGGGCTGAACTACGTTCGGTACATGAACGAGGTTCCGCGGGGCGTGGGACGGACGGCTCTGGCCACGGCCTGGATCCGGGCCGGGGAGAACGACCGCCCGGACCGGCTGTTCGACGACTGGCTGGCACCGGCGTTCGTGGCCGCGGCCGGCGACGCGGTGCCGCTGCTCCCGCCCGACGCCGAGCACCGGCTGGGCGAGCTCACCGAGGTGATGACCACCTATCTGATCGTGCGGACCCGCTTCTTCGACGACGAGCTGCTCGCCGCCGCGCAGGCCGGGATCAGGCAGGTGGTCCTGCTCGCGGCCGGTCTCGACAGCCGCGCCTTCCGGCTCTCCTGGCCGGCCGGGACGCGTCTTTTCGAGGTGGACCGGCCGGACATGCTGACCTTCAAGGAGCGGGTCCTGACCTCGGCTGGGACCCGGCCGCGGTGCGAACGCCACGCCGTGCCGGCCGACCTGACCGAGGACTGGGTCGACCGGCTCCTCGACGCCGGTTTCCGCCCGGACGAGCCCACCGCCTGGCTGGCCGAGGGCATCATCGTCTACCTGTCCGCGGAGGAGGCCGAACGCCTGCTCACCGACGTCACCCGCCTCTCGGCGCCGGGCAGCCGGCTCGCGCTGGAGGACTCGAAGGGCCTGGCCGACGAGATGATCGAGCAGGCCCGGCATATCCCCCCGCTGGGGGAGTTCGCCGACCTGTGGAAGGGCGGCCTGGAGGGGGCCTCCCCCGCCTGGCTGGGTGACCACGGCTGGCGCGGCCGGGAGATCGACTCCACCACCGTGGCGACCGGGCTGCACCGGCCGATCCCGGAGCGGCTGCCGGTCGCCGGCTACTTCGTCACGGCTCAGCGCACGGCGGGGTGAGCTGACACGGCCGCGAGCTGGCTGACACGGGCTCTGGCTCTGGCTCGGCCGCGGGCTCTGGCTCGGCCGCGAGCTGACGGTACAGGTGGGCCGCGTCGAAGTAGAAGCGGTTCTCCGTGATGTGGCCGCCCTGGACCCGGTAGACCTCGGCGACGCGCACCGAGACCCGCCGGCCGGTGGGCGCCAGGGCCTCCCCCGTGGGCGTGGTGAACGTCGCGGCGTGCGTGGCGACGAGCGTGTACTCCTCGACGACCATCTCGCCCTGCTCGGCCAGGACGTGGGTCCGCACCGTCAGGTCGGTGAAGGCGGCCAGGAACCGGGCGCTGTAGTCGGCGACCGCGTCCCGCCCGGTGAGCCGGACCGGGCCGGGCGCCTCCAGGACGACGTCGGCGGCGAGCAGCGACCGCAGCGTGACGTCGTCCGCCTCGTCGAAGGCGGTCAGCATCCGCCGCACCGTGTCCAGCGCCTCGCCCATGTGCCTCCCCCTCATCCAGGTGCCCGCCCCGCCGGGACCGCCGAGAGCCGACCAGCCGACTCAATTCCACCTTTCGGCGGGCAACGGCGTTCCGCGCCGCGGAACGGAATGCAGCGCGATCCGTTCGCATACTCTGACATGGATGTCCGAGAACGAGATCCTGCGACGGGCGAGCTACGGCCCCACCAGTCCGGTGGTGGGGGCACGCGGTTCACGCACCCGCACGCGCATCGTCGACACGGCGCTGGCGCTATTCGAGGCCCAGGGCTTCCACGGCACGTCGGTGGACGACATCGCGAAGGCCGCCGAGGTGTCCCGGGCCACGCTGTACCAGTATTTCGAGAGCAAGGAACAGATCTTCGTCGAGCTGCTCGAGGAATGCGGCGGCGCGCTCATGCGGGTGGTTCGCCGCATCGGCCCGCTGGAGCCCGGCGAGCTCGGCTTCGACAATCTGCACTGGTGGCTCGGCGAGTGGGCCTGGGTGTACGACAGGTACGCGACGATGTTCGTGCAGTGGGCGAACGTCAGTTCGCCGGGCACCGCGATACCGCCACTGGTCAGCCGTTTCTCGGCCGCCTACCGGGACCGGATCGCGCAGCGGCTCGCCTCCTCGGGGGTGACCGGCCTCGCCCCGGCCGACGCCGCGCTGGCGCTGACGGCGCTGGTGAGCAGCTGTAACTACACCCGATACGCGCAGACACCGCCCGGTCGGGAACAGGGCGGAGCCGGGCCGGCCGCCCGCGGCCCGGCGGCGGGCACCGACTACCTGACCGACAACCTCGCCGTGCTCGTCCAGCTCATCCTTTTCCCGCACACCCCGGTGAGTGTTTTCGCCCAGCTGGGTCGGGAGATCCCCACCCCGCGCCCACCGAGCACCGGAGAACGCCTCTGGTCCGCGCCGGCCACGGCGGCCGACCCGCCACCGGTCCTGCCGCCGGACGGGCGCCTGCGGCAACTCAGCAGCCGCGCCACGGTGACCGTCCGGCGACTTCTCGACGCCGGGATCAGATGTTTCACCGAAAAGGGCTACCACCAATGCTCGGTCGACGACATCGTCACTGAGGCGGGTTACGCACGCGGCACCTTCTACAAGTATTTCGACGAGAAACTCGACCTGTTGGTGGCGCTGAGCGACGAGGCGATCGAGACGATCACGGAGCTCGACGGCCGGCTGCGGCGGATCGGCCCGACCGTCGGCGACGACCCCACCGGGCTGCGGAGCTGGCTCGGCGACACCGTCGCCTTCCACCTGCGGTATCTGGGCGTCACCCGGGCCTGGCTCGACCGGCGGCCGTGCCACCCGCGTCTGGACGCGGCCCGCCGGCTCGTCGGCGAACGGCTGCACACCGGCTACCCCGCCCTGCTGGGCCCGGCGCGCTGGTCGCATCCGCTCGACCCGCGGGTCGCCAGCATCGCGTTCTTCAGCCTGCTGGAGCGACTGCCCGAGGCGATGGTGGCCGCCGAACCGGACCGCCCGCTGGAGGAGATCGTCGACCTCGTCGCCACGGTGCTGGAGCGCGCGCACCTGTGCCCCCGCGGCGGCCCCCGCGACTCCCACGGCTCCCGGCCCGGCGACGCCGGCGCGGACGCCGCCTCCGTCCCCTCGGGGCACCGCCTCCCCCGCCCCTGACGCTTCTCGGCTCGGACCTCCCCCGGCCCTGACACCGGCTCCTCGCCGGTGCCCCCGCCCGCTCCTCACCCGCTCCTCGCCGGCGGCCCCCGTCGTCACCGTCGGGGACCGCCGGCCGCACGTCCGGTGACCCTCGCGTGCCAGACGGGCCCCCGGTGGATCACCGACCGGCGCGGGGCCCGGCAATCTGCTGGTGGCAAGGCATCTCGGCGGCAATTCTGAGAGTCTGGTGACAGGAGAATGGCCCCTGCGCGCGGATGTGCGGCGGGATGCCCGAACGAGGAGGTCACACGGGTGAGCACCCTGGTCAAGCCGGGTACGCGTTACAAGTCCACGGTGTGCGACACCGAGGTGATCGTCGTCAAGCCGGCGGCGGGCGCCGTCGACCTGCGCTGCGGCGGGCACCCGGTGATCGAGGTCGGCGCGGAGGCACCCGCCGGGCTCACCCTCGACCCGGCGTTCAGCGCCGGCACCCCGCTGGGCAAGCGGTTCGCCGACCCCGAGTCCGGGCTCGAGCTGCTGGCCACCAAGGCGGGCGCCGGGTCACTGTCGATCGGCGACGTTCCGCTCCCGCTGAAGGACGCCAAGCCGCTCCCCTCCTCGGACTGACGGGCGACAGGCACATGCACCTCGGGATGCTGTTGGAGATGGCCGCGGACGGTCTGGCCGACCGGGTCGCGCTCGGTTCCCGCGTCGGCGGGCTGAGCTTCGCCGAACTCGCGCACCAGGCGCGCCGGGTCGGTGCCGCGCTGCAGGCCCTGCCTGGAGACCGGGTCGGGCTGATCGACCTGAACTCGCCCGCAGTCCCGCTGGCCCTGTTCGGGTCGGCGATCGCGGGCAAGCCGTTCGTGCCGATCAACTACCGGCTCGCCGACGAGCAGCTGCGCGCGATCGTCACCCGGACCGCGCCGGCCACCGTCGTCGTCGGGGCCGGCGTCGCCGAACGGCTGGGCGACATCGACGGCATCCACCTGGTCACCCGGGACGAGCTGCTCGCCATCGCCGCGGACGCCGACGCCAAGGAGGCCGACGGCTGGGGCGGCGACCCCGAGGACATCGCAGTGCTGCTGTTCACCAGCGGCACCACCGGCGAGCCCAAGGCCGCCGTGCTGCGCCACCGCAACCTGACCGAGTACGTCATCTCCACGGTCGAGTTCGCCGGTTCCGCCGAGGACGAGGTCGCGATCGTCAGCGTCCCGCCGTACCACATCGCCGGGGTGTCGGCGTCCTGCTCGTCGACCTACTCGGGACGTCGGGTCGTCCAGCTCGAGAGCTTCGAGCCCCGGGCCTGGGTCGAGCTCGTCCGGGCGGAGTCGGTCACGCACGCGATGGTGGTGCCGACCATGCTCGGCCGCATCCTCGACGTCATCGAGGCCGACGGCCAGGGGCTGCCGTCCCTGCGGTCGATCTCGTACGGCGGCGGGCCCATGCCGCTGCCGGTCATCGAGCGCGCGGTCTCCGCACTCCCGCACGTGGGGTTCGTGAACGCCTACGGGCTCACCGAGACCTCGAGCACGATCGCCGTCCTCGGCCCGGACGACCACCAGGCCGCGATCAGCAGCGACGACCCGGAGGTACGGGCGCGGCTGGGGTCGGTCGGCAAGCCGCTGCCGAGCCTGGAGGTCACGATCCGCGACCCGGGCGGCCAGGAGGTCCCCACCGGCGAGCACGGTGAGATCTGGGTCCGCGGCGGGCAGGTCTCCGGCGAGTACCTGGGCATCGGGCGGGTCGAGAACGACGGCTGGTTCCCGACCCGCGACGAGGGCCACCTCGACTCGGGCGGCTACCTGTACGTCCACGGCCGGCTCGACGACGTCATCGTGCGCGGCGGGGAGAACATGTCCCCGGGCGAGATCGAGGCCGTGCTCATCACCCATCCCGCCGTCGAGGAGGCCGCCGTCGTCGGCATCCCGCACCGGGACTGGGGCGAGCAGGTGGTGGCCGCGGTCGTCACCTCCGGCGAGGTCACCGAGGACGAGCTGCGCGGCCACGTGCGCGCCCAGCTGCGGTCCAGCCGCACCCCGGAACACATCCAGTTCCGCTCGGAGCTGCCGTTCAACGAGAACGGCAAGCTGCTGCGCCGGGTACTGCGCACCGAACTCCAGGAGGCTTTCCCCTCCTGACCGCCGGTTCCGCCGGCCGCGGCCGGCGCGGCAGGCTTCGAAGTGAGGTGTGACAGCGGCTCATCGAGTGGCTGTCACACCTCACTTCCGGCGGGGTCCGCGGCGCGGTGGTGTCAGGTGATGAAGGTGTTGACCAGGATGCCGATGCCGTAGGTGGCGGCGGCGGCGACCGACCCCAGCAGGAGCTGACGGCCGCCGCTGTAGAACGCCGAGCGCTCGGTGAAGCGGCTGACCGCGGCCCCGAGGGCGAACAGCCCGAGGCCGGCGAGCACCGCCGCGGTCGCGAACGAGGCGAACCCGGCCAGGTAGGGCGCCACCGGCACCAGCGCGCCGAGGGCGAACGCGCCGAACGACGCGCCGGCCGCGCCCAGCGGTGACGGCAGGTCGTCCACGTCCAGGCCGAGCTCGTTGCGGGCGTGCGCGCGCAGCGCGGCGTCCGGGTTGCGGGCCAGCTGACGGGCGACCGACTCGGCGGTCGGCGCGTCGACCCCCTGGTCGCGGAAGAACCCGGCCAGCTCGGCGTGCTCGGCCTGCGGATACTGCTCCAGCTCGCGCCGTTCGACCTCGATCTGCGCCCGCATCGCCTCGTTCTGCGAACGGACGGAGGTGTACTCCCCGGTCGCCATCGAGAACGCCCCGGAGGCCAGGCCCGCGAGCCCGGCCAGCACGACCGCCGGCCGCCCGGCGGCCCCACCGGCGAACCCGCTGATCAGCGCGATGTTGCTGACCAGCCCGTCCATCGCCCCGAACACCGCCGGACGCAGCCACCCGGCGCCCGCCGAGTGCCCCGACGGATGCGCCTCCCCTGTCCCGCTCAAGTGCCGCACATCCCCGCTCAGGCCACGTGGACGAACGGGCGGCGCTGCGGGTCGGGCTCGGCCTCGCGGAGGATCTCCCGGGTCGTCGAGGCGACCTCGCCGACTCCGAAGAACACGAAGCGCGCCAGGTTCTGCAGCGGGTTGCCCTCGGACCACTCGAAGTACACGTTCGGCCTGGTCCCGGTGAGGTCGCGCAGGTGCAGGAGCAGGGCCGCGATCGCGTTCGGGACGGAGTTGCTGGTGAGCTGCAGGATCCGGTACCCGTGCCGCTCCCGCCCGCAGACGTCGAGCCCGCCCTCGAACTCCGACGAGTCCGGGACGACCACCTCCAGGAACAGCGGGCGGGCCGCGCGCGGGACGTGCAGCACCTCGTGCGCCTTGCCGGCCTTGTCGGCGTACTCCGCGGCGTCGCCGGTGTCGAACTCGTTGGCGACCAGGTGCAGCGACCCCGAGCGGGCCGCCTCGGTGACCCACCGGGTCGCCGTCTCGTCGAGCCGAACGCCGGTGACCCGCAGCTCGAAGGACCGCACGGCCCGGGAGACGAAGGAGATCACCAGGATCGACAGGATGAAGATCGAACCGATGATGAGCCCGTCCGGCCGCTCGACGACGTTCGCGACGGTCGTGTAGACGAACACGGCCGCGATGGCGCCGAACCCGAACACCGCCCGCCGCCGGCCGCGGCGCGCGGCGGAGATGGTGACGGCGACCGACGCCGAGGTGATCAGGACGAGCACCCCGGTCGCGTAGGCCCCGCCCTGCTTGTCGACGCTGGCCCGGAAGATGACCGTGACCGCGAAGCCGATGACGGTGAAGACCAGGACCAGCGGGCGCACCGCCCGGGCCCAGTGCGGAGCCATCCCGTACCTGGGCAGGTAGCGGGGAACGAGGTTGAGCAGGCCGGCCAGCGCCGAGGCGCCGGCGAACCACAGGATCGCGATCGTGCTGACGTCGTAGGCGGTGCCGAAGACGTTGCCCAGTTCCTGGTGCGCCAGATACGCCAGCGCCCGCCCGTTCGCCGGGCCGCCGGGCTCCGCGAGCCGCTCGGGGATGAGCACCGTCGTCGCGAGGCTGCTGGCGAGCAGCAGCACGGCCATGATCAGCGCGGCCGTGGTGAGCAGCCGCCGCGCGCCGCGGATCCGGCCGGCGAGGTTCGCGTCGGTGTCGGCCGAGTCGGCGGTGTCGGCGGTGTCGGCGGTGTCGGCGGGGCTGTCGGTGTCGGCGGGGCCGCCGCGGATCAACGGCATCACCGCGACGCCGGTCTCGAAGCCGGAGAGTCCCAGCGCGAGCTTCGGGAAGACGATCAGGGCCACGCCCACCAGCGCGAACGCGTCCGGATGCTCGGCCACCAGCAGCGCGTGCCAGTCGTCGAGCAGGGACGGGTGGGTGGCGACCTTGTACAGTGACACCGCGATGACGACCACGTTCAGGGCCAGGTAGACCACGACCAGGACGACGGCGATCCCCACCGCCTCGGTGAACCCGCGCAGGAACACGGCCGCGAGCAGGGCCAGCAGCACCAGCGTGACGGCGACCTCGTGGCCGGCGAGCAGGTCCGGCGCGTACGGGTTCTCCAGGATGTGCGCGGAGGCGTCCGCGGCCGAGAGGGTGATCGTGATCAGGAAGTCGGTGCAGGCGAAGCCGAGGAGCACCAGGACCAGCAGCTTGCCCTTCCACCAGGAGAGCTGCTTCTCCAGGATCGCGATCGAGCCCTCACCCCGCGGGCTCTCGCCGGCGACCCGCCGGTAGACCGGCAGCGCCCCGAACAGCGTCACGGCGACGAGCACCGCCGTCGCCACCGGGCTCACCGCGCCCGCCGCGAGGATGGCGATCCCCGGCTGGTAGCCCAGTGTGGAGAAGTAGTCGACGCCGGTCAGGCACATCACCCGCCACCAGTGATGGCGGGGCTGGTGCGGTTCGGGCTGCGCGTGCGGGCCGGGATGGCGGCGGGCCTGCTCCGTCCCGGCGAGCAGCCAGCCGCGCAGGCCCTCCCTCCACGGTGTCACCGCGCCACCCCGATGGGCCGGGGCCGGTTCAGCGCGGCGGGTGCAGGTCGGTGCGCAGCTCGTGCGACCCGTCGGGACGGGCCTGCTCGTAGTACAGCCGCTGGCCGCCGTCGGGCAGCGGCACCACGGTGACGTACCGCAGCGCGCCGCCGTGCGGTGAGACCGCGATCGGCGCGTCGCCGACCGCTTCGAACCCGTCGAGCCCGCCGACGGCGATGCCGGTGCGCTCCGACCAGTTCTCCGCCGCGTTGGCCCGACCGTCGTAGTAGGCGACGGCGTCCGGCGGGGCGCCCGTTCCGTCGGGACCGCCCCCGGCGCCGAGCAGGACGGCGGAGATCCGGACCCCGCGGGCGTCCCACGCGCCGGGCCGGGGCGCGAGGGCGGTGCCCTGCCACGTCCAGGTCAGCCCGTCCGGGCTGGTGGCGTGCCGGCTGTCCATCCGGTCGGTGGCCGCCGGGTCGTCCAGCGGATGGCAGGAGGCCCACAGATGCCACAGGCCGTCGTGCCAGACGACGACCGGGTCCTTGACCGCCGTCAGGTGGTCGCCGGGGAGCACGGTGCGCCGGGTGGCGGGGTCGAAGGCGTCCGGCGTGTCCGCCTCGAGCACGTCGACCCACCAGTGCGGGCTGCCCGGCGTCGCGCAGCTCACGTAGAGCCGCCAGCTTCCCCACGGGGTGGGCACCAGGGCCGGCCGTTCCAGCGACTCGGTGGGGAAGGCGTCCCGGGGAATCGTATGGATCGGGGTGAACCGCTCACCGTCATCGGAACGGGCGATCACCACCGCGTACCCACGGCCGTGCCCGACCGGCCGGCGCAGCCGGTAGGCGAGGTAGAACGTGCCGTCGACGAGCACGGCGCTCGGCGCCCCGGCCCAGAAGCCCGGCCCCTCGCCTGGGGGAGACACCACCGTCACCGCGCTGCCCGGTGTGGGCAGGGGCACGTTCACCGTTGTCCGCTCGACCTCGTACGTCACCACGGGCGGAATCCTACTTAGCTGATGAACAAACCCGGCAGCCGACACGAACGGTCACCCACCGCAGTTGATCCGGTGGTCCGACCTGGGCGTCGGCCGTAACGTCGGCCGGACCGCCGGCCTGTCACCGACCGCCCGCGGGGGCGGCCGGCGCGACGCTTTTCACCTTTTTTCCATCGGGAATGTCCCTTAGTCTGATCCGATCCCACATCAGCCGCGCCGGCCCCTGGAGCAGTCGTCGATGTCCCTGCCCGACTTCCTGGTGATCGGGGTTCCCAAAGCCGGCACCACGGCGCTGCACGCCGCGCTCAGCCGCCACCCCGAACTGTTCCTCTCCAAGGTGAAGGAACCGAAGTTCTTCCTCTCGGACGGCCCGCCGCCCGCCCGCGGCGGGCCCGGGGACGCGCAGACCTACCAGGAGCACATCTGGCGCCGGGCGGACTACGAGGCGCTGTTCGACCCCGCGCCCGACGGAGCTCTGCGCGGCGAGGCGACGCCGTTCTACCTGTACGACCTCGACGCGCAGAACCGTATCCGCCGGCTGGTCCCGAAGGCCCGGCTCGTCGTCCTGCTCCGCAACCCGGTCGACCGCGCCCACTCGAACTGGACGCATCTGTGGGCCGCCGGTCTGGAGTCCGAACGTGACTTCGTGCGGGCGTGCGCCCTGGAGGAGAGCCGACGCGACGCCGGCTGGGCGCACTTCTGGCACTACGTGAGCCAGGGGCTCTACGGCCGGCAGCTCGAGCACCTGTACGGCCTGTTCGCCCGGGAGCAGGTGCTGGTGCTGCGCTACCGCGACCTGCGGGACTCCCCGGTGCAGACGCTCGACCGGGTGTGCGAGTTCCTGGGCGTGCAGACCGGGCTGCTCGACGCCGTCCCGTCCCAGAACGTGACGCCGTTCGTAGCCGACACGGCGGCGAACGCGGTGCTGCGCGCCGCCCTGCGCACCGGTGGGCGGATCGGGCACCACTTCCCGGCGCCGCTGCGCGCCGTGCCCCGCGGGCCGCTGCTGACGGCCCTGCAACGGCAGCGGGGCGGCCGGCCGACGATGACACCGCGGGAGCGTGCCGCCGTCCTGCCCTACTTCACCGCGGACATCGCGCTGCTCGAGCAGGTCACCGGCCAGTCCTACGCCGACTGGCTCACCGTGGGCCTCGAACCGGACGTCATCGACTGATCCGGCCGGCCCGGTGCCTGGCCGGGGTTGGTGGCGGGGCCGATGAGTTCCGGGTAACCGATCGGTCTGTGCCGGTGGGTGGGCCACGGTGCGCGCCCACCGACGGGAGGCCGATCATGCCTGATGACGGATCGCCGCCGCCGGGCCCGGCCACGGTGGTGCTGCCGTTCCCGCCCGGGCTGCGGCGGGCGGCCGTTCCCGAGCTGTGCGCGCGGCTCGACAGGCTCCTGCGCTCCGGCCCGGAAGCCACCGTCATCCTCGACACGACCCCGGTGGGCCGACCGGACGCCGTCGTCGTCGAGGCGATCGCCCGGCTCGCGCTCGTCGCCCGCAGGCACCGCCGGCCCGTCCAGGTGCACGCGCCACCGCGGGTCTGGGAGCTGCTGGCCCTCACCGGCCTCGCCCCGCTCGTCGGACGCCCGGGGCAGCCCTAACCAGGCAGCCCGGCCGGCAGGCCGAACAGCGGGAAGAGACGTTCGACGTCCAGGAACGTGTTGATGCCGGCGACCCGCCCGGCCGAGATCTCCAGGACGACCAGGCCCCACGGGTCGTGCCCGGCGCCCGTGGCACTGGGCCGGTACTGCCCGAAGGCCGGGTGGCCGTTGGCCACGGTGGGCAGCAGCCGCGAGCCCCGGCAGCCGCGGCCGGTGCCGAGCATCCACGCCTGGACGTCGGCCTGGCCGCGCAGCCACAGGCCCAGCGGCGGCATCGACATCGTGACGTCCTCGTGCAGCAGTGCCGTGAGGGCCTGCAGGTCGTACCGCTCGAACGCCTCGACGTAGCGGGCGAGCAGCTCCCGCTGCCCGGCGTCGGCGGGGCGCAGCGGGTCGGCGGTGGAGATCTCCGCCGCGGCGATCGTGGCGCGGGCCCGTTGCAGGGCGCTGTTGACCGAGGCGACGGAGGTCTCCAGCAGGTCGGCGACCTCGGCAGCCGACCAGTTGAAAACCTCGCGCAGGATGAGCACCGCCCGCTGGCGGGCCGGCAGGTGCTGCAGCGCGACGACGAACGCGAGCCTGATCGTCTCGCGGCGGGCGGCGAGATCGGCGGGGTCGGCCGCGGCGGCGGCGCTGGAGTACACCTGGCCGTCCGGCGCGGGCACGATCCAGGCCGTCTCCGGCAGCGGCGCCGGCAGCGGGGAGTCGGCCGCCGACGGGCCGGCGAGATCCATCGGCCGGGCCCGCCGCTGACTGGCGCCGAGCATCGACAGGCACACGTTCGTCGCGATGCGGTACAGCCAGGACCGCAGCGCGGCCCGGCCCTCGAACCGGTCGAGGCCGCGCCAGGCGCGGATCATCGTGTCCTGCACGGCGTCCTCCGCCTCGAACGGCGAGCCGAGCATGCGGTAGCAGTAGCCGGTCAGCTCACGGCGGTACGGCTCGAGAAGGTTCTCGGCACCCGCCGCCGCCCCGGCGAGAGCGATACCGCCCGTTCCGCCACCCGGAAGCACATCACCCATCAGAGGCCGCCTCTCTTCGCCTTCCTGACTCACCGCAAGGCTAGCCAGCACCTCCGACAAAACCACCGCGACCATGACGCGCATCCGACAGCGCGCGCGTCTTTCTCTGCGCCACAGCAGAACTAAGATCATCAGGCATGAGCACGGTGGCAACGCCGTCCGCGGCACCTTCCACCTCGCCGGCCGCCGGCCCGGCGAGGGCCAGCCCGGCGACCGCCGGCGCCGTGACTGCCGGCGCGGCGCCCGCGGGCGCCGCGGCCGTCGCGGCGGCGGCGGGGGCGATCCGGCGGCGGAGCCGGACCCCACCCGGATTCCTGCGTCTGCTGTCCGTCGGGCTCGTGCTCGTCCTGCTGGTGACGCTGTCCGTCTGCCTGCTGGCCACGCTCTCCCGCCAGCACGCCGTGGACGCCCTCGCCCACGACTCCGGCGCGTCGTTCGTCGCGGCGCAGCAGTTGCACGCCGAGCTCTCGGTGGCCGACGCGACCATGGCCCGCGCCTTCCTCGCCGGCGGCGTGGAGCCACCGGCCCAGCGGACCGCCTACCAGGAGAGCATCGCCTCGGCGAGCGGGCGCATCGTCGACCTGGCACTCGCCGGCGGCCCGCGCGAGCCGCTGAGCGTCCTGGCGGCCCAACTGCCGGTGTACACCGGACTGATCGAACGGGCCCGCGCGAACAACCGGATCGGGAACGTCGTCGGCGGCGCGTACCTTCGCCAGGCCTCCGAGCTCATGCAGACCAGGATCCTGCCGGCGGTCGACCGGCTGGCCGCCGAGGACGCGGTGGACATCGACCACGGCTACACCCAGGCGACGCGCTGGTACCAGCCCGTCCTCGTCGGCGTGGCCGCCGCCGCGGCGCTGGCGGCCCTGGTCGCGCTGCAGATCCGGCTGTTCCGGCGGACGCACCGGATGTTCAACCTCCGGCTGGTCGCCGCGACGGCGCTGGTCCTGATCGCGACGGGTCTCACCCTGGTCGCCTTCGGTGTCTCCCGGGCCCGCCTGGTCGACAGCCGCGACGACGCCTTCCGGCCGATGACGATCGTCGCCCAGGCGCGGGTGCTGGCGCTGCGGGCCTGGGGCGACGAGAGCCTCTCCCTGATCGCCCGCGGCAACGGCGACGAGTTCGACGTCGACGCGCGCCGGGTGACCGCTCGTCTCGGCTACGACCCGGCGGGCCGTCCCGCCGGTACGGGCACGCTCGCCACCGCGGCGGCGCTGGACGGCCCGGACGCGCCGGGACGGGACGCGCTCGTCCCCGACTGGGAGCGCTACCAGGACACGGCCGTCCGGGTCCGGGACCTGATCCGCGACGTCGGCGGCTTCCAGGACGCCGTCCGGCTGGCCCTCGGCGAGGGAACCTCGACGTTCACCCGCTTCGACGGCGACGCGGAGACCGCGTTCACCGCGAGCCGCGAGCGTCTCGCCGTTGGGCTGAGCTCCGCCGCGGGCGCCTATGACGGGGTGGCCGCCGGGACGGGCGCGGCGCTCGGGCTGGCGGCGCTCCTCACCCTGGCCGGGATGCAGTCGAGGATCAATGACTACCGGTGACGGCGCCCCGCCGAGGTCGGTGACCGCCCGCCGCACGCCCGCCAGCCGGGTGACGCTCATGCTCGTGGGGCTCGTGATCCTCCTCGGCGCCTGTGGCACGGTCGGCAGCCCGCTCCCCGAGCAGGCCCGGGCCCTGCCGGCGGCCGGCGCCGCACCGGCTGCCGGCACGACGCCGGGCCCCACCGCGCCGGGCCGTACCGCACCCGCACCGGGCGGCGGGACGCCGCCGGCGGCCGGCGACTGCGGGGACCCGACGGCCAGCCTGCGCCCGCCCGCGGAGCTGCCGTCCCCCGGGGCCATGCCGGCCGGATCCCACCTGGAGACCATCGCCCGGCGGGGCTACCTGACCGCCGGCGTACTCGCGGATGTGCCTCCGTTCGGATACATCGATCCGTTCGACGGCGAGTTCGCCGGCTTCGACGTCGACGTGGCCCGGCTGATCGGGCGGGCGATCTTCGGCGCGGACGGTCACGTCCGGTTCCGGGCCGTGACCTACCCGGAACGGATCCCCGTCCTGCGGGACGGCACGGTCGACGTGGTCGTGGCGACGATGACGACGAACTGCGAGCGCCGCGCCCAGGTGGACTTCTCCGCGGTGTACTACGAGGAGGCGAACCGGGTACTCGTCCCGACCGACTCGCCCTACCAGGGCATGGCGGACCTCGGCGGTCGCCGGGTCTGCACCGCGGCGGGGACGACGACCCTCGACCACCTCAGGAACGCGGACCCGCGGCCGGTCGCCGTCGCCGCGCCGACCATCGGGGACTGCCTGGTGGAGCTGCAGGCCGGAGGGGTGGACGCGATCACCACCACCGAGGCCATCCTGGCCGGGATGGTCGCCCAGGATCCGCGGGTCCACATCGTCGGGCCGAGGCTGACGCCCGAGCCGGACGCCGTCGGCGTGAGCCTGAACCACCCCGATCTGACCCGGTTCGTCAACGGCGTCCTCGCCCGGGCGATCGCCGACGGCAGCTGGACCCGCCTCGCCCGCACCTGGCTCCCCGGGCTCACCCCCACCCCACCGACCGCCGTCTACCGCGACGAGTAGGCCGGTGGGCCCGCGCCGGCGGGAACGGCTGGGGCCGCGCGGTTCCGGGAGCGGGTGGGTCGTCGTGCGTCGGGCCGGAAACCGGGTGACGACAACACGACAAGTCCCGATCGGAGGAGTACCGACGATCTAGCATCAGCGATCATGCGGAGGGTCGGACGCGGGCCAGACCGCCGACGCCGGCGGATCATCCCGAGGATCACGCCGAGCACCACGTTCCGGGCGATGGTCCTCGCTGTCGTCTCCCTGCTCGGCACCACCGGGGCCTGCGGGACCGTGCCGAACGCGCTGCCAACCGCGGGCGGTCCCCTGCCGGCCGCCGCCTACCGGGACTGACCCCGATGGTCTCGCGACGCGACGTGGACGACGCCCTGGCCCGGCTCCGGTCGGAGACGGCGGCCCTGTCGGCGGCCCTGCTCGAGCTCGACACGACCGCGGAACAGGTGCTCGGCGACGGCACCCGGCTGCGCGGGCACACCGCCGCCCGCGCCGCGGCGGCCCGGGCCGGACTGGGCTGGCTGTGGGACCGCCACCGCGCCGTCAGCGAGGTACTGGCCCGGGCCGAGGCTTTGCGCGGCCTGCCGGATTCCCGGCTCGGCGCCCGGCAGGCCGCGCGGGTCGAGGCGTTCCTACGCGAGCCGCCGTCACACCCGCCCGCGCCGCCGCCCGGGGAGTTGGGAACTGCCCCCGGGCAGCTGGCGGCCGGCGCGGCCGGGGACCTCCTGGGCGGCGCGGCCGGAGGCCTGCTGGCCGGCACCCGGGAGGTCGCCGCGGCGATCCGTACCGAGTTGGCGGCCATCACCGCGGCCCGGGCCGCGCATCACCGGATTCTTGTCGACGCGGCGCGTGGGCTCGCGGAGACCGACGCCGTCTGCGCCCGGCTCGCGATACCCGACCTGCCGGAGCTGGTCGCCGCGCGCGCGGCACTGGACGCCGCGGCAGCGGCGGTGACGGCCAACCCGCTGGAGACCACACCGGACGACCTCGGGCCCGCCGTCGCCGCGGCTACCCAGGTAGGTGAGCTGGTCGCCGTCCTACGCCGAACTTTCGACGGGCTGGACGCGGAGCTCGCCGCGGCCGCGGCGATGCTGCGGCGGATCGTGTCGGTCGCGCAGGAGGGTGACCGCGCCGCCCGCACTGTGGTGGAACGCCTCACCGGTGACCCGACCGGCCTGGTGCGGCTGGGCGACGGATGGTTCGACGGCCCGCGCAGCGGGCTGCGGCCATGGCTGGACCGGCTGGTGGCGGCCGGTGCCGCAGGTGAGTGGCGGCTGGTCGCCCACGGCCTGGGCGCCTGGCACCGGGTCGCGCGGGAGACGCTCGCCGCGGCGGAGGAGACCGTCACGACGAACTCGGCGCCGCTGCGCCGCCGGGACGAGCTGCGCGGCCTGCTGGGCGCGCTGCGCGCGAAAGCCGGCCGGCTCGGCCAGCTCGAGTCGCCTCATATCGGCGAGTTGTACGAACGCACCGCGACCGCGCTGCGCACCGTCCCGGTTGATCTGGACGCGGCACAAGCCCTGGTCACGGCATTTGGCGACGCCCTGCTGAACATCCCGCCGCCGCCGCTGCCACCGGTGTCGGTGTCGGTGGCAGCGGCGGGACGGACCGGTGACGGGAGCGGCGAGGCCGCGTGGACGGAGGAATGCTCGTGACGGTCAACGGCATCGCCTGCCCGGAACCCGACTGCGACGGAACCATCGAGGACGGCTACTGCGACGTGACCGGGCTGGCGTACCGGCCACCCGCACCCCACCCGGCACCGGCACCGGCACCCCAGTCCAACCCTGCGGACAGGTCGGTCCCGGGCGGGCCGGGCGGCAGCGGATCCGGCACCGGCGGGTCTGGCACGAGCGGGTCTGGCACGAGCGGGTCGGCCGCGGGCTCCGCGTCGTGGAGCGCGACGGCGGGCGGCACACCGCGCCGGCGGCGCCGCCCGGGCCGGGCGCGCCGGTCCCCGAGCCGGCTCGGGGAGGGGCTGGTGGACGTCCCGGACGTGCCGGTCCCCGACCCGGAGTCGCTGCTGCTCACCGACCCGTGCGTTCCGGAGCACCGGCGGGTGTGCCCGAACCCGAACTGCGAGGCCGAGGTCGGGCGGGCCCGCGACGGCCGGCCGGCCTCCGCCGAGGGTTTCTGTGTCGGGTGCGGGCATCATTTCTCGTTCGTCCCGGCGCTGCGCGCCGGTGACCGGGTCGGCTCCTACGAGATCGCGGGCGCGCTGGCGCACGGCGGCCAGGGCTGGGTGTACCTCGCCCGCAACCGCGAGGTCGCGGACGACTTCTGGGTCGTGCTCAAGGGCCTGCTCGACCAGGGCGACCCGGACGCGCAGGCCGCCGCGATCGCCGAGCGCCGCTTCCTCGCCGCGGTCGACGACCCGGCGATCGTGCGCATCCACACGTTCGTCCGGCACGCGGGTACCGGCTACATCGTCATGGAGTACGTCGGCGGGACGTCGCTGCGCGAGGTCCTGCGCCGGCGCCGGGCGGAGGCGGGACGTCCCGACCCGCTGCCGGTCACCCAGGCGATCGCCTACATCCTGGCCGTGCTGCCGGCGTTCGCGTACCTGCACCGCAACGGGCTGGTGTTCTGCGACTTCAAGCCGGACAACGTCATGCTCGGCCGGGAGAGCCTGCGGCTGATCGACCTGGGGGCGGTCCGCCGGCTCGACGACGAGGAGGGCGCGTCCTACCGGACCCGCGGCTACTCGGCTCCGGAGGTCGAGACCGAGACACCCACCGTCGCCTCCGACCTGTACACGGTGGGGCGGACGCTCGCCACGCTGATCCTGAACTTCCGCGGGAACACGAGCACCTACGTCCACAGTCTCCCGCCCGCGTCGGCGCACGAGGTCCTGGAACGCCACGAGTCGCTCGACCTGTTCCTGCGCCGGGCCACCGCCTGGCTGCCCGAGGACAGGTTCGTCTCCGCCGACGAGATGCGCGACGAGCTGCTCGGCGTGCTGCGCGAGATCGTCGCCGCGGAACGGGGCTCACCGGTGGCCGCGCCGAGCCGGCGGTTCACCGGGGACGTCCACCTGACCGGGGAGAACGCCGACGGGTCGGTCGTCACCCCGCGGTGGGCGAGCCTGCCGCGGCTGCGCGTCGACCCCGAGGATCCGGCCGCGGCCACCCTCGCGGCGCTGCCCGACAGTTCGCCCGCGCAGCTCGCGACGCTGCTGGCGGCGATCAGCCCGACGACGGTCGAGGTCCGGCTCCGGCTGGCCCGCGCCCACCTCGAGACCGGGGACGCCGCGGCGGCCACGGCCGTACTCGACGAGGTCGCGGCCGAGGATCCGTTCGAGTGGCGGGTCCACTGGTACCGGGGGCTGCTCGCGCTCGGCGACGGCGGCGGCGGAGAACGAGGAGGCGGCCACACGGCCGCGGCGGCCGCCGCGTTCACCCACGTGTACGCGCAGGTACCCGGGGAACTCGCGCCCAAGCTGGCGCTGGCCGTCACGGCCGAGGCGGCCGGCGAGCGGGACCGGGCCGCCACGCTGTTCGACCTGGTCTCGCGGACGGACGACGGGTTCACCAGCGCCGCGTTCGGCCTCGCCCGGGTGCGGATCGCGGCGCGGGACCGCGCCGGGGCGGTCGCCGCCTACGAGCGGGTCCCGCCCGCGTCCGCGGCGTACCAGGAGGCCCGGATCCGGACCGCGCTCGTCCGCGGGACGACGACGGCGGCCGGGGTGCCGCGGCCCGCCGATCTGGTCGCGGCGTCGGGCATCCTGGCCGGTCTGGACGTCGACCGGCGGCGCCGGGTGGCCCTCGCCCGGGACCTGCTGCGCTGCGCGCTGGACCTGGTCCTCGCCGGAACCGGGCCACCCGAACCGGACGTCGAGGTCGCCGGGACCGCGTTCCGCGAGGTCGACCTGCGCTTCGGGCTGGAGCGCGCCTACCGCGAGCTGGCCACCCTGGCCCCACTCGCGCGGGAGCGCCACGACCTGGTGGATCTCGCCAACGCCGTGCGCCCGAGGACGCTGCGGTGAGCGGGCCCCCGGCGGGGCCGCTGCCCGGCCCCGCGGAACCGGCCCCGGTCACCACGCCACCCGACTGCCCGCGGTGCGCCACGCCGCCGCTGGCCGGGGACCGGTACTGCGAGCGGTGCGGCGCGGCCCTGACCGCGACGGCTGCCTCCGGGACCGGCCCCGCTTCGCGGACCGCCGCCGCCACGCCCGCCGTGCTCGGCGTCGGCGTCGGCGTCGACCGGTACGAGACCGACCTCGGCGCCGCCGCCGGGGTGTCCGACCTCGGCCTCGTCCACCACTCGAACGAGGACGGAATGGGCGTGGCGTTGGCCGCCGGCAGCGGCGGCGGCGCGGTCCACGCGGTCGGCGTGGTCTGTGACGGGGTGTCGAGCGCGCGCGGCTCCGGGCCGGCGGCCGTGGCCGCCGCGGCCGCCGCGACGGCGCTGCTGACCGATCGGGTCGAGGCCTGGCGGTCCCGCGCCGTCCCGGTGCCGGCGGGCCGGCGGGCGCCGGGTCCCGTTCCCCGGCCAGCCCGTCTCGACGGCGGGCCGGCCGGCGCGGTGGCGACACCCGAGATGGACCGGGACACCGCCGGTGAGATGGCCGCCGCCCTGCGTGACGCCGCGCGGGCGGCGCAGCACGCGGCCGTCGCGGGGGCGGCCGAGCTCGGCCTCTCCCCCGCCTGCACGTTCGTCGGCGCCGTCGTCGTGGACGCGACGCTGGTCGTGGGCTGGCTCGGTGACAGCCGCGCGTACCTGGTCGACAGCGCCGGGGCACGCCGGCTCACCGAGGACGACACCGTCGCGGCCGAGGCCGTGCGGGCCGGCCGGCTGGCCCCCGAGCTGGCCGAACGCGGCCGTGACGCGCACGCGATCACCCGCTGGCTGGGAGTCGGGAGCGCCTCCGCCGTTCCCCGGATCCGCGCCGTCGCGCTGCCGTGCGCCGGACGGGTCGTGCTGTGCAGCGACGGCCTGTGGAACTACGCCTCCGCGGCGGAGACGCTCGCCGCCCACGTCGCGGCGTCCGGGCCCGGCGCGCCGGCGATCGACGTCGCGCGGCATCTGGTCGAGGTGGCGCTGCGCGGGGGCGGCTCCGACAACGTGACCGCGATCGTCATCGACATCCCAGGGAGATCCTGATGGTGGACTTCAGCCTCGAGGTCAGCCAGAACAAGTACCTGCCCGAGGGGTCGGGCGAGGTGCACGCCGTCATCACCGTCACCGCGCACGACGTCGGCCCCGGCACCTCCGGGTCGGCCGGAACGGCCGGGTCCGGCGCCGCGGCGGGCGCCGCCGAGGTCATCCTGCTGGACTGCTCGGGCTCGATGGACTACCCCCACTCGAAGATCATCGAAGCCCGCCGGGCGGCCCAGGCCGCCATCGACACGCTGCGCGACGGTGTCGCGTTCGCCGTGGTGGAGGGCACCGGGCACGCCGCGATGGTGTACCCGGCGCGCCAGCAGCTCGTCGAGGCGTCGCCGCGCACCCGCGAGGCGGCGAAGGCCGCGGTGAAACGGCTGCAGCCCCGCGGCGGCACCGCCATGGGCCGGTGGCTGCTGCTCGCCCGCGACCTGATGGCCACCCGCCCGGACGCCATCCACCACGCGATCCTGCTGACCGACGGCCAGAACGGCGAGAGCCCCGCCGAGTTCGACGCCGCGCTGGCCGCGTGCGAGGGCCGGTTCCAGTGCGACTGCCGTGGCGTCGGCGCGGACTGGAAGGTGGCGGAGCTGCGCCGCGTCGCCTCCACTCTGCTGGGCGGCGTCGCGCTGCTGCGCGAGCCGGCGGAGATGGCGCAGGACTTCCGCTCGCTCGTCGAGCGGGCCCAGGCCCGCGGGATCGATCGGGTCGGCCTGCGGGTGTGGACGCCCCGGGGGGCGACGGTCCGGTTCCTGCGCCAGGTGTCGCCCGAGCTCGAGGATCTCACCGGGCGGGCCGTCGAGATCAACCCGCTCACCCGGGACCATCCGACAGGGGCCTGGGCCACCGGGACCCGGGAGTACCACCTGTGCGTCGACGTCCCCCCGGCGGCGGTGGGGAACGAACGGCTCGCCGCCCGCGTCAGCGTCATCGCCGGCGAGGAGGAGCTCTCCCGCACGGCGGTGCTCGCCGCGTGGTCGGAGGACGACGAGCTGTCGGCCCGCATCGACGAGGTCGTCGCGCACTACACCGGGCAGACGGAGCTGGCCCGCGCCGTGCAGGACGGGCTCGCGGCCCGCCGCGACGGGGACGAGGTCAGCGCGGTCACCCTGCTCGGGCGGGCCGCGCGGATCGCGGCCGCCGCCGACGACGGCGCGACCCTCGAACGGCTGGCGAGGGTCGTCGACATCGACGACGCGGCCACCGGAACGGTGCGGCTGCGCCCCCAGGTCGACGCCCTGGACGAGATGGACCTGGACGCGGGCTCGACCGTCACCGTGCCCGCCCGGCGGTGAGCCCGGAGGCGGGCCCGCCACCCCCCGCGGCCCGGCTCGACACGGCGGCGCCGTGTGCCGGGTGCGGGTTCCCCGGGCCGGTGACCGAACCCGTCTGCCGCGCGTGTGGTCACGACGCCGACACCGGCACGGGACCCCGGGCGGTCGGCGTGGTCCCGTTGGGCCGCACGGCGGTCCCCGCCATACCGGAGGCGGCCGGCGGGTGGACGGTCGAGATCGCTCCCGACCGCGCCTACTTCGCCCGCGGGGAGAACGACGGCGCCGTCTTCCCCACCGCCGCGGCCGGCCGGATGATCCCGCTGACGGCCCCGCGGGCGGTCGTCGGACGGCGCAGCCGCTCCCGGGGCCGAGCACCGGAGCTCGATCTCTCGGTGCCCCCGCTGGATCCCGGGGTGTCCCGCGCGCACGCGCTGCTGGAGCGGCACGCCGACGGGACGGTCACGGTGACCGACCTCCGCTCGGCGAACGGGACCTGGCTCGGCCCGGACGCGGCCCACCTGACCAGGGTGGAGGCGGGCGGCCCGCGGCTGGTGCGCGCGGGCGAGCACGTCTTCGTCGGCGCCTGGACCCGGCTGAGCGTCACGAACCCGCCCACCGGTACGCGACCCGGACCTTGACCTGAAGTCAGGTTTAACCCTTAGTGTCGCCGCCATGAGCGATCTGACGATCTCCGGCCAGCGCGGGACGGCCGAAACCCGGCCCGCGGACACCACCCCCGGGGCCGCGCGGCACACCCCGGACACCACCCCGCTGCGGGTCGCGGTCGTGCTCGCGAGCGTCCGCGCCGCCCGGTTCGGCCCGGTGGTCGCCGGGTGGTTCGCCCGCCAGGCCGCGCGGCGCCCCGACGTCACCGTGGACGTCGTCGACCTGGCCGGGCTCGCCGGCATCGGCGGCGTGGACACCGCCGTCGTCGCCCCGGCCAACACCAGCACCGCCGACGCCGCCGACACCGGCCCGATGACCTGGGAGTCCTTCGCGGACCGCGTCGGCGCCGCCGACGCGGTCGTGATCGTCACCCCGGAGTACAACCACAGCTTTCCCGGGCCGCTCAAGACCGCCGTCGACGCGCTCGGCCGGCAGTGGCACGCCAAGCCCGTCGGGTTCGTCGCCTACGGCGGGATGTCCGGCGGGCTGCGCGCCGTCGAGGCGTTGCGGGTGGTCTTCTCCGAGCTGCACGCGGTCACGATCCGCGACACGGTCAGCTTCCACAACGCCTGGAGCCGGTTCGGCGCGGACGGCGAGCCGCTCGACCCCGACCAGGTGAACGCCGCGGCGACGACGCTGCTGGACCAGCTCTGCTGGTGGGGGTCCGCCCTGCGCGACCGGCGGCGTACCCACCCGTACCAGCGCTGACCGGGTGGCCGGGTGACCGGGCCCGGCCGCCGATCCGCGCGGTTCGCCCACCGCACCCCCCGTGTGCCCCTTCTGTCGCGTCTCGTACAGTCACGGAGCCCGGCGGATGCCGTGTCCGCCGCGCGCGCGGCGGACGCCCACGTCACGGGCGTGACGCGGGGACCCGGCACCGGCGCCCACCACGGCATCCCCCGCGCCCGACCGTCCTCGCGCCACGGCGCGTGACGGCCACGACGTTTCACTGGCGGCGACGTTCAACGAGGAGCGGACGAACGGATGATCGGCGACGACACCCACGTGCGGAACAATCGCACCCGGTGGAACGAGATCTCCGACGACTACCAGCGGTTCAACGCCCCCCAGATCCGCGGGCAGGCGTTCACCGGTGACATCACCTGGGGGGTGTGGGGCATCCCCGAGTCGCGGCTGAACGTCCTCGGCCACGTCGTCGGGCTCGACGTACTGGAGATGGGCTGCGGCGGGAGCCAGTGGTCGACCGCGCTGGCCCGCCGCGGCGCGCACCCGGTGGGTCTCGACCTCTCCGAGCGCCAGCTGCACCACAGCCGCCGGCTCCAGCGCGAGACCGGCCTCGACTTCCCGCTCGTGCAGGCCAGCGCCGAGGAGGTGCCGTTCGCGGCCGGGTCGTTCGACATCGTCTTCGCCGATCACGGCGCCTTCTCGTTCGCCGACCCCTACCGGGCGATCCCCGAGGCGGCCCGGATCCTGCGCCCCGGTGGGCTGCTCGCCTTCGGGCACGTGAGCCCGATCTACGAGATCAGCATCCCGGACGGCGCCGAGGCGGCCGGCGACCGGCTCGTCGGTGACTACTTCGGCCTGCGGCTCATCTCCGACACCGACGGCCTGGTCAGCGCGAACCTGCCGTACGGGGCGTGGATCAGGCTGTTCCGCGACAGCGGGTTCGTCGTCGAGGATCTCGTCGAGCCGAGGCCCGAGACCGGCCCGGACGCCACCCACCGTGACAGCGCCGAGGAGGCGTGGGCGCGCCGGTGGCCCTCGGAGTGCATCTGGAAGGTCCGCCGGGTCTGACCGCCGGGGCCCGGGGCCGGCCCACGAACGGGTCACCCGCTCCGGGTCCCGGGCGCCCTGGTCGGCGTCAGGCACGAGGATGACACGTGGGGGCGCACGCACGATGTCCTCTCGAGGAGGATCGACGCACACGATGAGCCCGAGCGCAGAGATCCCAGGCCCGGAAGCCCGAATCGCATGACCGTTCCGACCAGGCCGGGGCCGGAGCTGCGGGTCCGGCTGCCCCAGGTCGCGCCGTCCGTCCGCGAGTTCCTCGCGACGGAGGCCGGCGGCGCCGTACTGCTCGTCATCGCCGCCGTGGCGGCGCTGGTCTGGGCGAACAGCCCCGTCGCGGACAGTTACCACGAGCTCTGGGAGACCACCGCCACCCTCGGGGTGGGGGACGCGGCGCTGTCGATGACCCTGCACCACTGGGTCAACGACGGCGCGATGGCGATCTTCTTCGCGGTCGTCGGACTGGAGATCAACCGCGAGTTCACCACCGGCGAGCTGCGTGACCGCCGGACGGTCGCCGTGCCCGCGCTCGCCGCGGTCGGCGGTCTCACCCTGCCGGCGCTGATCTACTTCCTGTTCAACTCCTCCGGGCCCGCCGCGGACGGCTGGGGCATCCCGATGTCGACCGACACCGCCTTCGTGGTCGGCATTCTCGCCCTGTTCGGTCCGCGCTGCCCCGACCGGCTGCGGCTGTTCCTGCTGACGCTGGCCATCGTCGACGACATCGGCGCGATCTCCGTCGTGGCGATCTTCTACACCGACCAGGTCGACGCGGTCTGGCTCGGGGCCGCGGCCGCCGTCCTGGTCGTGATCGGGGTCATGCGCTGGATGGGTGTCTGGCGGCTGCCGCCGTACGTGGTGGCCGCGCTCGTGCTCTGGGTGGCGATCTACTCGTCGGGGGTGCACGGGACGCTCGCCGGCGTGATCATCGGACTGGTCCTGCCGTCCGCGCCGCCGCGCCGCGAGCAGATCGACGAGGTGCCGATCTACGTCCGGGCGCTGCGGGAGGACTCCACGGCCTCACGGGCCGCGCTGGCCGTCTCCGCGGCCAAGTCCACCGTCTCCACCAGCGAGCGGCTGCAGTACACCCTGCACCCGCTCAGCGCGTACCTGATCGTGCCGGTCTTCGGCCTGGCCAACGCGGGCGTGCACCTCGACAGCCACACGCTCGCCGACGCGTCCACCTCACCCGTCACGATCGGGGTCGCCGTCGCGCTGCTGGTCGGCAACGGGATCGGGATCACGGCGACCTCGCTGGTCGCCATGCGCACCGGGCTGGGCGCGCTGCCCGGCGGTGTCCGCTACGGCCACCTGGTGGGCGCGGCCGTCCTCGCCGGCATCGGGTTCACCATCTCGCTGTTCGTCACCGAACTGGCGTTCACCGACGAGGCCCTCGCCGAGCAGGCCAAGATCGGGATTCTGGTCGGTTCCTTCGCCGCCGCCGTGCTGGGCACGCTCGTGCTGCGCTACGTCGGGGAACGCTGGTCGCTGTGCTCACCGGGCTCCGACGAGTCGATCCCGGCGCTACCGCCGCGCCCATGGCACTCGCCGACGCCGGCTGTCATCCCCGTCATCCGCTGACCGGCCCGAACCGGCGCGGGCGACGGCCGTGCGCAGCGGCCCGAGTTCGAGCCGCCCGCGGTAGCGCACCCCGTCGATGAAGATCGTCGGGGTGCCCTGCACCCGCAGCTCGGCGCCGCCGGCGTAGTCGGCCTCGACGGCGTCGCCGTAGGGCTGGGCCGGGTCGCCGACGACGAGGTCGGTCCCGATCCCCAGGGACCGGGCGAAGGCCATGAGGTACTTGTCGGCCAGCTTGTCCTGGTTGGCGAACAGCAGGTCGTGCATCTCCCAGAACCGGCCGTGCGCCCCGGCGACCTCGGCCGCCAGCGCCGCGGTGAGCGCGTAGGGGTGGATGTCGAAGACGGGGAAGTGCCGGAACACCTGCCGGACCTGGCCGTCGGAGGAGTCGACCAGCTCGTGCAGGATGGCGGCCGCGCGGGCGCAGTAGGGGCACTCGAAGTCGCCGTACTCGACGATCACCACCGGCGCGCCCGGCTCGCCCCGGGAGTGCCGCCCGGGATCGGTCGAGACGCGCCGGCTCCGCTCAAGAACAACGGCGTTCCCGCGCCCTACCGCGTTCTCGCGAACCTCGAAATTTCCGCCCGCCTTGTTTTTACCGACCTTGCAAACCTCTGAGTTCTCGCGGACATCGACATTCTCGCGAACCTCAGAATTCTCGCGAACATCGGTATTCTCGCGAACATCGGTATTCTCGCGAACCTTTCCCATACGGCCATTGTAGCGAGCGGCGGGGGCCTCGTGATGCCGTTAGGCTGACGCCCGTGGCCGAGCCGAGAACATCGGAACGACGTGTTCCAAAGGCCGACGACGACCTGGCGGTCCGGGCGGTCGACCTTCGCATACGACGCGGGACGAGCTGGGGCGGCCACGGTGGGCGCGAAATCGTGCACGGCCTGTCTTTCGAGGTGCCTCGCGGATCGGTCACCGGGGTCATCGGCCCGAGCGGGTGTGGAAAAACCACGTTGTTGCGGGCGGTCGTCGGCATCCAGCGCGCGGTGAGCGGAGAGCTGCGGGTGCTCGGTCGCGACGCCTGCGAGATCGAGCTCCGCCGCCAGGTCGGCTACGCCACCCAGACCGCCTCCGTCTACGACGACCTCACCGTGGACGAGAACCTGCGCTATTTCGCCGCGCTCTGCGCGGACCGGGTCCCGAGCCCCGCCGAGATCATCCGCCGGGCCGGGCATGCCGCCGCCGGGGTCGGCCTGGCTACCGAGAGCCGCACCCCGGTCGGTCAGCTCTCCGGCGGCCAACGCTCCCGGGTGTCGCTGGCCGCCGCGATCATCGGCGGGCACGAGCTGCTCGTCCTGGACGAGCCGACCGTCGGTCTCGACCCGGTGCTGCGCCGCGAGCTGTGGGACGAGTTCCACCGGATGGCCGGGCGCGGCCTGACCCTGCTCGTGAGCTCGCACGTCATGGACGAGGCGTCCCGCTGCGACCGCCTCCTGCTGTTGCGCGAAGGCCGGCTGATCGCGAACGAACGGCCCGCCGACCTGCTGGCCCTGACCGGGACCCGCGATCTCGATCAGGCGTTCCTGTGCCTGGTGGAGCCGGCCGCGGCCGCGTGCGCCGACCTCCCGGCCGGTGGCGACCGGCCACTGCCCCGGGACGCGTCTCCCCCACGGGACCCACCTCGGCCGCAGGACGATTCTCCCCCGCGGGCGGCGTCTTTCAGGCGCGGGGCACCCGGGCCGGACGCCTGTGCCGGGAGTTCGCGTCAGCCGCTGAACCTCGCGCGCGCCACCAGCACCGCGCTGCGGGTGATCCGCCAGATGCGCCGCGACCGACGCACCGTCCTGCTCGTGCTCGTGCTCCCACCGGCGTTGCTGGTGCTGCTGCAGGCCATCTTCGCCAGCAGTCCCACCGCGTTCGACCGGGCCGGGACGGGCCTGCTCGGCGTCTTCCCGCTGATGACCATGTTCTTCCTGACCTCGGTCGCCATGCTGCGGGAACGGCGGTCCGGGACACTGGAGCGTCTGATGACCACGCCGATCGGCCGCGGCGACCTGCTCGCCGGGTACGGCATCGCCTTCGGGCTGCTCGCGGTCGCGCAGGCCGTCATCACGACCACGACGGCCGTCGCACTGCTGGACCTGCGCATCGCCGGACCGCTGGTGCTGCTCGGCCTGCTCGCCGTGCTCGCCGCGCTGTTCGGCACCGCGCTCGGCCTGCTCACCAGCGCCTTCGCGAACTCCGAGTTCCAGGCGGTGCAGTTCCTGCCGCCGGTCCTGCTCCCCCAGTTCCTGCTGTGCGGCATCCTCGTGGCGAGCAGCCAGCTGCACCCCGTCCTCGCCACGGTGAGCCTCCTGCTCCCGATGACCTACGTGGTGGACGCGCTGACCCGGATCGGGGCCTCCCCCGGAGTGTCCGCGCTGGTCGTCCGGGACGCCCTGGTCATCGCCGCCTGCACGCTGGTCGCGCTGGCCCTGGCCGCGGCGACGCTGCGCCGGCAGGGCCCCTGAACCGCCCGGCGGCCCGTGGCCCGGGACGCGGGCCGGCCCAGGCCGCGGGCGGTCAGGCGGTGCGGTCCAGGCCGACGGCGGCGAGGCGGGCGTAGTCCGGTGAGGTGCGCAGCAGCTCCTCGTGCCGGCCGGTGGCGACCACGCGGCCCTCGTCGAGCACGACGATCAGATCCGACGCCCGCACCGTCGAGATGCGGTGCGCGATGACGAGCAGCGCCCGGCGGGCGGCGATGTCCGCCATCACCCGGGTCAGCGCGTGCTCGTTGACCGCGTCCATCTGGGACGTCGGCTCGTCGAGCAGCAGCAGGGCGGGCCGGGCCAGCAGCGCGCGGGCCACGGCGACCCGCTGGCGCTCCCCGCCGGAGAGCAGGACCCCGTGGTCCCCCACGTCGGTGTCGAGGCCGGCGGGCAGGCGGCGGACGACCGCGGTGAGCCGGGTGATGTCGACGACCTCGGCGATCTCGGCGTCGGTGGCCTCCGGGCGGGCGTAGGCGATGTTGTCCCGCAGCGAGCCGCTGAGCACCGGGGCGTCCTGCTCCACGAGGTTGACCTGCCGTCGGGTCAGGGCCCGTTCGGAGCGGCCCAGCGGCACGCCGTCGACGAGGATCTCCCCCGCGTCCGGCTCGTAGAACCGCTCGATCAGACCCAGCACCGTCGACTTGCCGGCGCCGGACGGCCCGACCAGCGCGACCTGGCCACGGGCCGGCACGGTGAACGACAGTCCCCGCAGAACGGGGCGCCCGGTGTAGGAGAACCAGACACCGCGGAACTCCAGCGCCGGCAGCGCGGGCGTCGCGCCCCGTACCGCCGCCATGCCTCCCACCGCCGCCGCGGGCCCCACCCGCGCCGGCGGCCGGGCCGGCCGGGTGGCCTCGCCCGGTGCCTCCTCCGGCGGCATCGTGAACACGAAGTTCACCCGGGTCAGCGCGCCCAGGCCGCGCTGGATGGTCTGCGCGGACTCGATCAGCTGCGCCAGCGGCATCACCAGGTAGGTCGCGTACAGCAGGAAGGCGACCAGGTCGCCCAGGGACGTCGTGCCGCGGGCGACCAGGACACCGCCGGCGAGCAGGACGACCAGCACGGACCCCTGCACCGCGAGCTGGGTGGCGGGGGCGATCACCGCGCTGAGGCGGGCCATCCGCAACCCGGCCTGGTAGGCGTCGTCGGCGTGCGCGCCGATGCGCTCGGTCTCCCGCTCCTCGGCGTTGCTGGCGCGCACGGTGCGGATCGCGGTCAGCGCCCGTTCCAGGTCGGCGGTCATCCGTCCCACGCTCGCCTGCCCCTGCTCGGAGACGGCCCGGACCCGGACCAGCGCCGTGAGCACGATCGCGCCGGCCACCAGCACCGCGATCAGCACCAGCCCGAACAGCAGCGGGCTGAGCCAGATCATCAGCCCGATCGCGGCGAGCACCCCGATCAGGCTGGTGACGAGCGAGGTGAGGCTGTAGGCGACGGCGTCGCGGACCACCGTGGTGTCCGCGTTCGAGCGGGAGAGGAGGTCACCGATGCGCTCGGCGTCGAACACCCGGATCCGCAGCCGCAGCAGGTGGCCGATCAGCCGGCGCCGCAGACCCAGCAGGACCCGCTGCCCGGTGCGCTCCAGCAGGTAGTGCCCCCAGGTGTCGACGGCCGCCTCGACGAGGAAGACCGCGATCAGCACGACGATCAGCCGGACCGGCACCCCGCCGGCCCGCGCCGCGTCGATGACGGCCCGCACCAGCAGGGGCTGCGCCAGGCCGATCACCGTGCCGAACGCGGTGAGCGCGGTGGCGAACGCGATCAGACGGCCGTGGCCCCGCAGCAACCGCCACAGGTCGCCGAGCCCCGGCCGGGGCCCCGGCGGGCCGGGCGGCGGGCCGGGCCGGCCGTACGGGCCGGGCGGCGGGCCGCCGGGCAACGGGGACGGCGGGCCACCCGGGAGGAACGGCGGGCCACCCGGCAGCGGGAGCGGCGGGCCGCCGGTCGGCGGCCACGGCCGCGGGGGGGTGGTCATCTCACCCGGACGGCCGGGCGCGGCCTCGAGCGGACCGTGATCATCGGCCGGTAGGTCTCCGGCGGGACGGATTCGCCGACCATC
Source organism: Parafrankia discariae (assembly GCF_000373365.1). NCBI lineage: Bacteria > Bacillati > Actinomycetota > Actinomycetes > Frankiales > Frankiaceae > Parafrankia > Parafrankia discariae. Next base: position 164,799 of record NZ_KB891102.1, read on the forward strand.
AGCCCGTCGGCCTCCACCCAGGCGTGCGCCGCGAACGAGCCCGCGACCCGTACTCCTGTCCGCCATGTTGGCCACCTTCCCGAGACGCGGCAGAGCAGCGCGGTGGCGACCGCGCGCGGCAGGCACCCGGACTGGTCGCGGCAGATCCGGCTGACCGCCGTGACCGCCTCCAGCGCCGCCAGGGTCTGCCGGTACCCGGCCGGCCGGGTACCGGTGGCCAGCAGCTCCATCACCTGGCGCAGCCGTCCCGGCGACAGCCTGATCAGCACGCGGGCGAGCGCGACGGCCAGCAGGGCGGGCGCGTCCCGGCGCAGCCGCCGCCACCGGGCCCCGCCGCGCCGGGCCCGGACGGTCACCGGGTCAGCCCGGCCGAGCGCAGCGTCGCGATCAGCCGTTCGACGTCCGACCGCGCGGTGGCGGCGTCGACCTCGAAGGCCGCGGTCACCGCGCTCGTGGCCTGGTCGAGCGTCCCGCCGCCGGCCAGCACGTTGACGGCGAGATCGGCGGTGGGATTCAGGGTCCAGTAGCGTCCGGTCCGCTCGTCCAGCAGGACGGCGCCGTACTCGGTCTCGGCACGGATCACGTGCTTGCGCAGCTGTGTCGACACGGTCAGGCCCGTTCCTCTCGTCCACCGCCGGCGGCGCGCGCCGTGGCCGGCGCCGCGGCTGGCGCTGTGGTCACGTCGAGCTCGCCGGCGAGCACCTGGGCGTGGATCCGGCGCAGCTCATCGCTGGGTTCCACCCCCAGTTCCCGGGACAGCAGGTGGTAGGCGGTGCGGTAGGCGGCGAGCGCCTCGGCGCGGTGCCCGGAGCGGCAGGCCGCCACCAGGAACTGGCCCCACAGCCGTTCCCGCAGCGGGTGCTGGACGGTCAGCCCGCGCAGCATCGGCAGGACCCGGTCGTACTGGCCGCGGTCGAGCAGCGCGTCGATGAGGTCCTCGTGCACCACCGCCCGCAGCTCGTGCAGCCGGGCCGACTCGGCCCGGGTGACCTCCTCGGGAAGCTCGTCGTACGGTTCGCCGCGCCACACGGCCAGCGCGTCGCCGAGCAGTTCGACGGCCCGGTCGCAGTCGCCGGCCCAGCGGGCGTCCTGGCCGCGGCGCGCGGCCTCCTCGAAGATCCAGACGTCGACCTCGGTGGCGGCCACGTTGAGCCGGTAACCGCCCGGTCGGCTCTGGATCCGCCCGAGGCCGGCGGTCTCCCCCGACGGAAGCAGTTGGCGCAGGTCGGAGACGTAGGTCTTGATGTTGCCGGGGGCCGAGGGCGGCGGGTCGGCGTCCCACAGCACCGAGCGGATCCGCTCGATGCTCGTCCAGCGGCCGCGGCTGAACAACAGCAGCGAGAGCAGGCGTCGCTTCTTCGGCTGCCCGATCGGTACGGCATGGCCGTCGGACGCGTTCACCTCCAGTGGGCCGAGGACCCGGAAGGGCAGGTGGCGCCGCGGTTCCATGGGGCGTTTCTCCCCAGCGGGCGGTGGGTTTAGACGGTCCGGCCGGGTCCACGCGGGCCGTGACGTCGCCTCTGTCCCGATCCGAAAGGAAATCTTCCGGTCACTCGAAGCGACAACACGACAACCAGCGGCAACCTCGGATGATCAGTCGGATGAACGCCGGTTGTACTCGGCGACGGTGGCCACGAGATCACCGACCGTGGCGAAGTTGACCGCGAGGAAGGTCGGGCGCAGCCCGCGGGCGGCGCACTGCTCGGCGTGCGCGGTCAGCGACGAGCGGGTGTTCACCAGCGCCGCGTCGGCGCGGGTGGCGGCGTGGTCGGTGAGCCAGTGGTTGATGAGGAGCATGGTGGGCCGGCTCGTCCCGCGGCCGATCCGGCAGCTGAAGCCCCCGGGAATCCGCACGTCGAACGGGGTGTCCGCGTTGGACCGGTAGAAGTTGCGGTACCAGGTGCCGGGCACGTCCCCGTTCTCGGCGAAGACGACCAGGCGCCGGCCGCGGTCGATCAGCTGGCCGAGGGTCGGCCAGGACCGGCCCGCCGCGGGCGGCCGGACCAGGTACTGGCCGAGGCCCGCGGCCCGGAACGCGGCCATGATCGGTTCGGGCGGGACACCGTCCTGGACGATGATGGTGATCACCTCGGCCGGGTTGCGGGCCAGCCAGCCCGCGACGCCGGCCAGCGCGTCGTCCAGCGGGGTCGCGCCGAGCTGGCAGATGCCGTGGCAGAGCCAGAGCCCGGGGCGGCTCGACCGGGCGCCGGTGGCGAACGGCGCGAGTGCCTCGCGGGCCCGCGGCCGCAGGTCGGCCAGGAACGACTCGACCTCGGCGGGGGTCGTCCAGTGGTGGACGTCGAGCATCAGGGCGCGGATGCCGCTGTCGAGCTGGCCCACCAGGTCGGGGTCCTGCACGGCGCCGAGGAACCCGGCCCGCACCGACGCCATCCCGTTGTGGGTCGTCGGGTAGAGCACGTCGGAGTAGCGCCGGTTGCACAGGTCGGCCCCGCCGTTGCAGAACGCGGTGCCGGTGCCCGCCTCCCCGGGGATCAGCACCCAGGAGGCGGCGACGAACACCGAGCAGGTCGTGCCCACCGCCACCAGGCGCCGCACCCGCCACTCGGTCCGCGACAGCCGGCGCGTCACGACCGTCGCGGTGCCGAGGAGGATGCCGGCCACGAGCGGTATCGCCGCGATCTCGCTCCAGGTCGCGCGCACGTTCCCGACCAGCACCCGCCCGACGTCCCCGACGAGGACCCGCCCCGCCGGGGGAAGCGGCGAGTCCGGCCCACGCAGCGGCGCGAGCGGGTCGCCGACCAGGCCGGTCACGAGGACCCCGGCGGCCAGCGCGGCCAGCCCGCCCACGACGAGCGCCGCGACCACCAGCCGCACCGACGGCCCGCGGCGCCGGACGGCCAGGCCGAGCGCGCCCGCGGGCACGGCGAAGCAGAACGCGGCGAGGGCGAGCATGCCCGTGCCGCCGATCGTGTGGATCGTGCGCAGCCCGAACCCGGCCGGGCCGCCGGGCGCGTCCGCGAGCGGGCGGCCGAGGTCGAGGACGGTCCCGCCGGCCAGGCGCGCGCGCAGGTCGGCGACGGCGGACACGTCCCCGGCGAAGATCAGTGGGCCGACGACCGCCAGCGCGGCTCCGAGGTCACCGGAGCGCAGCGCGACCAGCACCTGCTCCCGGGCGACCGGCCGGTCGGGCCCGTCCACCCGGCTCACCAGCAGGTCGGTGGCCCAGGCGACCTGGTCGTTGGTGAGATCGATCTCGGGGACGGAGGCGGGCGGGCGGCCCTGGCTGACCCGGTCCACGCCGTCGAGGACGTCGCGCAGCGCGCCGGCGACGTCCTCGGTGCGGTACCGCGGCGCGCCGGACACCTGCCCGGCGAGGTAGACCGACGCCAGCCGGCCGATGTTGTCGAGGATCGGCCGCAGGTCGACGGCCAGGACGAACTCGGCGCGGCTGCCGTCGAGGTAGGCGGCGACGTTGTCGGCGACGCCGTCGGTCATCCCGCGCAGCGCCGACGGCGGGACGACGAGCTGCAGGTTGTCGACCACCAGGTCCGAGTCGACGGGCAGGTCGGCGAGCAGGTCACCGGTCACGTCGGTGAGCACCGGGTCGGTCAGCACCTCGTCGCTGATCCGCTCGTGCACCCGCGTCTCGTCCAGCGCGCCGCGGTAGAAGCTGGCCCGCTGGGCTGTCTCGTGCACGGTCAGCAGCGCGACCCCCGCCGGGACGAACACCGCCGCCACCACCGCGACCAGGCAGGTGGCACCCGCGACACCGCGCAGCCGGACCCAGGCGGAACCGGCGAGCCGCGGCCCGACGGGCCGGACCCGAGTCACCCGGAGCCGGGCCGACCAGAACCGGGCCGACCAGAACCGGGCCGCCGGAAGCCCGGCCGCCCGCAACCGGGCCGGCGAGGCTCCCCACAGCCAACCCATGGGACGCCAGATTACCGACGTCAGTAGTCGAACAGTTGACGAAATCGAGGTCATCCCACGTCCGGGCCGCTGGAATGCGTGGAGACGGGGTATCCCGGCACCGACGGCCCGCGCGGGAGGCCCGCGGCCGGCCGAGGAATCGAGGTGTCCGATGACCGTGCACTCGAGCCCGCCCCGTGAGCGACCCGTCCTGATCTGGGCACTGACGGGGGTCGTCGTCGTCGGACTGGTGCTCGCGCTGGTCGGGATGATCCTCAACGCCTGGGTACTGCTCGCCGTGGCCGCGGCCACGGCCGTACTCGCGACCCTGGCGCTGTGGCCCGCGGGCGTGATGTCCCACGTCACGACGACCCGCTCGGCCACCACCCGCGGACCGCGGTGACGGACGGCGCGGTGCCGGGCGGCGAACGGACGGGGAGGGAGAAGGCATGGACACGGCAGTGATCGATCGGCCACGGGGTCGCGACATGTGGCACGTCCCGCGGACGAAGGGTGCCCTCAGCGGGCTCCTGCTCGTGGCGCTCGGCGTCTGGGGGGCCCTCATCCCGTTCGTCGGGCCCTACTTCGACTTCGGTTTCACGACCCACGCCTGGGAGTGGACGGCGAACCGCTTCTGGCTCTCGGTGCTGCCCGGCGTCGTCGCGGTCGTCGGCGGGCTGATCCTGATGTTCAGCGGCAACCGGGCCACGGCCGCTCTCGGTGCCACGCTGGCGACGGTGGCCGGGGTGTGGTTCGTCGTCGGGCCGCCGCTGTCCCAGATCTGGGACCCGACGGCGATGGGCACCCCGCTCGGGGGCAAGGCCCGCCAGGCGCTGGTGCTGATCAGCTTCTTCTACGGCCTGGGCGCGGCGATGCTGTTCCTCGGCGCGAGCGCACTGGGCCGACTCAGTGTGGTCGGCGTCCGTGATGTCGCCACGGCCCGCCGGCGACGGCTCGGGCATCCCGAACCGGGCCGGCACGCCCGCGGCCACGACCGCCGGGCCGGTGTCGGGTCGGGCCTCGACGAGGCGTCGGTCTACCCGGACGAACCCCGCCGCCTGGACGCTCCGCCCGCGGGGACCGGTGAGCATGTGGGGACCGGTGAGCATGTGGGGAGTGGTGAGCCCACCGGGACCGGTGAGCATGTGGGGACCGGTGAGTCTGGCGGGACCCGGGAACCCGCCGGGGCCGGCGGCGGGCGGCACAGCCGTCACCACTGGTGGGAGCGTTCGCACTGACCCGCGGGGGCCTGGACCATCCCGCGGGGGCCTGGCCCACACAGCGGCGCCCCCGGCCGGTCCGGACTGGTAGGACGGCCAGATGAGCGACGAGAACACGGTCCACGCCTCCACCGCGGCGGACGCCGACGAGCTGATCTACGCGGTGGACGGCGCCATCGCGACGATCACCCTCAACCGGCCACAGCTGAAGAACGCCTTCACCCTCACCATGATCGACCGGTGGGCCGAGGCGCTGCGGTCCGCGGCGGCCGACCCGCGGGTCCGGGTCGTCGTCGTGACGGGCGCCGGCGGCGCCTTCTGCTCGGGGATCGACCTGGCGGTGCTCAGCGGCATCGAGCCCACGCCGATCGCGCGCCGGCGGATGCTCACCGAGGGCGTCCACAAGGTGGCCCGCGCCGTCCTGGACCTGGAGAAGCCGCTCATCGCGGCGATCAGCGGGGTGGCCGTCGGCGCCGGGCTGGACATGGCGCTGATGTGCGACATCCGGTTCGCGGGCCGCTCGGCCCGGCTGGCCGAGGGCTACATCAAGATCGGGCTGGTCCCCGGCGACGGCGGGTGCTACCTGCTCCCCCGCCTGGTCGGGCCGGCCAAGGCGCTGGAGCTGCTGCTGACCGGCGACACGGTGGACGGCGTCGAGGCCGAGCGGATCGGCATGGTGAACCGGGTCTACGACGACGCCGAGCTCCTCGACGCGACCTACGCGTTCGCCGGGCGGCTCGCGGGCATGTCCCCCATCTCCGCCGCCATGATCAAGAAGACCGTGTACCAGTCGCAGACCATGGACCTGCGCGCCAGCCTCGACATGATCGCCTCGCACATGGCGATCGTGCAGTCCACCGAGGACTACGCCGAGGCCCGGGCGGCGTTCGCCGGGCGGCGGTCCCCCGACTTCACGGGACGCTGACTCACGGGACGCCGGCTCACCGGACGCCGCCGACCCGCAGGTGCAGCTCGCGGGCGGCGAGCGCCCGGCGCAGGTCGTCGGCGGCGTCGACGATCACCCGGGACAGCACCTGGCCGACATCGCCGTGGCTCAGCGTCTCCTGAGCCACGGCGAGCGTCCGGGCCTCGACCGCGTACCGGGGGAAGGCCGCGGCGGCCACCTGCCGGACGGCGTGCGGGGAGCGGGCCGCCGCCAGCGGGGGCATGTCGGCGAAGTACCGGTCGACGTAACCGGCGGTCAGGCCGGCCTGCTCCGGTCGCCAGAAGCCCTGCGCCGTCGCCGCCACCAGCCGGACGGAGGTGGTCCGGTCCTCGGTGGCGGCCTGCCACGCCCGGGCCTTCGCCGCCGGCTCACCGATCGCCGCCCGGCTGCGCGCGGCGTGCTCGGCGGCCCGGGTGCTGCGGTCGCGGTCCAGCTCGGCGGCGATCTCGGCCTCCCCGGCGGCGTCCAGGACGACCAGCCGGTCGAGCACCAGCCAGCGCAGGTCCGGGTCGACGACGAGCCCGGCGGGGACGCCGCGCCCGGTGAGCCAGCCGCGCAGCTCGTCCACCTCGGACGTCCCGGCGCACCACACCAGGCCACGGGCCGCCGCCAGCAGCAGGCCGGACGTCCCGGCCGTGGCCTCGATGACGCGGCGGCAGGCGCCGGCGAGCGCGGCGCGGGCGGCGGGCCGGTCCCGTTCGGGCAGGAAGACGTCCACGACGGTCGCGGCGGCGAAGCGCAGCGCGTCCTCGAAGACGGCGACCGAGCGTTCGGCGGGCAGCGCCCGCGCGGCGAGCGCCAGGTAGTCCGCCGCGGGCCACTCGGCGTCCCGGGCCGCGTCCGCGACGGCCGCCCACACGACGGCGCGGGCCAGCGGATCGGCCAGCTCCGCCAGGGCCGCGCCGAGGCCGGGCAGCTCCCCCGCGACAAACCTGATCTTGGCGTAGGTCAGGTCGCCGTCGTTGAGCAGCAGCAGTCGGCCGGGCCGGGTGCCGACGAGCTGGGGGACCGCCGTGCGCCCGCCGGCCGGCGACGCCCCGATGTCGACCAGGACCCGCCGGACGAGCGTCACCGGCCCGGGGGCGCCGTCCGGGGCGCTGTCGTAGACGCCGATGCCGACGCGGTGCGGCCGCTCGGCCGGATGGTCCGCCGGGGCGGTCCGGGTGATCTCGACGGAGGCGTAGGCACCGTCGTCGTCGAGGGTCACCTCGGGGCGCAGCGTGTCGACCTGCGCGCGGCGCAGCCACGCCGCGGACCACGCCGTCAGTTCCTTCCCGCTGGCCCGCGCCAGCGCCGCCAGCAGGTCGTCGAGGGTGGCGTTGCCGAAGGCGTGCGCGGTGAAGTAAGCCCGCAGCCCGGCCAGGAACGCGTCGTCGCCCACCCACTCGACCAGCTGGCGCAGCGCGGAGGCGCCCTTGGCGTAGGAGATCCCGTCGAAGTTGAGCAGCGCCCGCGCGGTGTCGGCGACGTCGTCGGGGGCCACCGGGTGGGTTGAGGGCCGCTGGTCCGCCGCGTAGCCCCAGCTCTTGCGGCCCACCGCGAAGCTCGTCCAGGCGTCGGCGAAGCGGGTCGCCGCGGCCGTCACCCGGGTGCCCAGGTACTCGGCGAACGACTCGTTGAGCCACAGGTCGTCCCACCAGCGCATGGTCACCAGGTCGCCGAACCACATGTGCGCCATCTCGTGGGCGATCACGACGGCGCGCCGCTCCCGTTCGGCCTCGGTGACCGCGGAGCGGAACACCAGTTCGTCGCGGAAGACGACCAGGCCCGGGTTCTCCATCGCGCCCATGTTGAACTCCGGCACGAACGCCTGGTCGTACTTCCCGAACGGGTACCGGATGCCGAACAGCTCGTGGTAGTGGTCGAGGCAGCCGGTGGTGATCTCGAAGATCTCGGCCGCCTGGGCGTCCAGGTACGGCGCGAGCGAGCGCCGGCACACCAGCCCCAGCGGCACCCCGTCGTGGGTGGTGCTCCACACCCGGTAGGGCCCGGCGACGAGGGAGACCACGTAGGTGGACAGCGGGGCGGTGGGCGCGAACTCCCAGCGCCCGGGGCCGACCCGGGTGCCGGCGCCGTTCGCCCGCACCTCCCAGGGCGGTGGGGCGGTCACCGTCAGGCGCAGCGGCGCCTTGAGGTCGGGCTGGTCGAAGCAGGCGAAGATCCGCGCGGCGTCGTCGAGGAAGGACTGGGCGTAGAGGTAGACCTCGCCGTCCTCGGCGTCGGTGAACCGGTGCAGCCCCTCGCCGGTGTTGGTGCACTCCATGGTCGCCCGCACCTCGAGGGTGTTGGCGGCGAGCAGGCCGGGCAGGGCGAGCCGCCCCCCGGCGACGGCACCCGGGCCGGTCGCGGCCGGGCCGAGGTCGCGCCCGTTGAGCCGGGCCAGGTCGACGTCGACCGCCTTGACCTCGACGAACGTGGCCGCGCCCGGCTCCCGGCACGAGAACGAGACGGTGGTCGTCGAGGTGAACCGCGGGCCGGAGGGGGTCCCGGTCAGATCCAGGTCGACGTGGTACGAGTGGACCTGGACGAGCGCGGCCCGGGCCACGGCCTCGGCTTGGCTCAGCGGTTGCATCTGCCCGACGGTAGTGCCCGCCCCGCCCCGCCGTGCTCGTCGGGTTCCGCGGTACCGGTCGGGTTCCGCGCGGGGCGTCGCACCGCGACGCCCCGGAACCGCGACGCCCCGGAACGGACCGTCTCGGAACGGACCCCGGTCACAATCGGACCGGTCACAATCGGACCGGTGACGAGCAGAGCCGCCCGACGCGACGACGCCCCCGGGCACGGTCCGCTACGCGGGACGTCCGCCACGGAGGTCACGGTCGACGAGCTCACCCGGCCCGGCGGCGAGATCCTCACCGACCGCAAGGGCCGGCTGGTCGTCCGGCACGGCGATCTCGTCGTCAAGACGCACATGGCCGAGGAGGAGCCCGAGCCGCTGCTCGCGCGGCTGCGGCTCGCCGCGGACCCGCGGCTGGCCGCCGTGCTGCTGGCCCCCCTGCGCGTCCGGGACGGCCACGGCGGCCTGCTCGCCCCGGTCGGCGGCCGCCTCGTCAGCGCCTGGCCGGCCGGGACGGCGCTGCGCGTCGACGACGTCGAGGCCCGCGTCGGGGACGCGCCGTGGACGGCCGCCGCCGCGCTGCTCGCCCGCCTGCACACCACGGACCTGGCCACGCTCGCCCCGGTGCCCGTCCCGCCGGCCGGCGTCTGTACCCGGCTGCGACGCTCGCTGGAGCGCATGGAGGCGGCGGTGGCCCGGGCCGCCGCCTCCGGGCCGGGCGACTCGGGCGGGCCGGGCGACTCGGGTCCGGGTGACTCGGGCGGTCCGGGCGACTCGGGTCCGGGTGACTCGGGCGGGCCGAATGGGCCGGGCGGGCCGAATGGGCCGGCGGCGGCGTGGGAGATCGGGCGGCTGGCGGACGACGTCCGGCGGGCCCACCGGACGCTGCCGTCCTGGCTCGGGCGGACGCCGGCCCGCCCCGGCACGGCGCCGGCCCTCATCCACGGCGACTGGCACCTCGGCCAGGTCGTCCGGGTGACGTCGGCGCCGGCCGGTGCCCCGGACGCCGGCTGGCGGATCGTCGACATCGACGACCTGGGCTGGGGGGATCCCGCCTGGGATCTGGCCCGCCCGGCGGCCTGGTTCGCCGCGGGCATCCTGCCCGCCGAGGTCTGGGGAACCTTCCTCGGCGCCTACCGGGATGCGGGCGGCCCGGCCGCCGGCCCCGACGGCGATCCGTGGCAGGCGCTGGACGGCCCGGCACGGGCGGTCGCCGTCCAGTACGCGGCCGGTGCCGTCACCGACCTCGCCGCCGACGGCACCCCGCTCGACGAGGGCGCCGAGGCATTCCTGGCCTGCGCCCGCCGGATGTGGTCGGGACACTGACAGCCGCGAACGGTACGGACCGACGTGACCAGCCCGGTACGCTGCTGCCGTGAACTACCAGACCATGGTGTGTCCGAAGTGTCACGGAGCCATGCGGACCTACAACCGCAACGGCGTCCAGATCGAGCAGTGCGACAACTGCCGTGGGATCTTCCTCGACTACGGCGAGCTCGAGGCGCTCACCCGCCTGGAGTCGCAGTGGGCGCAGCCGGCACCGCCGCCCCCGCCGATGGCGCCCGGCGGCCACTACGCCCCGCCGGCCTGGGGCTCGCACGGCCATGGGCCCAGCCACGGGCACGGGCACGGCTACGGCCACGGGCACGGCCGTCTCACCCGGATGCTGTTCTCCTCCTGACGGTCTGCCCGGTCTCCTCCTGACGGCCTCCCGACCGGCGGTCTTCCCACGCCGGCGGGCGGCCGAACGCGGACGACTACCTCCCGTCACCGGCGGGTATCCCTTCCGGGACTCCCGTAGGGCGGCCCAGGGAGGCAGCAATGCCCGCGACGGCCCGGTATCCGCGCGACCTGTCCGCCGGCTCGCCGACGGCCGATCCGTTGCGCACCGAACAGTGCGGCGCGGTCGTGGCCGGGCTGATGTCGGTCGCCCGCCACCGGCTCGGGATGGAGCTCGCCGTCATCACCCGCCGGGTGGCCGACGTCCTGGTCGTCGAGCACTACGACGGCGACATCAAGTCGTTCGGCATCACCGTGGGCACGACCGCCAACTACGAGCGGGCGCGGGCCGCGCTCGAGGGACACCTCCCGCAGGTCGTCCGCTACGCCGGGCGGGACGGGCGCACCGCGGACCCGGCGCTGGCCCGGCGGGCGGGCATCGGCAGCTACGTCGTGGCCCCGGTGCTGCTGCCCGACGGCTCCGTCTACGGCTCGCTGGCGTGCATGAGCCACAACCCGGACCCGGCGCTGCGCGACCGCGACGCGTCGTTCCTGGCCCTGATCGCCGGCGCGTTGTCGAACTGCGTCTCCGACCATCGCGGCGACTGGCTCGGGCGGGATCGCGTCTGGCGCCGGATCAGCCGGCTGATCGACGACGGCGGGCCGGCGATGGTCTTCCAGCCGATCTACGACCGGGCGACGCTCGACGTCGCCGGCGTGGAGGCCCTGGCCCGCTGCCCCGACACCGGACCCGGTAGCGACGCCGCCGGCACCAGCGCCGTCAGTGCCACCGGCACCAGCACCGGCCCCGGTAACGGCCCTGGCGCCGGCGGTCTGGACGAATCGTCCCCGCAGCGGTGGTTCGCCGACGCGGCGTCGGTCGGGCTGGGCGTCGAGCTGGAGATCGCGGCGATCCGCAACGCGCTCACCGCGCTGCCGTGGCTGCCCGCCGGACTGCCGCTGTCCGTCAACGCGTCACCGGCCGCCATCGTGTCCGGCACGCTGGTCGGCCTGCTCAACGCCGTCCCGCCGGAGCGGGTGATCATCGAGGTGACCGAGCACAGCCGGATCGACGACTACTCGACGGTCCGGCTCGCGCTCGACTCCCTGCGCGCCCGCGGGATGCGCGCCGCACTCGACGACGTGGGCGCCGGCTACGCGGGCCTGCACCAGCTGCTCCAGCTCCGGCCGGACATCATCAAGATGGACCAGAGCATCATCCGGAAGATCGAACAGGACGTCTCGGCCTGCCGGGCGCTGGCGACCGCGCTCGTGTGCCTCGCGGAGGACATCGGCGCGACCGTGCTCGCCGAGGGTGTGGAGACGGCCCGGGAGCTCGAGGTCCTCGGCGAGGCCGGAGTCCATCAGGTGCAGGGTTTCCTGCTGGCCCGCCCGGGACGGCTCGCGGCCGGCCCGCCGCCCGGGACGGGCGGCACGCGAACCATCCCGACGCCAGCGGGTATCCGTACTCTCACACCACGTGAGCTAAGTGGTTACCGGAACGCGCGGCCGCCGGGATAGACCACGCGAGAGAACACACGTAACGGCCGGCTCCGCTACCGTGCGGTCCGTGGCAGGTCGATCTCATGGCTGACCCCGAGCGTGCGGATGTCACCCAGCAGGAGGCCGGCGGCCCGGTGGTCACCGTGGTCGGCATCGGCGACGACGGCTGGGACGGCCTCGCCCGGGCCGCTCGCGACGAACTGTCCCGGGCCGGGGTCGTCCTGGGTTCCGAACGGCAGCTCGACCTGCTGCCCGCCGTGGTCCGCGCCCGCCGGGTCCGCTGGCCGTCCCCGCTGGTGCCCGCGCTGGCGAAGCTGGTCGACGCGCACGCCGACACGCGGGTCTGCGCGCTGGCCAGTGGCGACCCGATGTTCTTCGGTCTGGGCACCACCCTCGTCCGGGAGCTGGGCGCCGCCCGGGTCCGGGTGCTCCCCCACCCGTCGTCGGTCTCCCTCGCCTGCGCCCGCCTGGGTTGGGCGCTGGACACGACCGAGATCGTCAGCCTGGTCGCCCGCCCGCTGGCGGCCGTGCATCCGGCGCTCACCGCCGGCCGGCGGCTGCTCGTCCTGAGCGCGGACCGCCGGACGCCCGCGCGGCTGTGCCGCCTGGTCACCGACCGCGGCTTCGGCGGGAGCGCCGTCACGATCTTCGAACACCTGGGCGGCCCGGCGGAACGCCGCCGGGACACCCGGGCGAGCGCCCTGACCGGCGACGACTTCATCGCCGACCTCAACCTGGTCGCGCTGGAGCTGATCGCCGGGCCGCAGGCCCGTCACCTACCCCGGATCCCGGGGCTGCCCGACGACGCCTTCGAGCACGACGGCCAGCTCACCAAGCGGGAGGTCCGGGCCGTCACCCTCGCCCGGCTGGCTCCCGCCCCCGGCGAGCTGCTCTGGGACGTCGGCGCCGGCTGCGGCAGCATCTCCATCGAGTGGATGCGGGCCCACCCGGCCTGCCGGGCCGTCGCGGTGGAACCCCACGCCGAGCGCGCCGGGATGATCGCCCGCAACGCCGAGGCGCTCGGCGTGCCGGCGCTGCGCGTCGTCGCGGCGTCAGCCCCGGCCGCGCTCGACGACCTGGCCGACGAGGCGGGCGTCCCCGACGCGGTGTTCATCGGCGGCGGGCTGACCGCGCCGGACACGATCACCCGCAGCTGGGAGGCGTTGCGCCCCGGCGGCCGGCTGGTCGCCAACGCGGTGACCATCGAATCCGAGGTCATCCTGGCGAAGTGGCACGCCCGGCACGGCGGGGACCTCATCCGGCTGGCCGTGAGCCGCGCGTCACCGGTCGGCGGCTTCGCCGGCTGGCGCCCGATGATGCCCGTCACCCAGTGGACGGCGACCCGTCCCCACGACCAGTAGGGACGTCAGGGCCAGCCCGGATCGACGTCAACGGCGACAGATGTCCGGGTCCCCGGGGAAGCCGCGTGCGGGATACTCCGTCGGTGACCCGGACGACGAGCGACCGAAGCGACGACGCCGGCCGAACGACCCCCGGCGCCCCGGGCGCCGGCACCGGCCAGGATCCGGTCTCGTCCGGAACGGGCCGGTGGGGGATGACGATCCCGCTGGGCGACGCGTCCCTGACGGACCTGCCCGCGCTGTGCGGGCAGCTGGCGGACGCCGGCTACACCGACGCCTGGTCGTCCGAGGCGACCGCCACCGACGGGATCGTCCCGCTGGCGCTGGCCGCCGGCGAACCGCGGCTGCGGCTCGGCAGCGCGATCGTGTCGGCCTACACCCGCGGCCCGGCGCTGCTCGCCCAGACCGCGGCGACGATGGCGGCCGCCGCGCCGGGGCGGTTCGTTCTCGGGCTCGGCACGTCCTCGAACGTGATCGTCTCGAACTGGAACTCCATCCCGTTCAGCCGCCCCTACCAGCGGATGCTGGACACCGTCCGGTTCCTGCGCCGGGCCCTCGCCGGCGAGAAGATCACCGAGGAGTTCCCGACCTTCACCGTCCGCGGCTTCCGGCTCGGCGTCACCCCGCCGGTCCCACCGAAGATCATGGTCGCCGCGCTGCGGCCGAGGATGCTCGAGCTCGCCGGCCGCGAGGCGGACGGCGTGATCCTCAACTGGCTCTCGCCGGACGACTGCGACACCGTCCTGCCGTACGTGCGCGCGCACAACCCCGACGCCGAGGTGGTCGCCCGGATCTTCGTGTGCGTGCACGACGACCCGGCGGCCGCCCGCCGGCAGCTCAGGACGATGATCGCCGCGTACCTGACCGTCCCGGTGTACCGGGAGTTCCACCAGTGGCTCGGCCGTCAGGCCGCCCTGGAAGGCATGTGGGCGGCCTGGGAGGCCGGCGACCGCAGGGCCGCCCTGGCCGCGATCCCGGACGAAATCGTGGACGAGCTGATCGTGCACGGGACGGTCGAGCAGTGCCGGGCCGGCGTGCGCCGGTTCGTCGAGCACGGGGTGACCACCCCGGTCCTCTCGATCGTGAACGGCGGCCCGAGCCCACTGGACGTCGCCTCGGCGCTCGCCGCCCGCTGAGCCCGTCCCACAGACGTCGTCGACGCGGGCGGTACCCGTGGACGGGCAGGGGGACTCGTGGTGCACACCGCTGAGCAGCGACCGTTCCTGGTCCGGTTCGGCTGGGGCGGTGAGGATCTGGCCATGCTGGCACCGGTCAGCGACACGGTGGTGATCGTCGACGTCCTCCGGTTCACGACAGCGGTCAGCGTCGCGGTGGCCAGCGGCGCACAGGTGCTGCCCTTCCGGTGGCGGGACGCGACGGCCGCCCGGTTCGCGGCCGAACACGGGGCGGTTCTCGCGGGACGACGTGAGGATCCGGCCACCCCGTGGTCCCTGTCCCCCACCGACCTCGCGCGCATTCCGGCCGGCACCCGCCTCGTCCTGCCCTCGCCGAACGGCGCAGCCCTGTCGGCCGCGGCGGCGGGCATCGGGACGCGCCTGGTCGCCGGCTGCCTGCGTAACGCGGCGGCGGTGGGCGGCCTGCTCGCGGAGGAGGTCGCCGCCGGACGGCACGTCGCGGTGATCGCCGCGGGCGAGCGGTGGCCCGACCCGTCCGGGCGTGAGCATGCCGGTCCGTTGCGTCCCGCCGTCGAGGACCTGCTCGGAGCCGGCGCGGTCATCGCCCGTGCCGTCGACACGGGCGCCCTGACCCGAACGCAGGTCTCCCCGGAGGCACGCGCCGCGGCGGCCGTCTTCCGCTCGGCCGAGCCCGACCTGCACGACGAGCTTCGCGGGTCGGTCTCCGGGCGGGAGCTGCTGGGCCTGGGCTGGGATGACGACGTCGCCTCCGCCGCGCTGCTCGACGCCGACCCGGTCGTTCCCGTTCTGCGCGACGGCGCGTTCACCGACCTCGGCCGCCCGCGCGGGCGCTCGGATCACTGACCAGACCAGCACGCGGCAGCGCCCTGCCGCCGCCCACGGGCGGCACCGCGTTCCGGCCGGCCGGGGGTCGACGGCCCGGTTACCGAGCCGGGCGACGGCGCGGTCGGGAAGGGCCGCGTGTCCCGTTCGGGACCGCGACGGGCCGGCCGGACGGCGGGTCGGCCGAGCGGCGCGGGGCCGGCGGTACCCGGCCGGCGGTACCGCCGCCGGGATCGGTGTCCTGGCAGGCCCAGGAACAGTAGCCGGCGGCGGCCACGATCGGGACCAGGATTTCCTCCGCGCACCAGCGGCATACGGTGAACACCGCCCCATCCTGACGGAGGAGACGCTCGCTGCCATCGTCCGTCCGGGTAGTTCCGTGGGCCCACCTACCGCGCCTCGGCCGGGTTCGCGGGCCTCGGCGAGAAACCGCGTGGCGTACGCGACGAACCCCGGGACGATCCAGATCACTTTCCGCCGAAAGCGGATCACCGCTTTCAGCTGGAAGAACTCGGTGCGCGGCGTCTCCACCCGCGGGTCGACAACCTCCAGCCCGGCGGACTCGACCCCGGCCCGGCCGGGGTGGCGCCGATGCCGCGCTTCCGGCGGTCAGGACGCGGTCGCCCCGTCACCGTGAGCAGCATCGGCGACCGGTTCCTCGAACGCGCGGGCCATGTCCCGATCCTCGCGGCCCCTCGCACTCCCCGCGCAGGGCCACGACACCGCACAGCGTCCGAAGGCTTGGATTCTTCCGGTGGCCGAGCGTCGCGCGGCGGTGAAGCAGTACCGTCACCGGCCTTCCGGAACCGCCACCGATCAGCGCCTGATCGCCCCCCGCTAGAATTCCCCGCCTAACTGACGGCCTATCCCCGCGAGCCCTTTCCAAAAGCAAATGAGGACCACTGACGATGGCTCTTCGCGACAAACTCACCGAGCGCGCCCAGCCCTTTCTCGCACCGGGTGAGACGGTGCGGCACGTCTTCCAGGCGCAGACCGGGCCGACGCCCTACTTCTTCCTTCTCACCACTCTGATCATCTTCTGGATCGACTATCGGATCGTGGTGGTGACGGACCAGAGCGTTCTGGTGCTGCGGGCCGGCAAGCTCGTCGCGACGAAGCCGAAGGGCGACGCCCCGCTCGCGCGACTGCCCCGCGAGACCGTCCTCGGGCCGGTCAGCGGCCTGTGGGGGACGACGGAGGCGACCGGCGAGAAGCTGCGGGTCCACAAGCGCTTCCACAAGGACATCGCCGCCGCCGACGCCGCGATCAGTCGGTAGCGGAGCCGCCGCCGCTCACGCCTACCGGTTCCCCGCCACCGGCGCGGGCACCGGTGCCCGCGCCCGCGTGCAACAGGGCCAGGACGACGACCGCGAGAGCGGCCACGATCGCGGCGAACACCAGGCCGGCGGTGGTCAGGCTGGTCAGCTCGACGAGCAGGCCGACCCCGACGACCGGCACTGAGATCGCCACGTAGGCGACGACGAAGAAGGCCGAGGCGGCCTCGGCCCGGCGGTCGGCCGGGGAGGCCCCGTTCACGGCGGCGAGGCCGGCCCGGAAGCCGATCCCCTGGGACGCTCCGGAGATCACGCCACCGACCACCAGGCCGGCGACCGACGACGTGGCCAGGCCCAGCGCGAGCACGCCCATGCCCAGCACCAGCCCGGCGCAGCCGACGGTCAGCCCGATGCGCTCGGGTGGGCGTCCCGGTGCGGCTAGCCGGCGGGTGACGACGTCGAGCGAGGCCTGACCGGCGGCGGAGGCGGCGAACACGGCGAAGACGACCAGTCCGGTGACGGCCCGGTTCGGCGGGTCCAGCACGGCGCCCAGGAAGGCGGGTGCCACGGCCGTGTAGAGGCCGAGGACGGCGAAGCCGGCGAAGGCCGCCATCGCGGCGCCGACGAAGACCGACCGGGCGCTCGGTGGCACCCGGGGACGCTGCGGGCGCAGCCGGGCCGGGCCGGTCACCTCCACGGTCTCGGGCATCAGCCAGACGCCGATCGCGGCCGGGACGAGCAGCGCCAGATCGACCACGAAGGTCAGCCGCAGCGGGTTGGGGGCGTACTGGGAGAGCAGGCCGGTCAGCAGCGGGCCGCAGCCCAGGCCGCCCATGTTGGCGACGGTGGCGACCAGGGTGGCGCGTCCCCGCCGATGTGGCGGCGCGAGGTCGAGGATCGTCGCGGTGGCCGTCCCGGTGAAGACACCCGCGGACAGGCCGGAGAGCACCCGGCCGACGAGCAGGACGCCGACGTTGTCCGCCAGCAGGAAGACCGCGGCGCTCGCGGCCGAGGCGAGCAGGCCGGGCAGCAGCGCGCGGCGGCGGCCGACCTGGTCGGAGAGCCGTCCGAACAGCAGCAGGGCCGTGATCACGCCGACGGCGTAGGTGGCGAAGACCACGGTGACCATGAGCTGGGAGAAGCCGAACCGCTCGCGGTAGAGCGGATAGATCGGTGTCGGCAGGGTGGTGCCGAGCATCGTGACGACGAAGGCGTAGGTGGCGAGGACGAACCCGACCTGGCGGCTGGTCGACGGGCGCCGCCGGCGCTGGCCGGCCGGGTCCGGGCCCGGACCCGGGTGGGCGGGCGGGGCGCCGGCGGCGGCGCCCGCCGTGGTCCTCACGTCCGGGCCGCCGCGGGCGGCTCCCTCCGGCAGGTCGGCAGAGCCAGCGGCGGGCATCCCCTTACCTTGCCCCCCGCCAAACCCCGGCGGTAGCCCGACCGAGGTGAGGAGCGTCGCATCCCGCCGGGCTGGACGGCGGCCCCGGCCAGCCGGCGCGGCCCGGCCAGCCACGGCGCCCGCGGCCACCTGCCGCGGACCTGGCCGGCTACGGCGCTCTGACCGGCTACGGCAGGATGTCCGGTGTGGTCATTCCGATTCACGACATCAACCCGCTGCGACGCAGGCCGATCGTGACCTGGCTGCTGATCGCCGCCAACGTCGTGATCTTCGTGTTCTTCACGCCGGTGGTCAGCTCGGTGGCCGGAGTGCGGACCTCACAGCCGCAGAACGCCTGCGAGCAGCAGCGTTTCTTCCAGGAATGGGGTGCGATCCCGAAGGAGCTGCTGTCGAACGAGCAGCTGTCGGCGACGAACTCCGGCCGGCTCGCGGTGGACGCGCAGGGCCGGGTGGGCTGTCTGCAGGAGTCACCGCCGACGTTCGACAAGTCGCCGGTCCTGTCGGTGCTCAGCGCGATGTTCCTGCACGGCAGCTGGCTGCATCTACTCGGCAACATGCTGTTCCTCGGGGTGTTCGGCAACAACATCGAGGATCGGATGGGCCGGCTGCTGTACCTGCTCTTCTATCTGACCTGCGGTTACGCGGCGGCGTACGGCTTCGCCGCGTTCGAGGGGAACACCACCAGCACCCTGATCGGCGCGTCCGGGGCGGTGGCCGGAGTGCTCGGCGCGTACCTCGTCGTGTTTCCTCGGGCCCGGGTCATCGGGCTGGTCTCGGTGTTGTTCTTCCTCCCGTTCTGGCTGCCGGCGTGGATCGTGCTCGGGTTCTGGTTCGCGCTGCAGTACGTGTACTTCACCGGCTTCGGGGTGGCCGACGGTGGGAGCGTCGCCTATGGCGCGCACGTGGTCGGGTTCGTCGTGGGGGCCGTGCTGGTGGCGCCGTTCGTCCAGCGGCTGCGCGCGGCCGGGCCCGATCCGCGCCGGGCGGTCCACCACCGCTGGGTGCGTGAGCCACCCGGCTTCGGTCAGCAGCGACGGCCCCGGCACCGCGGCTGAGCCTGCCGGGGGCGGTCCCCGGCCGTGCCGGGCCCGGCGGGGCCGGCCGCCCCGCCGGGCCCGGCCGCCGGTGTGGGAAAGAACCGCTGGGGAAAAACCGCTGGTGACGAGCTCGGCCATCCGGCACCGTTGGTGGCGCTATGACAACCACATATCACCGCGCCCTGACCACGCCGGGTGCCGCCCGCTTCGTCTCCGCCGCGTTCCTGGGTCGGCTCCCGATCGCCATGGTCTCCGTGGGGACGGTGCTGCTCGTCCAGACCGAGACCGGTTCCTACGGGGTGGGCGGGGCGGTCGCGGCGGCCGGGGCCGTCGGTGAGGCGCTGCTCGCCCCGCGCGTCGGGCGGGCCCTCGACCGGTTCGGGCAGGCGCGGGTGCTGTCCGGTTGCCTGGCCGGGCACCTGGCGGCGATGACCACGCTGGTCGTGGCGGTGACGGCCGGCGCGCCGCGCCCGGTGTGGTTCGCCGCCTCGGCGGTCGCCGGCGGCCTGCTGCCCCCGGTGGGCGCCTGCGTCCGCGCGCGGTGGAGCGCCCGGCTCGGCAGCGGTGAGCTGCTCGGCACCGCGCTGGCGCTCGAGTCGGCGCTCGACGAGGCGGTGTTCGTTCTCGGCCCCACGCTGGTGACGCTGCTGACGGTGCTGATCGCGCCGCCCGCGGGCCTGGTCGCGTCGATGGTCTTCCTGACGACGGGCACCGGGGCGCTGATCGCCCTGCGCGAGAGCGATCCGGGGCCGCGCGGCGGGGGCCCGACCGCCGGCGCCCGCATGCTGCGCGACGGGGGCACCCGCACCCTTCTGTTGATCTTCCTGTGCATCGGCATCGCGTTCGGCGGGGTGGACGTGTCGATGGTCGCCTTCGCCCGGGAGGAGGGACTCGCCGCGGTGGGCGGGGTGCTGCTCGGGCTGTTCGCGACCGGCTCCGCCGTGTCCGGGCTGGTGTACGGCGCTCGGGCACACCGCCGGCCGTTGGCCGGCCGGTTCCTGCTCGCCGCGGCCGTGATGGCGGTCGGGATGGCGCTGCCGCTGGCCGGGGTGACCCTCGAGCTGATGATCCCGCTCGCGCTGCTGGCCGGGGCGACCGTCTCCCCCACCCTGATCACCGGGAACGCGGTGGTGGAACGCCTGGTCGGCGCCGAGGCGCGTACCGAGGGGTTCGCCTGGCTCACCATGGCGGTCGTCAGCGGGATAGCCGTCGGGGCGCCGCTCGCCGGCAGTCTGGTGGACGGCGGGGGCGCGCACCGCGGACTGCTGGTGGCCGCGGGGGCCGGTGTTCTCATCGGTTCGGCCGCGCTGACCGGCCGCCGCCCGCTCTCCTCAGGCCGACTGGTGGATCATCGTCCACACAACGATTGAACCCGACTAACCGGCCGTTCACCAGGGTTATAATCTGCATGCTGCACGTGACATACAGCGACGTTCTTCAACGACAGCGGGGTCGGGCGGAGTCAACGGTGTCAGAGGTATCGACGGGCAGTTCCGAGGCCGGCGTGACGCCCGCCCAGCAGTCGCGGGCGGGCTCCATCCGCGTCTTCCTCCTCGACGACCACGAAGTCGTCCGCCGCGGGCTGCGTGACCTGCTCTCCGAGGAGTCCGACATCGTCGTGGTGGGCGAGGCCGGGCGCGCCGACGAGGCGATCGCGGACATCATCTTGCTGCGCCCGGACGTCGCCGTCCTGGACGCGCGGCTGCAGGAGGGCAGCGGGATCGAGGTGTGCCGGCACGTCCGGTCGCACGACCCGGAGATCGCCTGCCTCATCCTCACCTCGTTCGACGACGAGGACGCCCTGTTCACCGCGATCATGGCCGGGGCCGCGGGCTACGTCCTGAAGCAGATCCGCGGTACCGCGCTGGTCGACGCGGTGCGCCAGGTGGCGGCCGGTCAGTCCCTGCTCGACCCGGCGGTCACCTCCCGGGTGCTGTTCCGGCTGCGCGAGGGGCCGGTGGAGGACGAGCGGCTCGCCGGCCTCACCGACCAGGAGCGGCGGATCCTCGCGCTGATCGCCGAGGGGCTGACGAACCGGCAGATCGCCGCCCGTATGTTCCTGGCGGAGAAGACGGTCAAGAACTACGTGTCGAGCATGCTGTCCAAGCTCGGGATGGAGAGTCGCACGCAGGCGGCGGTGTTCGCCACCAAACTGTCGTCCTGACGGCCGGCTCGCGGGCCGAAGCGGCGGAGCCGCCGCGCGGTCGGAGCGGCCCTGGCTACCGGCCGCCGGGTGGGGTCGGCCCGCCGGCCGGCGGCAGCGCGTGTGGTGGCGGGATCGGCTGCACCAGCGGCACGTGCCAGGTGACCGTCGTGCCGATGCCGTCCTCGCCGGGGCCGAACTCCATCCGGCCGCCGAGGTCGAGCGCCCGGCGGCGCAGGTTCGTCAGGCCGCTGCTGCGCGACGCGCCACCCGGGCCGCAGCCGTCGTCGCGCACCTGCACCGAGACATCGGTGTTGGTGACCCGGACCAGCACCTCGATGCGGGTCGCCCGGGCATGCCGCGCGATGTTCGACAGCGCCTCGCGGATGGCGGCCAGCAGGTGCGGATGGATCACCTCCGGGATGCCGCGGTCGACCGGGCCGTCGATGCGGGCCGTGGGCCGGATACCCAGCGCCTGCTCGGCCTGCGCCACGATCGCGGCGATCTCGGCCCGCAGGTCGACGGCGCCGGCGGACGCCGTCAACGAGAAGATCGTCTGACGGATGTCGGCGATCGTCTGATCCAGCTCGCGGACCGCGTCGTTCAGCCGAACCGCGGCGGGCTCGTCGATCACCCGGGCCAGGCCCTGCATCTGCAGGCCGGTGGCGAACAGGCGTTGGATGACGACGTCGTGCAGGTCCCGGGCGATGCGGTCACGTTCCTCGAACACCGCGAGGCGTTCCCTGTCCCGCTGGACGCGGGCGAGTTCCAGGGCGAGCGCGGCCTGGCCGGAGAACGCCGCCGCCATCTCCAGGTCCAGCGGACCGAACGGGACCGCGCCCGGGGCCGTGGTGAGCATGAGCACCCCCAGCGGC
Source organism: Parafrankia discariae (assembly GCF_000373365.1). Lineage (NCBI taxonomy): Bacteria > Bacillati > Actinomycetota > Actinomycetes > Frankiales > Frankiaceae > Parafrankia > Parafrankia discariae. Next base: position 186,682 of record NZ_KB891102.1, read on the forward strand.
CGCCCGGCGGCCAGCAGCGGGACGACCATCACGGTGCCGATCACCAGGCCGTCGACGGCCTCGCCCAGCAGGCTGTGCGCGGCGGGATCCGCCCGTTCGGCGGGGACGAGCATGGCCCGGCCCGCCTTCATGATCGCGAAGAGCCCGACCTGTTCGGGCAGCACCCGCCCGCGCAGCCGCTCGGCGCGGGGACCGTCGACGACGGCCACCTCCAGCGACCTCTCGGGCACGCCGGATCGCACGGTGGGCCGGCCAGCCGGAACGCCGAAGCCGCCGGACGGAACGCCCTGCCGACCCGGCGGAACGCCGGGGCGGCCGGGCCCGGCCGGCTCCGCGTTGTGCACCGGGAGCACGATCGCGGCGAGCAGGGCGGAGGTGATCTGCCTGGCACGCCGGGCGACCAGCCGTAACGCGTCGGCGGGCTCGGCCACCGACAGCAGCGCGGTGGTGATCTCCGCACTCGCGGTGAGCCAGGCCTGGCGCCGCCGGGTGGCCTCGTAGAGGCGGGCGTTCTCGATGGCGAAGCCGACGGCCGCGGCGAGCGCCTCGACCAGGTCCTCGTCCTCCTGGGTGAACTCGGGGCCGCGCTTGCCCACCAGGTACAGATTGCCGAACGCCTCTCCACGGACGGCGATCGGCACGTTGAGGAAGGTGGTGAAACGGGGCCGACCGGGCGGGAAGCCGAGCGTCCCCGGCGCGATGAGGACGGGGCCCACCCGCGTGGCGTGCCCGCCCGGGTGCGGGCCGCCCCCGGGCTCGCCGATCAGGCCGCGGCCGGGCGGCAGCCGGGCGATGTCGCGGGGAACCTCCTCCCCCGGGCCGACCGCGATCAGCTCGGTGACGGCGCCGTCCTGGCCGAGGACCCCCAGCGCGCCGAGCTCGCAGTTCACCAGGGAGCGGGCCGCCTGCGCGATCCGGCGTAGCGTCACGGGCAGGCTCAGCTCGCGCGCGACGTCGACCACGGCGTCGAGCAGGCCGCGCATCCGGCTCTGCACCGCGTAGACCTCCGACCTCGGCCCGGACTCGAGGCGGTGGCCGGCGGCACCGAGCGTCCACGGCTCGGCACCGCCGGCCACCGGCGCATCCGGGCCGGCGCCGGTCTGGACCATCCCGCGCCTCCCCTCCGATCGCCTCCCGTGACGATAACGAGCGGGTGACCCCGCCGGGGGACTCCCCGGCGTATCCGGCGAACTCCTCCCTGCCACGAGCGGGGCGCCGCGATGGCGTAGAGTCCCTGCCATGGCCGTACTGGGCTTCCTGCTGCACAGCGACCGCGTGACCGACCTGAGCAGGGTCGCCACCGCGGCCTGTACGACCCGGGTCTGACCGCCGGCGGGCCGTCCGCCCGCCGCCCGCCAGGCCCGTCCCGCCCGCCCCGCACGGCGTCACGCCGCGGGGCGTCTCGAAGAGGCAACGTCGAGGCCACCAGCCCGCCCCCGAGGGGCTGAGCCCAGCCGCCGCACCCGATGCCCCGGGCCGGGCGCCGGCCGCGGCCCGCCGACGCGGGCGCACCGGCCCGCCGGACGCGTCGCACCGCCGGAGCACCGACGGCCGGCCGGGGAGCCGCCCCGGGCCGCGCCCCACCCCACAGCGTGGGTCGCCGGCGCGGGCAGGCAGCCTCTTCGCCCCGATCACCGATGCATTTGGCTCACCGCCGCGTTCGACCCACCGATGCGTTCGACGTGTCCGCGATGGCGTGGCCCGCGTGACGTTCGCCCGCCAGCACTCGCGTCGCGCGTGGCACTCGTGCAAGGAGGCACCGATGCCGCTGATCCACCCCGCGCTCCTCCGTCCGGCTGTGACGGCCGAGCATGAGACCACGCCGGACGGCGCCGCGCCGTCCGAGGTGCCGCCGTCCCCGGTGTCGCGGGCCGGAGTGGTGCCGCAGGCCGGAGGAGCACCGGCGGACGGAGCGCCGGCGGACGGCGGGGCGCTGCTCGTGCCGGAGCGCTTCCTCGTCGACGAGCCGATGACTCTCGGCCTCGCGGACCTGCGGGAGCTGGTCTCCCGGCTGGCCGGCGCGGACCTCGCGTGGCGGCCGCTCGTCCGGCACGACCCGCACAGCCGCTGGTACACCCGCCTGCTGCTGTCCGGCGCCGTCGAGGTCTGGCTCATCGGGTGGTATCCGGGGCAGCGGACGGAGATCCACGATCACGGCGGCGCGCTGGGGGCGCTGGCCGTCGCCGAGGGGGCCGTGGAGGAGGACGAGTGCGGGCCGGACTGGCGGATCGCCCGGACCCGTCGGCACGGAACGGGGGCGCTGGCCACCTTCCGCCCGGATCACGTCCACCGCATCGTCAACCGTGGGAACGGCCTGGCCACCACGATCCACGCCTATTCGCCGCCCGAGCTGCCGCTGCGGTACGCCCCGGAGCTCGGCCGCCGGGCGGAGCCGGGCACGGCCGCGCGGGCCATGGCGGAGGCGGCGCCGACACCCCGCGAGGCGCCGGCGCTGGAGTCCCGGGGCGTCGCCGCGGCGGCGGTCCCGGCATGAGCGAGAGCAGGGTCGACGCGATGCTCGGCGCGGCCCGGGCCCGGCTGCGCCGGCTCACCCCCGAGCAGGCCGCGGCGGCGCTGACCGACGGCGCGGTCCTGATCGACATCCGGCCGGCGGCCCAGCGGGCCGCGGAGGGCTCGATCCCGGCCGCCGTGGTGATCGAACGCAATGTGCTCGAATGGCGGCTCGACCCGACCTGTGACTCCCGGGCCCCCTTCGCGACCGGCGACGACGTCGTGCCGATCGTGATCTGCTCCGAGGGCTACACCTCCAGCCTGGCCGCCGCCTCGCTGCAGGATCTCGGCCTGCCCGCGGCCACCGACGTGATCGGCGGTTTTCACGCCTGGGCCGCGGCGGGCCTGCCGACCACCGGCTGACCACCGACGGCCGACCACCGGCTGATCACCGCCCGACCGCCGGTCTCCGGCCGACCGCTCGACCGTCGGGACGATTGATACGTTTCAGGTCGGCCGTACCCCCGTGTGGTCCTGAGCACATTTCGGGGCCGATAGCCGGCGGCACCAGAAATCCGGCGGCACTTTGTACCTTTTTTACCTGCCGGCAACCCGACCCGGAGATGGTGCCCGACCGGCCCTCCCGGCACCGACATCTCAATGGCACGGCGCTGTCACACCGATCTTGCTACCTCCACAGAATGCCTGCACAGCAACCGCTTGTATGCCTGGGAGACCTAGCGCACAGCGCGCGCGGAAACGGTGACGTAACCACCGTGGACCTGGGAGGGTGAGGTCCGCCGCCCCGGGAGCACCACCAATCGGGGGGCCCGGAGAGATCCGGACGTCGGCGTTCCGGAACCCTTGCTATCCGGTCGAGAGAAGTCTACGTTCCTCGGTTAACGAGACGAGACGGGATCGTTTCCGAGCGGGGCTCCGAGTACACGCCGGACGCACTGTTGGGAAGCGCCTGGGGGCTTCTCGACTCGTGCTGGTAGGCCCGCCTGTCCGGTGTATGGCGCTACGCCGGACGTGCGTCACCGCAGCGCACCTGTCCGCCTTTGCAACGTCAGCAGGAGACGGTATGCCCAGTCAGCCCGGCATGCTACCGGTCGGTAGCCCCGCCGCACCCATGTCCCTGTCGCCGTCCGAATCCGTCCGCGAGGGAGGCAACCGATGAGTGCCGGCGTACCCGTACTTCCCGGTCGCGACCTCCCGCCGCAGCCGTTCGGCGAGGGCTGGCCCGTCTACTGGCGCCAGGACGCCGCGTGCCGCGACGGCGACCCCGACGCCTTCTTCCCGCCGGACGGTCGTAACACCAAGGCACGCGCCGCTGCGGAGACCCGGGCCCGCAAGATCTGTTCCGACTGCCCGGTGCAGCGGGCCTGCCTGGCCACCGCGATCTTCCGCCAGGAGGAGCACGGGGTCTGGGGCGGGCTGACCTCGGACCAGCGCTCCACCCTCGTCCCGCGAGGCCGGCTCGGCGCGGACGACGCGCTCGCCGCCGCGGACCGCCTCCTGCTCTCCATCGCCGTCGCCAGCTGACCCGGCCACCGGCCGGACGTCCCGCGGCCCGGTCATCGTCCTCCCCCGGCGATGACCGGGCCGTCCGCGTCGGACGGCACAGCGTCGGACGGCGACCCGCCGGGACCAGCCGTCACCCGTGATCCTCGCGCACCGGGCCTCCCCCACGCCGCCACCATGCCTCACACCACCACATCGAGACCACAGACCGGTGAGCGGCGTAACGAAGGCATTGACGGAGACCTCCGGCGATGGGCAGTCTGCGAGTCGTCACGGCGCCTGCGCCGGCGCGTTCGACGGGCGTTCGACAGGCGACAGACGGGGAGGACCATGGTGTCCGGTGGCGACGGGTTCGCGTGGGCCGAGGCCGCGCGGTGAGGCCCACCTCGCGACTGCTGCTGCTGCGGCACGCCAAGTCCGACTGGACGTCCGACCCGGAGGTCCGGGACCAGGACCGTCCGCTCTCCCCGAAGGGGCGCCGCGGCATCGCGCTGGTCGCCGACCACCTGGCGGCGTCCGGTCTCGAGCCCGACCTCGTGCTCTGCTCGTCCGCCGTGCGCACCCGCGAGACGGTGGAGCATCTGGCCAACGCGCTGCCCGGTGACGTCCCCGTGCTGGTGGAGGACCGCCTCTACCTGGCCGAGGCGAACGACCTGCTGGCCCGGCTGCGGGAGATCGACGACGGGGTCCCGACCGTGCTGATGGTCGGCCACAATCCGGGCCTCCACACGCTCACGGTGGGGCTGCTCGCCCCGTCCGAGCGGCACCGCGTGCCCACGTTCCCGACAGCGGCGCTGGCCGTGCACGAACCCTCGGTGCCACGCTGGGCCGAGCTCGGCCCGGCGACGACGCGGCTGCTCGACTTCGTCACCCCACGCTCCCTGCGGGCGGCCGCCGGCACCCCCGGCGAGCCGGGGGACGGCTGAGCCACCGACACTGAGCCACCGGCGGCGGGCCGGGATGCCGGGCGACCCGGACGGTCGGGCCGTCAGACAGGTCGGGCCTCGTCAGGCGGGTCGGGCCCGGTCCGGGTCGGCGCTGCGGCGGTGCACCCGGCCGGCGGCCGAGCCCAGCCGCCGGGCGGCGTCCCGGGCCATGCCGTGACCGCGCGGGCGCGGCGAGAGCCGGTCGAGCGGGCGCATGACCATCGCCTCGTTGTAGGCGATGAGCGTCTGTGGGAGGTCCGGCGAGCCCACTTCGACCGGCTCCCCGAGCAGGAGCGCCAGCGCGAACCAGGGCAGGTTCAGCCCGGTCGCCGCCGACTGGTAGGTGCCGGAGGCGGCCCGCGTGTTGACCTCGAGGAGCACCGGCGTGGCCCCGCGGTAGCGGATCTGGACGTTGTTGAGGTACGCCAGCCCGAACGCCTCGACTACGCGGGTGGCGAGCTCGGTCACGGCCGCGTCCGCCCGCAGGTTGCGGGTCCAGGGCAGGCCGTCCTTGCCCCGCGGCACCGCCGCCAGGACACTGCCGGGCACCGCCACCGGGCCGGCCGCGGCACCTGTCTCGGGAGCCGCGGCGCCTGTTCCGGGAGCGGGGCGGGAGAGCACGTCGACGCTGAACTCCGGCCCGCCGAGGTACTCGCCCACGACCAGGGCGGGGAAGCTGCCGGCCCGGCCGAGGATGCGTTCCAGCGTGGCGGGGCTCACCCGCACCGACGGCGGCTCGAACAGCGCGGTCAGGCGCTCGGCGTCCCCGTCGATGATCCGGAAGCCCTGGCCGCCGTGGTCGACGTCCGGCTTGACGCAGACCGTGCCGCCCGCGGCGGACAGCTCCGCGCAGGCGGCCTCGAACTGCGCGAAGGTGGTGACCGTCCGGGTGCGGGGCACCGGCAGGCCACGGGCCGCCATCGCCGCGTACTGCCCGGACTTGGTGGTGAAGATCCGCGCCGAGGCGGCCGGGGAGCACATGACCCGCACGCCGGCGGCTTCGAACTCGCCGACCCGGGCGGCGACGTCCAGCATGTTGCGGCCGGGGACGAACACGTCGACCCCGTGCCGGCGGCACGCCGCCAGCGCCTGCTCGACGAACTCGTCGCCCTCGCCCGGTGGCTCGTCGATGACGGCGTCGCAGGCCTGCAGGAACGGGGTGCTCGGGATCTGGTGGGAGCCGAGCACCGTCAGCCGGCGGGAACCGGCTCCGTCCCGCAGCAGCCCGATGAGCTGATAGGTGCCGCGCCAGGTCTGGTTGAACCAGAGGCGCGCCCCGCTCAGTACGCCTGCTCCATGATGTTGGAGGCCAGGCCGATGGCGGCACCGGCGACGATCGCCACACCGGCGGCGATCCACAGGGGCACCGAACCGAGGATCAACGCGAGAGTCCCGAAGATGAAAGCGGCGATGATGATGTACACCGCCGCCCAGGAGCCCACGTTGCCCTTCACATGACCGGTCTCCGACACGTCCACTCCTGTCCTGTCGTCCACGGTAACCATGCCCGACCTCCTGCCGAGCCTACCCGCCCGGGAACGTCTCAGGAGAAACCAGCCAGGTGACGCAGATCCGCCAGTTGGTCGTTGAGCCACCGCCGGACATCGTGCGTGCGGACCTGCTCGGCGGCCGCGGCGAGCCGACGGTGCCGCTCCTCCATCGGCATCGTGAGCGCCGTGTAGAGGGCGTCGGCCATCTGCTGGACGTCGAACGGGTGCAGCGTGACGGCGAACTCGCCCAGCTCCTCGTGCGAACCGGCCATCTCGGACAGCGCCAGCACGCCACCGCGCCGGTTGACGACGGCGACCTCCTTGGCCACGAGGTTCATGCCGTCGGCGATCGCGTTGACCATCAGCACGTCACAGATCGAGTAGGCGGCGACCGCCAGCGCGAAGTCCTCCACCATGCGCAGATCGATGGGCTGGCGCCCCTCCTTGGTGTGCCTGGCGTTGATCTCCGCGACGACCGCGCCGATCAGCGCGATGTAGTCGGCGTACTCCGGGACGTCGGTGCGGCTCGGCTGCAGCAGCGCGAGGAAGCTCACCCGCCCGACGAGCTCGGGATGCTGGTCGAGCAGGGTGCCGAAGGCCAGGAAGCCGCGCACCACGTTCTTGCTGGGGTCGGTGCGGTCCACCCGGAGCACGAGCTGGCGGTCCTCGTCGAGGAACACGTAGCGCAGCATCGCCATGTGGGCGGCGACGTCCTCGCTGGCCAGCGTGGCGTCGAGGGCCGCCGGGTCGACGGAGATCGGGTAGTAGCGGGCCCGCACCACCCGGTCGTTCACCGTGACGGTCAGCTCGTCGAGGTTGATCGGCAGGCCGAGCAGCTCGCCGGCGCACAGCACGAAGTTCCGGGCGTAGCGGCGGGTGTGGAAGCCGACGACGTCGCTGCCGAGCAGGCCGCGCAGCAGGCGCTCCCGGATGTTCCCGGGCAGCACGCGCCATTCGTCCGGGCCAGGCCACGGAATGTGCACGAAGTGGGTGAGGACCACGTCCGGGCACTGTTCGCGGACGTGTTCGGCCACCAGGTAGAAGTGGTAGTCCTGCAGCAGTACCAGTGCCTTGCCGCCACGGGACCGAACCTCGTCGGCGACGGCGTCGGCGTAGGCCCGGTTCACCGCGGCGTAGCCGTTCTCGAACGCGTCGTGCTCGGCCCGGGTGAGCACCGGCGCCAGTGACCGGCCGTACAGGCCGTGCTGGACGAACCACAGGATCGGGTTCGACCAGACGCTGTAGAAGTCGGCGTAGGCGTCCGGATCGGTCACCACCAGCCGGACCCGGATCGACGGGCCGTCCGGCTGCCCCTCGACGACGTGCGGGGTCGGCTGGGTCTGCACCAGGATCGCGCCGCCGTCGTTCTCACCGGCGACGGCGGCGTCCTCTGGGGTGGCGGCGCCGCACACCCAGACCGCGTCGTCGAGGTGCTCGGCGAGGCCGGACAGAGCGGACACCAGCCCGCCGGCGCCACGGTTGACGGTCCGGCCGGACGCGTCACGATCGAAGCCGACAGGACCTCGGTTGGACAGCAGAACCAGCGGAAGATCGAGCAGGTCGATGTCCGACACGGCGGAAGAAGCCCTCCTGGTCGTCATGGTGCCCGGCACCGTCGGTCGGCGCACGGCCGGCAATGTGGGCACTGTCGGCCACGGCCCGCCGAAGGGTCGGGCGCACGGGACAATCCGGACTGTAGTGAGCCTTGCTACCGGATGCACCGCGTTGCCGCCCGGCCAGGACGTTGTTACCCGGCCACCCGCCGGGTTACCACCAACGCACAGCGCGTGCGGGCCACGGCCGCACCGGCCCCGACCAGTTCGTCCGCGTACGCGGCGCTACGCGACCGGTGCCCGTACCCGGCCGGTCCGACCGGGCCGCCCGTCGCGGTTCTCCCCCGCCGGCAGCAGCCCCACCAGCAGTGTGTCCGACACCACGCCCGAGCGGGGCCCGACGGTACGCGACCGATCACAGGCCGTCGCGGTAGACCTTGACCTCCTGGACGGCGTTGCCGAGCGCGGCGAGCGCGTTCTCCAGGCTGTCCCGGGTCTCGACCAGGGCGCTGGTGAGCTGTTCGACGGCGAGGTGCTCACTGCCGTCGGTGGCCGCCACGACCATCGCCTGCGCTTCCTCGATCATGTTGAGCGCGCCCTCGAGCTGGCCGGTCACATCCTCCGTGCGCCGGAACGCCTCGTCGAGTTGCGCCTTGACGTCGGCGATCGTCCCTGCCACCGTGCACTCCGTTCCTTGACCGACTGGACCGAGCGGACCGGCTGGACCGACCGGGTAGACCGGGTTCTGGCACCCGACCGGGCCCGCGCACCGGCGCGGGCCGCCGGCCCGGTTTCAACGCCGCCCGGATCCGCCCTGGCCGGCGGGTTTGGACGAACCGGTACCCGAGCCGAAGCCCAGCCCGAACCGCAGCGCGAGCGCGAGCACGGCCAGCGAGGCGATGGCGCCCGGCGGCTCGATGGGCACGAAACCGAGCGTCGCGAAGACCGCCACCGCCGCCGACGCCGCGGCGAGCAGGCCGCTGCGCACCGCGGCCGCGGCCGACGAGGCGGACGAGCCGGTGGCCGCGACCACCGCGACCGCGCCCACTCCCCCGGCCGCGGCCAGGCACGGCAGCGCCGGCGCCGCCACGAACACCCGGGCCGCCACCGTCAGCGCGCCACCGAGCGCGCAGCACAGGGCGGTGACCAGCCCCGCGGACAGCCCCCCGGCTCCCTTCGCCACCGCGCGCAGCTCGGCGGATCGGGTCATCACCTCCAGGCACAGCCGGTAGGCCAGCTTCTTCGCCTGCTCCGGGTCGACCAGACCGTCGGCGCCGATCAGCCGGCCGGCGGGCGGCGCACCGGGCCGCCGCGCGCTGGAACCCGCCCCACCGAGCCGTTTCTCGTCGCGCCGGCCCGCGGCGGGCCGCTCGTCGACACCGCGGGCCCGCGAGCCACGCGACGCGCGGCGGCCGCCCGTCGCGTCGATCGCCAGCGCCGCGGGACGGCCGGCGCGGCCGCGGTCGAGCCCGTCCAGATCACCGGCGTACCGCTGGTAGACGGCCTCGAGGTCGGGCCGCTGGCCCTTGCGTGGGCGCACCTGGTCGAGCTCGCCCAGGCCGTGCTGGGCCAGCGACCCGCCGACCTGCCCCCAGACGGACCCGATGCGGGTACGGATGTCGTCGGCCGCCGAGCGGTGCCGGCGGGCGATCACGTCGTGCCCCTCCTGCCGGGCGGCGAGGCTCTCGGCGAGCCGGGCCCGCACCGCGTCGGAGGCCCCCATCAGTTCTCGGTACCGGTTGGCCGCGACCAGCGGATGGTCGAGCTCCCGCGGCACGAAACCCCCGGGCCGGGCCGGCACGGCCGCGGCGGAGCCGGGCCGCGGCGCGGGCGTGGTGGCGCCGGGGGGCGCCGTCGGCACGAGTTGCCCGTCCGGGATCCCGGCGAGACCACCGCCGCTCACGCCGCCCGGCCCACGGCCGGCACCCGCCCCGGCGGCGCCGGGACCCGTCGAGAGTCCATCCGGATCAGCCATCCTCCGCGCATTCCCCGCCTCGGGCGGATCACTCACCCCACCCCGGCCCGCGCCGATCACAGCGCCGCTCCGCTCTCGGCCGCCGCTCCCGCGCCGAGCGGGGCGAACGGGACGACGGTGCGCGGCTCCGCCTGGGCGTGCCGGTCGAACAGCACCGCCCGGTTCGGCGTTGTACCGGCCGTGACCGGACGGTGCCCCGCGAGGCCGAACAGGTCGCCACCGGGCAGCCCGGTCGCCGCCCAGGCCGCGATGTCGTCCCGATGCCCCGGGCCGAGATCGTCCACCATCCGGGACGGCGCCCGCCACCAGCAGAGCAGGTGCACGCCGGTGGCCGGGCCGCGTCGGGTCAGCGTCCGCAGATCGTCGAGGCCGGACCGGCGTGACGCGTCGTCGCGGCCTTCCAGTCCGGCCCGGCCGGCGTCCATCGCGAACACGACGATCAGCCGCAGGCCCGTGGTGGCCTCGCCGTGCCCGGCGAGCGCGGCCTCCTCCCGGGCCCGGATCTCCGCCGCGGCCGACCCCAGCACCCCGCGCAGACCGGTGACGTCCGTGACATGGGTGGGATGGCCGGAGCGCCGCAGGATGTCCGCCGTGACCTCGGCCGCGGCCACCGTGGCCGGATCGGCGGCCACCACGTCGACGACCAGCCCGCCGCGCGGCGTCTGGGCGCCGACGGACACCGCCGCCGCCTGGACCATGCCGACCGCCTCCCGGCGCAGCGGGCCGAGGATCGCCAGGTGCCGGCCCGGCAGCCGGGCCAGGCGCACCCCCACCGCCGGCGGGGCCAGGTCCAGCGGGACGCCGACGAAGGCCAGCGGATCCCCCGCCGCCGCCTCCCCGGGCAGCGGCGCCGGCCGCCCGGCCAGCGCCTGGAAGGCCGGGTTGTCGGCGAGGACGGCCGGCGCGTGGCCGACGAACACCCGCGGCGCCCGCAGCGGCGGGACGGCCCGGGCCACGAGGGTCTCGATCCGCTCCCGCAGCCCGGCGATCACCTTCGGGTCGGGATAGGCCACCCGGACGTGCTCGTTGCCGATCGGATGGCCGTTGCGCCGGTTCACGATGGCCTCGCCGACCCCGGACAGCGCGCCCGCCGCCTCGTTCGCGGTCGACAGCAGGACCCGCGACTCGGAGATCGACGTCCGCAGCGCGACCCGCAGCGCGAACTGGCCGAAGATCGATCCGCGCTTGCCCGCGGTCGCGTCCAGCGCGTCGATGCCGGACAGCGTCTGGCTGGCCAGCAGCAGGTGGATCCCGTAGGCGCGGCCCTGCCGGGCGATCACCTCCAGCAGCGCGACCGCCTCCCGGGCGACCGCGTCGAGCGGGGTGAGCATGACCTGGAACTCGTCGATCACGATCAGGGTGCGCGGCCAGGGGGAGCTGCGGTCCGCGGCGCGCAGCCCGCGCAGGTCGCGCGCGCCGACGGCCCGCATCGTCACCGAGCGCCGCTGCATCTCGTCCCGGGCGGCGCGCAGCACCGCGACGCCGAACTCCCGGTCGCTCTCGATGCCGACGGTGTCGGCGTGCGGAAGGTAGAAGGGGTCACCCGGGCGCGCCGCGAACTGGGCGAACTCCAGGCCCTCCTTGAAGTCGAGCAGGTGGAAGCGGAGCTGGTCCGGGCCGTAGCGGGCGGCCAGGCCGTAGACCACGTCGAGCAGCAGGGTCGACTTCCCCGCCCCGGCCTGGCCGCCCACGAGGCCGTGCACGGTGTCGTCGTCGAAGGCGAGGGTGACCTCGCCGTCCGGGCCGTGCGCCACCGGGACGGACACCCCGGCCGAGCTCTCGTACTCCCAGAGCCCGGCGGGCAGCAGGCCGCCCAGGTCCGGCGCGCGGGCGGCGGCCCGCTCCACCCCGACGGCGACCCGGGCCGTGACGTCCGCGACGACCGCCGGCGGCGGGGGTTCGTCCAGGACACAGCCGAGCAGGCCGGACAGGGTGGTGCGCCAGCCGCCGGGCATCCCGCCGTCGCTCTCGCCGCGCAGGGCCAGCAGCTCGACCGCGGTGATCGTCTCGGCGTTCGGCAGCCTCCCCGCGGCCCGGCCACCACCGGTGTCCACCCCACCGCCGCCGGGCTCCACCACCGCGATGACGTGCACTCCGCACGACGGCCCCTGGGAGGCCACCGCGTCCAGCGCGCGGGCGGCCTCGTCGGGCAGGGACGGCCAGCCCAGCAGCACCAGCAGCCGCCACGGCTCCGACCGGGGCAGGCCGGCGTCCTCCCGTTCCCGCAGCGAGTCGAACCGGCCGGCGAGGCGTTCGACGGTGATCCGGCCGACCTCGCCGGAGAGCTCGGCGAGGGCGAGCTCCAGGCGCGCGCGGCTGGTCAGCGTCGGGCCGACGACCCCGGCCACCCGCAGCGGGGCGAAGGCGGCGAGCCCGGCCCCGAGCTCGTGCGGGTCGTAGACGGTGATCCGCACCCCGCCGGGGGGGACGCTCGCCAGGATCCGGGTGAGCAGGCCGCGAACCAGGCCGACCGCCTCGCCGCGGCGGGGGCGGGTCGTCTCGATCTGCAGGTTGCCCGCGTCGAGCAGCGGCACCGCCAGCGGCACCTCGACGGTGCGCTCCCCGCGGGCCAGCGGCGGCACGAGGATCCGGCCCAGCCGCCACAGCCCCGGTCGAACCGGTGGCCCGGGCGTGGGGTCGGCACCGCCCGCGGGCGGTGTTCCCCGCCACTCCGTTCCCCGCCACTCCGGCGCGTCCCAGCCGGCGCCGGCGAACGCGGGCGCCTGCCGCCGGGCGAGCGCGCCGGCCTCGCTCAGCGCGAGCGCGACCTGGTCGAGATCACCGGCGAGGTCGGCCGGCACCGCGCCGAGCGTCTCCGGGTCGAGTGGGGCGGCCGACGGGACGGGCACCGCACCGGAGGCCAGCCCGCTCGCCTGCTCGTCGAGCTGGTCGGCGAGCGCGAGTGCCGCCTCCAGGCTCTCGGTGATGCCGGAGACGAGCAGGCGTGCTCGCCGCGTGCCCGACACCGCGACCTCCTCGCGACAGACGACCGGAACGTCTCCTGACCGGGCCGCGTCCGCGACGCCACGACACCTGCCGCCACCTGACCTGGTGCCGGCTGGCGGATCACCGCCAGCGATCAGTCACTGGCACACCACGCTAGCGACCGTCGCGTCACGTCGGGCCGTTTCACCGCATGCGGAACCGTCGACCACCCGGGTGTCTCCGGCCGGTGTCCCCGGTCAGTTCGACCGATAACCGTGGGAAACACCCGACGATGAACTGGACCGTACCGGATGCCCGCCGGGACACCGACGGTTTATCCGCTGTGTCGCGCGTGTTCAATGGCCCGGCGGAGGAGCATCGACGTGGACGCCGTACGGGAGGGCACACAAGTGACTGAAGTCGACGGCGTGGCCGGCGGAGGCGCCCTGGCCGGTACGGGTGCCCCGGCCGGCGCGGGCGAGGCGCCGGCGGACCGGCCGCTGGCCGTCATCGACGTCGACGGGGTGGTCGCCGACGTGCGGCACCGCCTGCGTTTCCTGCGCGCACGCCCCGGCGACTGGGACGCCTTCTTCGCCGCCGCGGACATCGATCCGCCGCTGGTCGAGGGGGTGGAGCTGGTGCGCTCGCTCGCCCGCGACCACGAGGTGCTCTGGTTGACCGGGCGCCCGGAACGCTCCCGGCCCGCGACCGAGCGCTGGCTGCGGGACCAGGGGCTGCCCCTCAACGAGCTGCGGATGCGCCCGGACGCGGACCGCCGCCCGGCGCGGATCTTCAAGCGCTCCGAGCTGCGCCGGCTCGGCGTGCACCGCCGGGTCGCGGTCGTGGTCGACGACGACCCGGCGGTCGTGGAACTGCTGCGCGCCGACGGCTGGCCGGTGCTGCGCGCCGACTGGGTCGCCTACGAGCCCACCCTGGGCAACGCCCAGGACACCGAGGGCCGCACCTGAGGCCCGGGCACCGCCCGACCAGACCGGCCCGGCCCCATCTGGACCGGCCTCGTCAGCCGCCCGTCAGCGGGTGGCGTCCCGGCGGTACGCCCGGACGGCCAGCGGCCCGAACACCAGCAGGATCCCGCCGCACCAGGCGAGTGAGACCAGCAGATCCTCGGCCACCGGGCCACCCAGGAACAGGGCGCGCACGGCGTCCACGGTGACGGTGACCGGCTGGTGGTCGGCGAAGGCCTGCAACCAGCCGGGCATCGTGTCGACCCGGGCGAAGGCGGAGCTGGCGAAGACGAGCGGGAAGACCCAGATCATCCCGCCGGACTGGGCCGCCTCCACGCTGCGCACCGACATGCCGATCACCGCCGACACCCAGGAGAAGGCGTAGGAGAAGATCAGCATGACGCCGAACCCCGCCAGGACGGCCGGGACGGTGGTGTCACCGAAGCGGAAGCCGACCGCCAGGCCGACCAGCAGCATGATCAGGATGATCAGGGCGTTGCGGACCAGATCGGCGAGCGTCCGCCCGGTCAGCAGGGCCGAGCGGCTCATCGGCAGCGACCGGAAGCGGTCGATCAGCCCCTCCTCCTTGTCGTTGGCCAGGCCGATCCCGGTCATCATCGCGCCGAAGATCACCGTCTGCACGAAGACGCCGGGCATCAGGTAGTCGACGTAGTCGAGATCCGGGCCGACGTCGATCGCGCCCCCGAACACGTAGCTGAACAGCAGCACGAACAGCACGGGCTGGATCATGGAGAAGACCAGCAGTTCGGGCACCCGCCAGGTCTTCAGCAGGTTGCGCCGGCACATGACCCAGGCGTCGAGGAGCTCCCAGGACAGCCGGCCGCTCCGCGCGACGGGTGTCAGGTCGAGGGTGGTCATGCCTTCACCAGATCCCGCTCGTCGCCGGTACGCGGGCCGGGGGGCCCGCCGTCACCGCCCGGCCCGCCGGCAGCCGACGCGCCCGCCGGGCCGCCCGCGCCGTGACCGGTCAGGGTCATGAAGACGTCGTCGAGGGACGGGCGGTGCAGCGCGACGTCGACGATCGTGACCCCGATCTCGTCGAGACCGCGCACGACCTCGGCGAGGACACCCGCGCCCGAGACCGGGACGCTCACCCGGCGCTCGTCGGCGTGCACGGTGGCCGCGCCGGTGCCGGACCGGGCCAGCACCGCGGCGGCGCCCCCGAGGTCGCCGCCCTCGGCCACGGTGATGTCGAGCCGGTCGCCACCGATCTGGCGTTTGAGGTCGTCGGTGGTGCCCTGCGCGATCACCCGCCCGCTGTCGACGACGGAGACCCGGTCGGCGAGCTGGTCGGCCTCCTCCAGGTACTGCGTGGTCAGCAGCACGGTGGTGCCGTCGCGCACGAGGTCGGCGATCACCCGCCACATGGCCTGGCGGCTGCGTGGATCCAACCCCGTCGTGGGTTCGTCCAGGAACAGCACGGCGGGCGCCATGATGAGGCTCGCCGCGAGGTCGAGGCGCCGGCGCATGCCGCCCGAGTACGTCTTCGCCTGCCGCCCGGCGGCCTCGGCGAGGTCGAAGCGCTCGAGCAGCTCGACCGCCCGCGCCCGCGCGGTACGGCCGGGCAGCCGGTACAGCCGGCCGAACATCTCCAGGTTCTCCAGGCCGGTCAGCCGCTCGTCGACGGCCGCGTACTGGCCGGTCAGACCGATCCGGGGACGGACCAGCTGCGGTTGGCGCAGCACGTCGACCCCGAGGACCTCGGCCCGCCCGCCGTCGGCGGCGAGCAGGGTGGCCAGGATGCGGACGGCGGTGGTCTTGCCGGCCCCGTTGGGGCCGAGAACGCCGTGGACCGTGCCCTCCGCGACGAGGAGGTCAAGCCCGGCAAGGGCTGTGTGCCGGCCGTAGTTCTTGCGGAGGCCCTCGACGAGGACCGCGGGATGATCCGTCACACGGGGACCGTACGCCAGGGCACCGACAGTTCCCCAACGGTTTTCCCGCGGGCGTGGCGATCAGGCCGAGCTGCGCCGCCGCCGGCGGTTGGCCAGTTCGTCGCCGGGGTGGGTCGCCGCCGGGGTGCCCGGGCGCTCGCAGGGCAGCTCCGCGAGCTGGCCGCGCATGTCCTCCAGCGCCCGCCCCACCGCGATCGCGAAGACGCCTTGACCGCCCCGGACCAGATCGATCACCTCGTCGTCCGAGGTGCACTCGTAGACGGTCGAACCATCGCTGATCAGGGTCAGGTGGGCGAGGTCCGCCACTCCCCTGGTCCGCAGGTGGTCGACGGCGGCCCGGATGTTCTGCAGCGACACCCCGGCCTCGAGCAGTTTGCGGACGACCCGCAGGACCAGCACGTCACGGAACGAGTAGAGGCGCTGGCTGCCGGAACCGCTGGCCCCGCGCACGCTGGGCACGACCAGGCCGGTGCGCGCCCAGTAGTCGAGCTGGCGGTAGGTGATGCCGGCCGCCGAGCAGGCCGTCGGGCCGCGGTAGCCGACGTCGTCACCGGGCGGCTGCGGGATCTCGTCGCCGAAGAGCTGACCCTGCTCGATCATGGTCGCCGGCTCGGCGTCCGCCCAGGGGGGATCAGCCTCGTCCGGCGCCACTCGCGCGGCCGCTCCCATCGAGATGCCACCATTCACCAGTCCCATCCTCCGGACAGTCCGGGAGCCTCACGGCCCGCCCGCTGACGACACCGCCACACCGGCGCCGCGCCACCCGCCCACCGGCCCCGTGTCGCGTCAGCGGCGGGGCGCCGTGGCCGCCCCCGGCGGTGAGCGGCGTCGCGTCCCCGCGTTGGCCGACGCACCGGCTGGACAGCCGGTTCGCCCGACCGTAGGGGCGGGGCATCGTCCCTTCAATGATCCAAGCCAGCGTGTCCGTAGTCCAGCGGACATGCTGGCCGCACCAGGACAAGTGTGCGCCCAACCGGACGAGCCACCCCGCACGGGTTCACATCCGGCGTGTCACCGGGGGCCCCGCGGCCCTCCGAGCCTGGTTCAGGAGCCCGGCGTGTTGAAGTCCTCCGGCGAGATGGTGTCCAGGAACTCCCGGAACTTCTCCAGCTCGCTCTCCTGCTCCTGTTCCTGTTCCTCGGGGACGGTGATCCCGGCCTCGGCCAGCACCGCCTCGACCCCGTACACGGGCACGCCCATCCGCATGGCCAGGGCGATCGCGTCCGAGGGGCGGGCGGAGACCTCCACGCCGTTACCGAAGACCAGCGTGGCGAAGAAGACGCCGTCCTGCAGGTCGGTGATGGTGACCTGGGTCAGTTCCGTCTGAAGCGCCCGCAGCACGTCCCGCATCAGGTCGTGGGTCATGGGCCGGGCCGTGGTGATGCCCTCCTGGGCGAAGGCGATCGCCGTCGCCTCGACCGCGCCGATCCAGATCGGCAAATATCGCTCCCCGCCCACCTCCTTGAGCAGAACGATCGGCTGCTTCGACGGAAGCTCGACACGCACGCCGACGATGTCCAGCCGATGCACCGATCTACCTCCTAGCGCAGGTGGGGTAGGGCGGGACGCTGTGACCGGAGCCAGAAAACCCCACGGGGAGACAGTATCCCCGCTACCGCCCCGCGTCAGCGCGCCCGCCAGTTCTCACTTTCCGTGGAAGATGGCGCCGTTTTGGGTGACCATGCCCCGCTAACCTGGCCGGCTGCCGGCCAATCGGGTCCGCAACAGCGCGGCATGCATGCGCACCAGCAGGGTGGCGAGCTCGTCGGCGGTCTCCACGGCGCGGCCGTCCGACTCCGCCAGGCGACCGGACCGCAGCGGCGCGACCGCCGCCTCGATGAGACCTGCCTCACGATCCGCCGCGGCCCGGGCGGCACGCAGGTGCCGCGCCTGGACGCCGTGCGCCGCGAGCAGGGCCACGGTACGGGCCACCAGCAGGGCGTCGGAGTCGTAGTAGCCGCCGCCCGCGATCGGGCCGACGAGCCCGTTGCCCTCCAGCTCGGCCAGTGAGTCGTCGTCGAGGCCGCTGGCGGCGAGCAGCTCGCGGCGGGACAGACGGACCCGCTCCGCGCCCAGCAGGCCGTCCAGCCCCCGGGCGGTGGGCCGGTCGGGCACGGCACGCGGGCCGGTCCGGGGCAGCGGGGTGTCACCCCGGTCGAGCGCCGCGAGCTCCTCCTTGATCACGCGCAGCGGGAGATAGCGCTCACGTTGCGCGTGCAGCACGTGCCGTAGCCGCATGACGTCGTCAAGCGAGTACTTCCGGTAGTTCGCGCTGGTGCGCGCCGGCTCGACCAGCCCCTCGGACTCCAGGTAACGGATCTTCGAGAGGGTGATGTCCGGATATTCGGTGCGCAGCCTGTCCAGCACCTCGCCGATGTTCAGGGTCTTCGCGACATCCTCGGGCCGCTGCCCCGGGCCGCCCCGCCGCGACGAGCCCAGCCGGGACTCGTCGGCGCGGCCGGACGAACGCATGGGTTCCGCCGCGGCGCTGCTGCCGCCGCTCACCTCGTCGTGGACCTGTTCACCGAACCCCGACCCCCCCGTAGGTCGCGCCCGTCAGGAAGACCAGGCGGAACTTGCCGATCTGGACCTCGTCGCCGCCGGTGAGCTCCGCGGAGTCGATCCGCTCCCGGTTCAGGTAGGTGCCGTTCAGGCTGCCGACGTCACGCACGGAGAATCCCTTGGTGTAGGGCGAGCGGTGGAACTCGGCGTGCCGCCGGGAGACGGTGACATCGTCTAGGAAGATGTCGCTCTCCGGATGGCGCCCGACGGTCGTGAGATCGGCGTCGAGCAGGAACCGGCTGCCCGCGTTGGGGCCGCGCTTGACGACCAGCAGGGCCGAGCCGGGCGGAAGCGCGTCGACGGCGGCGACGGCGTCGCGCTCGGTCGACTCGTCGACGTGGTCGCCCTCGATGCCGGAGAGCGCGGCGGCCAGGTTGAGCGTCGACGTCTGCTCCGCGGGCCGCTCCGGCGCCACGGGCTCGCCCGGACGCACCAGAGGCGACCCGCACCGCGCGCAGTACAGCGCGTCGGACGGGTTCTGCTGGCCGCACCTCGTGCAGAACACAGTCTCGTCCGCTTCCTGCCGGATGCCCGCAGGCGGGAGCCCGGCCGCTCGGTCCGCCGCCCTCACGGCGGCAGGAATGTTCCCCAACAGGGGGTTTGACCCGGTGTGACCAGGCATTCACCCCGCGCGAACGGCAGAACGCGGCAGTGGCCGCGGCCGATGCCGTCACGGCGCACTCCGAGGCTAGTGCATCAGGCGCACCGTCGTGAAAAGGGTGCGTCGGGTGTTTGTTCGGCGTGGCGGCCACCGCACGCGGGCGGTGGTCGCCCTTCACTTGACAACGGACGAGACAGGGCGCAACCGGCCGATGCCCACAGCACCGACCAATGACCGCGCCCGCCCTCGGAAGTGGCCATCCCGCGATGACAGTCCGGCCACGGAACCTCCGCGTGGCTGCTGCTCCGCGGCTACTGCTCCTTGACGTGCTCGCGGTAGGCGGTGGCGTCGAGCAGGTCGTCGAGGACGGCCGGGTCCACCACCGTGACCTCGACCAGCCAGCCCTCCCCATAGGGGTCGGAGTTCACCAGCTCCGGAGCGGCGACGAGCGCCTCGTTACGGGCCGCGATCTCGCCGGAGACGGGCGCGTAGATGTCGGAGACGCTCTTGGTCGACTCGACCTCGCCGCACGGCTCGCCGGCGGAGACGGCCTGCCCGACCTCGGGCAGCGACACGAAGACGATGTCGCCCAGCGCCTCCTGCGCGTACGCGGTGATACCGACCCGCACCGTGTTCCCGTCGGCCCGGGCCCACTCGTGCTCACGGGTGTACTTCAGGTCGTCCGGGTACACCGGAATCGCCTCCTGCGGTCGTGGTGCCGAGCGCCGGCACGGGCGTCGACGGACACATGGGACCGCCCGGACGGCCGGCGCCCACCGCGACCACGTCGTCGCGGGACACGCCCCTCAACCGGCTGGACGGGCAAAACGGGGGGTCGGGGCGGCCCGCAGCGCCCTGATCTCGATCCGATCCGAATTCGTGACCTCAGCATGCGTGCCATCCCGGGTAGCTACCGTATCGAGCACCCCGCCAGGAATCCTCATTGCCTGGGCAAGTGTGTGCGCGTCCCCCACCACGCGCAGCTCGTAGGGCGGCGCGACACTGCCACCGTCCACGGTCATCCCGCCACCGGGAGCGTCGACGATGTAGGTGGAGGCCACAACACGGACACCGGAGAGCTCGATCGCCTCGGCACCGGCGTCCCGCAGCTCCTGCAGCGCGTCGACCAGGATCCACGCCTCGACGGTCCCCCGCGGGTCGTCGATCCTGAGGGTCACCCCGGGCCCGATCGCCGGGCCGGTGCCGGCGAGCACCGCCAGGGCCTCCGCCTCGTGGCGGGCCCGGTCGAGGTCGGCGTCGCCGCGCGCGCCGTCGGCGACCGCGGCGCGGGTCCGTTCGAGGCCGGTGGCCTCCACCTCCAGCCGCCGCCCGGCGACGGCGATGTTCTCCAGCTCGGTGGCGAGCTCGTCGGGCCGGGCCGCAGCCAGGCGCTCGGACGAGTCTGCGATCCGGATCATCACGGCGGCACCGAACCCCAGCACCGCGAGCAACAAGATGGTCGCGTACCGCAGCGGTCGCCCCCGGGAGCCGCGGCCACGCGCCGTCGTCTTCCCGACAGTCGGATGCCCGACCACCGGATCGTCGGCGGCCGGCCCCGTGATGTCCGGTGGCTCATGCGGTGGCGGCTCGCCGGGTGGCGGCACGGGAGGCCGCGGACCGCGGGGCGGCGGATCGCCGATCAAAGCTTCAACAGCGATCGCCGGACCGCGCTCGCATTGGTGAAGATCCTGATGCCCAGGACGACGACCACCGCGGTCGACATCGCGCCGCCGACGCCGAGCGCGTCGCCCAGCGCGACCAGGGCCACCGCCAGCAGCACGTTCGACAGGAAGGACACGACGAAGACACGGTCGGAGAAGACCCGCTCCAGCGCCGCGCGCAGGCCCCCGACCGCCGCGTCCACCGCGGCGACCACCGCCACCGGCAGGTACGGGTCCAGCCAGGTCGGGGGTTTCGGCGCGAGGAGGAGCCCGACGACGACGCCGACAACGAGCGCGAACAGGCCGGTGATCGCACCTTCACGGGTCAAGATCCGCTCCCTCGGGCGTATCGGAGGCTCGGGCTGGGTGCCGCCGGCACGGTGACGTCGTCCAGGCGGGCGACGGTCACGGCGTTCGGTGGCGCGCCCATCCGGGTGCGCAGCCGCACGGTGACCGCCGCGGCGCCCACCCCGGGAACGATCGTGTCAGGGTCCCCGACCACGTCGACCACGTAGGGTGCCTCGACCGGACTCAGACCGACCAGGATCGTGTCGCCCGCGGCGCGCACCGCGCTCAGCGCGGTGAGCCGGATCCCGTTCACGGCGACGGCCTCGGCGCCGGTGGCCCACAGCGCGTTCACCATGTCGGCCAGGTCGTGGTCGGCGAGCCGGCCGTCGGGGCCCTGCGCCGCCGGGCGCGGATTGCCCGCGTCGGCGGGCGGCCCGGCCGACGGGTCGGCGAGGGTCACCCGCGCGCCGGGACCGCGCGCCGGGGCCAGACCGGCCGGCGCCGCGAGCGCGTCGATCTCGGCTTTCGCGGCCGCCCAGAGCCCGTCGGCCGTCCGACGCCGGTTCACCAGGTCCTCGGTGGCGGAGCGGAGCACGGCCACCGAGGCGGCGAGGTCGTCCCGGTGGGTGGAGCGGGTCTCGTACTCGGCGCTCAGCCGCGCCCGCAACCGCTCCCGGGACGGCCCGGCGTCGACCGCCTGGCGCACGCTCAGGGCGATGAGCAGGCCCGCGAGCAGCAGGGTCAGGGGCAGCAGCAACCGCCCGGCCCACCCGCCGCCGCGGGCGCCGGCCGCGCGCGCGTAGCCGGGCTCCAGCGCCTCGGCCGCGATCCGCTCGAACACCGTCGTCGCGGTGCCGCCCGTCGCGGTGCCGCCCGCCGGAGGGCCGCCCGCCGGAGGGCCGCCCCCGCCCGGGCGCGTGGTCAGCCGTGTCCGTCCGTGCACATCCGGCATTCTCGCCGACGGCCGGCCGGCCGCTGTGGCACACCCGTCGCGTTCCGCCGCCAGCAGGCCGTACCGGTCACGGACGGGTGACGGGAGCCTGCTCCGGCGGCACCGTCTCCACTACGGCGCTCCACCGGCGCACCAGCTGCTGCGCGTCGCCCAGATCCGCCGCCTCGGCCCACAGATGGGTCACCGCCTCGGACGGATCAGGCAGCACCAGCACCCAGGATCCGTCCGGGCCGACGACGCGCACCCCGTCGGTGGTGTCGACCTGGTCGCCCGAGTCGACGTCCACCGACTCGACGACGCGGCGCATGACGGTGCCCTTCTCCGCCCACGGCGTGGGCACCGACGCCCGCACCATCGCCACCGGCGGGATCCTCGCGTCGATCGCGCTCAGCGTCAGCCTGGTCCGGGCGACCAGCGCGACCAGCCGGACGAACGCCGCCAGGCCGTCGATCACCGGGGCGAACTCCGGCACGACGAACCCGCCCCGGCCGTCGGCGGCGAAGACGATCGGTTCGGCCTGCACGACCCGGGAGAGCTCGGAGCCGGACATCGACATCCGCCGCACGGTCAGGCCGTGGAAGTCCCCCACCTGGTCGGCGACCCGGGTGGTGGTGACGGGCACCGCCGCCTGGGCGCCGCGGTTCTCCGCCGCGACGAGGTCGAGCATGACCAGCAGCGCCCGCTCGTCGCTGATGAGGTCGCCGCGCTCGTCGACGATGGTGATCCGCTCGCCGATGTGGTCGAAGCGGACCCCGAACGCGGCGCGTGAGCTGGCCACGAGCGCCCCCAGCCGGTCCAGGGCACGGCGTTCCTGCTCGGCGCCGGGCTCGGGGTAGGTCTCGTCGAGCCGGCCGTTGACGGTCAGCACGTCGACGCCGAGCCGGCCGAGCAGGGTGGGCAGCAGCAGCGACGCCGCTCCCCCGGACGGGTCGACGACCACCTTGAGATCCGCCTCGGCGAGCCCGCTGGTGTCCACCCGGTCGAGCAGGTCCTGGGTGTAGACGTCGGCGGTGCGCGCCGGGAAGCGCAGGTCGCCGATCTCGCCGGGGAAGGCCCGGCGGAACTCCTGCCGGGTGAACACCCGGTCGAGCTTGCGCTGCGCGGCCGGGGAGAGATCGTCGCCGTCGGCGTCGAGGAAGACGATGTCGATGCGCTCGGCGTCGCCCGGCTTGGAGCGCAGCATGATCCCGCCGGCCGCGTCCGAGGTGCGCACGTCGAAGCGCGCGACCGGCAGCGGGGCCACCTCCAGGTCACGGACGTTGATCGCGCCCGCGGTGAGCGCGCTGATCACGGCCCGTTTGAGGGCCCGGGCCGCCCGCGAGCCGTCCCGCGCGGTGGTGACGGTCGAGCCCTTCTTCAGCGTGGTCGCGTACGCGCTGGCCAGGCGGACCACCAGCTCCGGGGTGATCTCCACGTTGACCAGCCCGGAGACCCCGCGCGGACCGAACAGCGACCGCTGCCCGCGCGACTCCCAGATGACGCTGGTGTTGACGACCGCCCCGGCCTCGATGGTCTTGAACGGGTAGACCTTGACGTCGTGGGAGACGAACGCCTCCTCCTGGATGACGCACTCGTCCCCGATGACCGCGCCCTCCTCGATGCGCGCGGCCCGCAGCACGTCCGTGCTCTTGCCGATCACGCAGCCGCGCAGGTTCGTCCGCGGGCCGATGAGCGCGTTGTCCTGGACGATCGCCCGGTGCAGGAAGGCCCCCCGCTTCACCACCACGTTGCTGCCGAGCACGGTGAACTCGCGCAGCTCGGCACCGGCCTCGACCTTGCTGTAGTCGCCGACGACCAGCGGGCCCTTGAGGATGGCGTCGGGATGGACGTCGGCGTCCTCGCCGATCCACACCCCCGGGGACACCTCGAACCCGCCGATCGAGACGTCGACCTGCCGGTTCAGCACGTCCGCCTGGGCGCGCTGGAAGCTGGCGATGGTGCCGACGTCCTCCCAGTAGCCGGCGGCGACGTAGCCGAACACCGGGGCGCCGGCGGCGACCAGCCGGGGGAAGACGTCGCCGGACCAGTCGACCGCCTCGCCGGCCGGGACGTGGTCGAGGACCTCCGGCTCCATCACGTAGATGCCGGTGTTGACGGTGTCGGAGAACACCTGGCCCCAGGTCGGCTTCTCCAGGAACCGGGAGATCCGGCCGTCCTCGCCGGTGATCACGATGCCGAACTCGAGCGGGTCGGGCACCGACTTGAGCGCCACGGTGACCAGCGCGCCCTGCGCCCGGTGGTAGGCGACGAGGTCGGTCAGGTCGATGTCGGTCAGGGCGTCCCCGCTGATGACCAGGAACTGCTCGTGGCGCAGGGCGTCCTCGGCGTTCTTCACGCTGCCCGCGGTGCCCAGCGGCGTGGTCTCCGTCGCGTAGGAGAGGTGCATGCCCAGCTCGTCGCCGGAACCGAAGTAGTTGCGGATCATCGCCGCGAGGAACTGGACCGTCACCACGGTCTCGTCGAAACCGTGCCGCTTGAGCAGCCGCAGGACGTGCTCCATGATCGGGCGGTTGACGACCGGCAGCAGGGGCTTCGGCAGGTTCGCGGTCAGCGGCCGCAGCCGGGTGCCCTCGCCGCCCGCCATCACGACGGCTCTCAAGGGTTACCTCCCTATTTTCGCGCCCCGGCCAGGCGGGCGCGTTCCCCGGCCAACCGGCGGGCCTGTTCTGCGTAGAGGAGGCCGGACCACCAGTAGAGGGCGATACCCCAGATGGCGAACGCCCACCCGAGCGGGCGGGCCGCCGTCGCCAGCCAGGAGTCGCCGGCGGACAGCAACAGGAGCGGGAAGGCGTAGAGCAGGTTGAAAGTGGCCGCCTTGCCGAGATAGTGGACGGGCAGCGCGGTGCCCACCCCGAGCCGGCGCAGCACCGGCACCAGGCCCAACAGCGCGACGTCGCGACCGACGAGGGCCAGCGCCAACCAGAGCGGGACGATGTCGCGCAGGGTGAGCGCGACGATGGTCGCGAGGATGTAGAGCCGATCGGCCAGCGGGTCGAGAGCCACCCCGAGGCGGCTGGTCTGGTTCAGCACCCGGGCGAGCTTGCCGTCCAGGTAGTCGCTGACGCCGGCGAAGGCGAGCACGCCCAGCGCGGCACCGTCCGCCTCCGGGCCCAGCGCGAGCCAGAGGAAGAGCGGGACACCCAGCAGGCGCAGACCGGACAGCACGTTGGGAATAGTCCAGATCCGGTCGGAGGCCTGCGTCTGGGCCGTCACGCCGCGTCCCTCCTCCCCGACCCGGCCGCACGAAGACGGACGCCGACGGCTCGCGCGCCGACCACCGGACGTGGGTCGTCGGCTCTGACGCTAGCGGATGCGCGCCGACCGGGTCGCCGAGTGGTCGCCGCCGCCCCGGCCCGGCGTGGTGCGGAGCACCCGCGTCCAGCTGGAGGAGTCGCCGACCCGGGCCACCCCGGGTGTCACATGATCCGGCCGACCTTGTAGGTGGAGCTGTAGATCGGGCGGAGCGACACCACACCGCCGGTCTGCGGCGCGGCCCACATGTAGCCGTTCCCGGCGTAGATGCCCACGTGGTAGATGTTGCCCTCGGTCCCGTAGAAGATCAGGTCACCCGGGCGCTTACCGGACTGCGGCACATGGGTCGACACGTTGTACTGGCCCTGCGCGGTGCGCGGCAGGGAGCGTCCGAGCTGTTTGAAGACGTACTGGACCAGGCCGGAGCAGTCGAACGAGTAAGGGCCCTCCGCCCCCCACACGTACGGCTTGCCCTTCTGCAGCGAGGCCAGGTAGACGGCCTTCTCCCCGATCGAGCTGCCCGGGATCACCGAGGGGATGGCCTGGCTGACCGTCGCGCGGGGAGCGGCCGGCGCCTTGATCGTGATGGTGGCCGCGCCGGCCAGCGAGGGCCGCAGCGCGCTCGTGCCATCGAAGACGGCGGTGATCGTCGTGGTGGTCAGCAGCCGCGCGGTGATCTGGGCCTGGCCGTTGGTGTCGGTCGTCAGTGCCGTCGAGGTCTGCCACTTCGGCCCGTTCACCACGACGATGCGGACCCGCTGGTTGGCCAGCGGAGCGCCGCTGGCCTCATTGGCCCGCACGGTCAGCACCACCGGGGCGTTCGGCGCGACCGTGGTGTTGTCCGCCGTCAGCTGCACCTTGGTGAACATCGGCTCGGAGGACGCGATCGCCCCCGCCAGCGGCACAGCGGCGGCCGCGGCGTCCGGCTCGACCGTCCCGCCCTGGCCCGGCAGCATGGAGGCCGTCTGGGTCGCGCCCGGATCGATGGACGCGGTGCCGTCCGGGGTGGCCGGCACCGTGGCGGCGAAGGCCGCCGTCGAGGCCGCGAGCGTGCCCGTGGTGAACGCGGCGATCGTCGCCGCGCGGCGCGGCGGCTGGGAGGTGCGCCGCCGGGCGCCCGTACCCGATCGGGCGTTCGAGGGGCGCTGCCGCCCCTTGACGAACTGCTCCCAGTCCTCGGGCAGCCAGGCAATTCCACGACGGGGCAACGCGTGTCCTTCTCTCTACTGGCGCCGACGAGGCGCTCTGCCGCGCTCGGCATCGCACACCGACCCGCCGGCCCGGACGGCCGGCGGGACCGATCGGCCGTCCGACGGCCGGACGGATCGCCCGGTCACCGGGACCGCCGAGGTCCCTCGTCCTGCCCCGCCTGTCTCGGGGGGGTCGTCGGGCCGGGGGCAGGACACGGCGCTTCGGCTCGACGCTTTACATACATCGGACGGTGCTCGGCACTCTCGAATAGCTGTGCACGCAGGTGCCGATGTTGAAGATAGTGGACTTCAGCACATGCCCGACAATCACCCCCCTCACAACAATCGCCCACCTTCCCGGAACGCGAGGGTTCGATCACGACCCGGAAATACCCGCTTACTTTCCGTCGGATCAACACCCGGCGGGCGTGGGGCGAACGAGCCGCGCCGGCACCCGGGGAGAGACCCCGGATGCCTTCCTGGTATAGGCATTCGGGCTTCCGGCACCGGCCGGGCGGATGATCGGGACGACCTCCCCCGGAACGGCCCCGGACGGGCCGCCGGACCGCCCCGGACGTGGCCTTATGGCTTCCGACGGCTCCGGGCGAGGCCGGGCGCGGGTCAGCGCAGCCCCACCGGGCAATATGCGTGAAACAGAATGGGCGGGGCCGGCTCGACCTTCGTGGGGGGGCGGGCGTACCCGCGCGGGGCACCCGCAAAGCACATTGGGGCTACCACGAAACTTCCGACGAAAGGTCGCCCGGCCGGCTTAGCCGCCCGGGGCCGGCCCGGGGACGGCCGGGGCCGGAGCGGGCAGCGACAGCGCCGGAGCTGCCGGGGCGGGGACGGCCGGGGCCGGCAGCGCCGGAGCTGCCGGGGCGGGGGCACCGGCGGGCGGCGCCGAGACGCCGGGCGGATGGAGGCCCGCCGGGCCCGTCGCGGGCGCCGCGGGCGCCGCGGGCGGGCTGTTCGCGTGCGCGTAGACGATCAGGTTGCTCAGATAGTGCTTCGTGTCCTCGTCGAACGCCCCGCCGCAGGTGATCAGCCGCAGCTCCGGCCGGTTCACCGGTCCGTAGACGCTGTCGGTCGGGAAGGCCTTCTTCGACGCGTCCTCCGTGCGGTCGACCGTGAACGTCGTGAGCAGCCCGGTCGGCGCGGAGACCTCGATCTGGTCCCCGGCACGCAACGCCCGCAGCCGGTAGAAGACGGCCGGCCCGGAGGTCGAGTCGTAGTGGCCGACCAGCACCGACGGACCGAGCGCGCCGGGCGCCGGGCCCCGGTCGTACCAGCCGACCTCCTGCCACTTCTTCGGCACGGCCAGCGAGCCGTCGGCGTTCAGCCCGAGCCGGACGATCGCCGCGTCCACTCCGATCGCCGGGATCCGTACCCGCGTCGGGTCCGTGACCACGACCGGGGGGAGCGTCGGCACCGGCGTGGCAGCGGCCGAGCCGCCGAGCGCTCCTGGTGTGCCCGGCGCCCCTGACTTGCCCGGCGCGCCGGCCTGACCGATCGCGCCGCCGAGGCCGCCGAGGTCGACCCGCTCGGTGTTCGAGGGCGGGGCGGGGTCGGACTCGGTCAGCCGGAAACCACTTCCGACGATCAGCACCGCGCCCGCGACGAGCAGCAGGCGGGAGAACGTCATACGCACTGGCGACCGCTCCGTCGCTCCGAGCTTCACGACTGTCTCCGTCCAGCGACCTTCCACCGACACCGACCCATCAGTAACTACACAAGGTGATGGTATCGAGCCCAAGAGAGAGCGGAGCGTAGCCGCGCGTCGCGTCGCACAACGCGAACGACCCACGCCGGGACCACATCCAGCAAGGAGGGGCGAGGCGGTCGCGCGGCGCAGCTCAGCCCATGTCCCGCAATGGATGCCGGTCTCGTGCCGGTCGCGGCCGCGGCCCGTTCGGACCCGTCGCACCACGCCGTCTCGCTGCGTCCCATCCCGACCACTCCTCGCTATGGTGTCACTCGCAGTGACGAGGCAATAACCATGCGTGAGAGAGGGGACCAGATGAGGAAGGGAATGGGACGGAGAGCCGCGCTTCTCGCCATGTCGAGCGCGGCAACCGTCATCGTCACCTTCGGACCCGGGCTGACGGCCGCGCACGCCGACATCTTCGATGACAAGGGTCGGTGCGACGACAAGAAGTCCGAGGAGTGGGACATCTTCGGCGACAAGAACGACAGGGACAAGGACGCCGTCAAGGACGACAAGGACCACGAAGGCGACAAGGAAGCCCGTGCCTTCGTCGACGACAGGGACGGGGACAAGGACAGAGACAGGGACAAGGACGACGACTGGTTCGACGACAAGGACAAGGACAGGGACAGGGACTGCCCGGTCGGCGTCGTCGCCGGTGTCGGTGTCGGCGTCGGCGTCGGCGCGGCCCCGGTCGGCGGCGCCGCCGCGGGCGGTGGCGGTACCGCGGACGGCGGCAACTCGCCGCTGCTGCCGATCGCCGGAGCCGGTCTCGGCGCCATCCTGATCGGCGCGGGCATGCGCCGCCGCGGCCACGGATCGATCTGAACCGACCGCTCCCCAGGCGCCTAGGACGGATCGGCCGGCGTGGTCAGCTCACGCCGGCCGATCCTCCGGGACGACCTGAGTCGATGTGCGAGATCGACCCCCGTCACAGCGCCGCATCTCCGGTAGGGTAGCGTTCGTCAGGACGGGACGTGGCGCAGCTTGGTAGCGCACCAGACTGGGGGTCTGGGGGTCGCAGGTTCAAATCCTGTCGTCCCGACACGAGAAATGCCCCCTCCACCGATCTTCGGTGGAGGGGGCATTTCGCATGAGCGGGCCTGTTCCGAAGTGAGTTGACTCAGCGGCCTACGGAGAGGCTGAGCCAACTCACTTCGAGGGTGTCACCGCCCCCGGACCGAAGCGAGTTGCCCCACCAGCGCGTAGAACAGCTCAGACAACTCACTTCGCGCGGCCACGCCGCCGACGCGGCTCCCGGCCGCGGCCGGCGGAGAGGTCAGCGGTGGCGGTCGGGCCGCTCGCGGACCCGGATCGAGATCTCGATGGGGGTGCCGGCGAAGCCGAAGTCCTCACGCAGTTTGCGCTCCAGGAAACGCCGGTAGGCCGGCTCCAGGAAACCGGTGGTGAACACGACGAAGCGCGGTGGGCGCACCCCGGCCTGGGTCGCGAACAGCACCCGCGGCAGCTTCCCGCCCCGGGAGGGCGGCGGCGTGGCCGCCACGACCTCGCCGATCCAGGCGTTGAGGCGCCCGGTCGGGATGCGCGTTCCCCACGAGTCGAGGGAGGTCCGCAGCGCGGGGGCGAGCCGGTCGGTGGCCCGGCCGGTGCGGGCCGAGATGTTCACCCGGGGCGCCCAGGCCACCCGGCCCAGCTCGCGGTCGATCTCCTGCTCCAGGTCGAGGCGGCGCTCGGTGTCGAGCATGTCCCACTTGTTGAAGGCCAGGACGAGGGCCCGACCGGCCTCGGTGACCATGCTGATGATCCGCTGGTCCTGCTCGGTGACCGGCTCGTCCGCGGCGAGCAGGACGATCGCGACCTCGGCGGCCTCCAGCGCGGAGGCGGTGCGCAGCGACGAGTAGTACTCGGCGCCGGAGGCCTCCTTCACCCTCCGCCGCAGGCCGGCGGTGTCGATGAACATCCAGGTCTCGCCGCCGACGGTGACGAGCTCGTCCACCGGGTCGCGGGTCGTGCCGGCGACGTCGTGCACCAGCGAGCGCTCGCTGCCGGCCAGCTTGTTGAGCAGGCTGGACTTCCCGACGTTCGGCCGCCCGATCAGCGCCACCCGCCGGGGGCCGTCCTCCTCGGTGAACCGCTCACGGGGCGCCTCGGGCAGTACCGCGAGGACGGCGTCCAGCAGATCGCCGCTGCCCCGGCCGTGCAGCGCGGACACCGGGTACGGCTCGCCCAGCCCGAGGCTCCACAGCGCGGCGGCGTCGGCCTCGGCGCGGGCGTCGTCGACCTTGTTCGCGGCGAGGATCACCGGCCGGCCCGACCGGTGCAGCACCCGAGCGACGGCCTCGTCGGCGTCGGTCGCGCCGACGGTGGCGTCGATCACGAACAGCACCCCGTCGGCGGTGTCGAGCGCGGCGCGGGCCTGGTCGGAGACCCGAGCGGCGAGGCCGCGGGCGTCGGGCGTCCAGCCGCCGGTGTCGACGAGGGTGAACCGGCGGCCGTTCCACACCGCGTCGTAGGCGACCCGGTCACGGGTGACGCCGGGGACGTCCTCGACGACGGCCGCCCGGCGGCCCAGGATGCGGTTGACCAGCGTCGACTTGCCGACGTTCGGTCGGCCGACCACGGCGAGGACGGGCTGCCCGCCCGCCAGCGGGAGGGCGGCGCCCACAGTCCTGTCGTCGACAGTGCCGTCATCGACGGACGCGGCGAGATCTTCGGTGTTCATGACGGCTGCACTCCGCTTGGGCTGGACATCTCGGTGAACTGGCTGCGAGCTGTCCTTCCGCGGACGGCGGACCCGTCCGGCGCACTCGGAACAAACAGCGATCCGGTAGAACTTACTCCGCCGCGGACGAATCCCGACTCTCGCCGGCACGCACCGTCGCCAGATGATCCGCCAGCCGGACCCGGATGTCCTCCGCCACGGCCGCCAGCGCCCGCCGGGAGCGCGGGTTCGCCGGCACCTCCACCTCGAACGGCTTGCCGAACACCACCCGGACCTTCACCGACCGGCGCGGCCACTTGGCGCCCCGGGGCAGCGCGGCACCGGTGTTGATGCAGGCCACGGGAAGGACACGGCAGCGCCCGTGCACGGCGAGATACGCGATGCCGTGCTGGACGGCGGCCATCTCGCCGCTGCCCCGGGTGCCCTCGGGGAAGACGCCGATGGCGCCGCCGCGGGAGAGCTCGTCCAGCGCGGTGTGCAGGGCGTCGCGGTCCGGGCGGCCGCGGTTGATCGGGATCTGGCCGACGAACAGCAGCAGCCGGCCCAGGATGCCCTTGTACATCTCGGACTTCACCAGGCACCGCACGGTGCGCGGCGCCTCGATGACGACGAGCGGCCCGTCCATCCAGCTGCTGTGGTTCCCCGCGAAGATCAGCGGCTCGCCGTGCGGGACGTTCTCCCAGCCCTCGTGGACGACGTTCATCACCAGGTGGTTGAGGACCTGGCGGACCGGCGGCTTGAGCACGCGGTGGGTGATGTCGTTGAACGGCTTCGACGCGGCGCCGCGGTGCACCGGTGCCCCGGCCGAGGTCGCCGGCCGGACCCGCTCGGCCCGGCCCCCGCCCGTCGCCGGCTCGACGGCCTTCGGAGCCGGCTCGACTTCGCCCGTGGGCGGAGTCACCGGAACCGACTCGACCGGAACCGACTCGACCACGGCCGACTCGACCGGAACCGACTCGACCGCGCCCGGCTCCGCCGCCGGGGGCTCGCTCGCCGCGGGCTCCGCGGGAGCGTCGGTCCCGGCCACCGGATCGGCCACCGGTCCGTCCGGCGTGTCGAGCCGGCCGTCGGCGGCGGTCATGAGGTCGTGGCGAGCACGTGCTCGCCCTGGCGCAGGACCTCGTCCACCACCTCGGGGACCGACAGCGCGCTGGAGTCGAGGACGATCGCGCCCGCCGGGATGGAGAGCGGGTCGACCGTGCGCGAGCTGTCGAGGGCGTCGCGGCGGTCGAGCTCGGCCAGAGTGCGGGCCACGTCGTCGACGCCCTTCTCCCCCAGCTGCCGGGACCGGCGCAGCGCGCGTACCTCGGTGGACGCGGTGAGGAAGACCTTGACCGGGGCGTCCGGCGCGACGACCGAGCCGATGTCGCGGCCCTCGACCACGATGCCGCCGGCGGCGAGGTTCTCGGCGATGATCTCGCGCTGCTGCGCGACCAGCCGAGCCCGCACGGCGGGCACCGCGGCGACCGCGCTCACCGCGTTCGTCACCGCCCGGGTGCGGATCTGCTCGTCGACGTTCACCCCGTCGACGGAGATCGACGGGTGGTCGGGGTCCGTGCCGACCGTCAGGACGGTGCGCTCGACGACCTCGGCCACCGCGGCCGGGTCCTCGATGTCGATGCGGCGCTCCAGGGCGACCTGGGTGACCGCCCGGTACATCGCTCCGGTGTCCAGGTAGCGCAGGCCGAGCCGGCGCGCGATCTCCCGGGAGACAGTGCTCTTCCCGGAGCCGCCGGGGCCGTCCACCGCGACCACGAGGCCGGCGGGGGCGGCCCCGGCGGTCACCGGGCCCGGTACGGAGGGCGCCACCGTCGTCGCGGGCCCCCCCGTCCTGAAAGCATCGTCGTGGCTACCGGTGGCCGAAGCCCCCGGCGAAGCGGACCCGTCGTCGGGGCTCACCCGTCTCCTCCGTCCGGACGCGTGTCTGTGCGACCCGCATGTTCCTTCGTCCACGCCAGGCCGGTGGTGTCTCGGACCCGGGCCGACGGCCCGGTCGCGGCCGGGGCGGCGCGGCGCGCTCACCCCGACTGTCTCCGGGCCGGAAGTCCCGGGCTGATGGTCCCTGGAACACCTGCCGGACGGCCAACCCGGCTCAGGCTACTCGCTGGTCCGTCACGAGCGCCGATATGCCGTCCATCCGGCCCGCGTCAGCCGTTCGACGAGTCCGTCCGCGCCGTCCGGATCGACCGCGATCTCGACGATGCCGGCGGGGGCGTCCAGGCTGTGCTCGAACGGCCCGACGTCCTCGATGTTCACGTCCCACTCGCCGATCACGGCGAACAGCGCCGCGAGCTGGCCGGGCCGGTCGTCGAGCACCACACCGACCCAGCCCCACGGAAGTGCCCGGGCGCCGGCCTTGCGGGGCAGCAGCGACCGGCCGCGCCGCCCGCCGTGGATCGCCGTCGTGACCGCCTCGACCGCCTCGTCGCGGGTGCCCTCGGCGAGCACGTCCGCGAGGTGGGTGAACTCCCGCCCGAGCAGGCGCACGCGCTCGGCGATGGGCCCGCGGTTGCCCTCGATGATCGACGCCCACAGGACGGGGTCGCTGTCGGCGAGGCGGGTCGTGTCCCGGAAGCCCTGGCCGGCGAACGGCAGGTCGTGCGAGTCGAGATCGAGCAGGCTCCCGGCGAGCACGCTCGCCACCAGCTGCGGGACGTGCGAGAGGACGGCCATCGCCGCGTCGTGGCGCTCGGGGGTGGTGCGCACCGGCGTCGCGCCGCAGGCGAGGGCGAGGGCGGCCGTGGCCGCGATGGCGGCCGCGCCGGTGTGGGCCACCGGGCAGACCGCCCACACCCGTTCGGCGAACAGGTCCGCGCGGGCGGACACCGCTCCATGTCGCTCCCGCCCGGCGATCGGATGGGCCGGACACCAGGCCCCGAGATCACAGCCGAGCTGGACGGCCTCGACCAGCGGACGGGCCTTCACGCTGCCGGCGTCACTGACCGTCGTCGCCAGGCCACCGCGCTGCAGGTCCCGCAGCTCGGCGGCGACGGTGGGCAGCGGCGTCGCGATCACCGCGTGGTCGACCCGCTCGCCCTGCCACGGCCGGCCGGCGCCCATCGCCTCGGCGAGCTTCACCTGGGCGTCGTCGCAGTCGCGCAGGAACACCTGCACGCCGCGCCCGGACAGCGCCAGCCCGATGCTCGTGCCGATCAGCCCGGACCCGACGACGGCCACCCGGCGCAGCTCGGGCAGGTGCGCGGGATCCCACGCCGGCGGATCGGCCGCGGCCGCCTCGACCCCCGGGCGGACGTAGGGCGGCGAGAACCGCCCGGCCGCCGCGGGGGGCTCGGAGGGCTCGCCGCGACTCACAGCCCGGTCGCCTTGTAGAGCGCCCCCACCTCATGCCGGGTGAGATGGCGGGCCCGGCCGGCCCGCAGCGTGCCGAGCGTCACCGGGCCGAACGAGACCCGGACGAGGCGGTGCACCGGGTGCCCCACGGCCTCCATCATGCGGCGCACCACGTGCTTGCGGCCCTCGTGCAGGGTCAGTTCCATCATGACCCGGGACGCGGCGATGTCGACGATCCGGGCGGCGTCGACCGACACGGGGCCGTCCTCCAGGGTGACCCCCGAGCGCAGCCGGCGTGGGACGTCGCGGCGGACCGGGCCGCTGATCTCGACCAGGTAGGTCTTCGGCACGCCGAAGGACGGGTGGGTGAGCCGGTGGGCGAGATCGCCGTCGTTGGTGACGAGCAGCAGGCCCTCGCTGTCGCCGTCCAGCCGGCCGACGTGGAACAGGCCGACGGAGCCGAACTCGGTGAGGAAGTCGGCGATGGTCGGCCGGCCGCGGTCGTCGGACATCGCCGACAGCACACCGCGCGGCTTGTTCAGCGCCAGGTGCACCAGCCCGGTGCGGGTGACGACCCGCTCGCCGTCGACCTCGATCACCGCCGTCTCCGGGTCGACCCGGCGGCCCTGCTCGCGGACCACCTCGCCGTCGACCCGGACGCGACCGGAGTCGATCAGTTCCTCGTTGTGCCGGCGGGAGCCGATGCCGGCGGAGGCCAGCACCTTCTGCAGGCGGATGCCCTCGGACGCCGGGTCCCGGTGGCGGGCGCCGGGGGACTCGGATTCGGTGCCGTTCATGACGCCACGATGTCATCGACATCGTCCACACCCGGCAGCAGGGGTGCCAGCGGGGGCAGTTCGTCCAGGTCGCGCAGGCCCATGCGTTCCAGGAAGTAGTCGGTGGTGCGGTACAGGATGGCTCCCGACTCGTGGTCGTGGCCGCATTCCTCGACGAGGTTGCGGGCGGTGAGGGTGCGGATGACGCCGTCGGCCGAGACCCCGCGCACCGCGGAGATCCGGCCACGGCTGACCGGCTGCTGGTAGGCGACGATCGCCAGCGTCTCCAGCGCGGCCTGGGAGAGACGGGCGGACTGGCCGGCCAGCACGAAGCGCTCGACCCACGGCGCGCACTCGTCGGCCGTGTACAGCCGCCAGCCCCGGCCGACGTGGCGCAGCCGGAAGCCGCGCCCGTCCCGCTCGTACTGCGCGGCGAGCTCGGCGAGCAGCGCCTCGACCCGCCGGGCCGGGATGTCGAGCGCGGTGGCGAACTCGGCCACGCCGACCGGGTGCTCCGCCACGGTCAGGACGGCCTCGACGAGCGCGCTGTCGGACGGCCGGTCGCCCGCGGGCGGAGCCGACGATACCCGCGGGCCCGGCGACCGGGGCGCGGGAACCGCCCCCGCCGATCCGTTCGGGCCGGCGGACGTGCCCGTGCCGGTGGGCCCGTCGGTGCCGGCCGAGCCGGCGGCGCCGACCGGCCCGTTGGTGGAATCAGCACTCACGTGGTCGGCCTCCTCGGTCGCCTCGGCCGGCGGCGGCCGTCGAGCGGATCGTCCTCGACTCCGGTGCCCTCGCCCGCTCCGGCACCCGTTCCCGCACCGGCGCTCCCCGCGGAGGCGGTGCCCGCCGGAGGCGCGAAGGGCTCGTCCGGCTCGTCCTCGCCGGAGTAGAGCGAGGCACCGACCGGACGGTCGTCGTCCTCCGGGCGGGCGACCCAGCGGACGATGAGCTCACCGAGCGGGCGCTCCTGCTCGAAGACGATCCGGCCCTCCCGGAACAGCTCCAGCAGGGCCAGGAAGCGCGCGACGACCTCGATCGTCTCGGCCAGGCCCGCGCACAGCGCGGTGAACGACGCGGCACCCAGCTCCCGCAGCATCCCGATCACCGCGATCATGTGCTCGCGGACGCTGACCCGGGGCAGGTGGACGTGGTCGGTGGCGACCTGCGGGGGCAGCGGCGGCTCACGCAGCCGGGCGGCGAGCGCGGCGAGCTCGGACGGCCCGATGCTGATCTGCACCTCGGGCAGCGCGGCGGCGTAGCGCGGCTCCAGCGGCACCGCCCGGGGGACGAACCTCGACTCCAGCGCCATCATCGCGGTGAAGATCGCGGCGGCCTCCTTGTACGCCCGGTACTGGAGCAGCCGGGCGAACAGCAGGTCACGGGCCTCCAGCAGAGCGAGGTCCTCGGCCTCGTCGGCGGAGATCGCGCCGGGCAGCAGGCGGGCGGCCTTCAGGTCGAGCAGCGTCGCCGCGATCACCAGGAACTCGGTGGCCTGACCGAGGTCGAAGTGCTTGCCCAGCCGTCTGATGTGCGCGACGAACTCGTCGGTCACCTGGGACAGCGCCACCTCGGTGACGTCCAGCCGATGCTTGGCGATCAGCGAGAGCAGCAGGTCGAAGGGGCCGGAGAAGTTCTCCAGTTCGACGACGAACGGCTCGGTGCGCCCACCGCGCGCGGTCGGCACGGCCTTCGCGGAGGGCTCCCCGCGCCCGGTCGACCCGGAAGCCGCCGGTTCAGCCACCGCCGGGTCGGCCACCGCCGGGCCGAGCACGCCCACGCCGGTGGCCGTGTCTGTCCCGGACGAGCTCATACGGACACGTTACGCCCTGTGACGTATCGTCCCGACGTGCGCACCGGACGCATCCACCAGGGCGTCCGGCTACGGCAGCTCCATCCCGATCAGGGAGCCCAGGCCGCGGGTGAGCGGCCAGATCAACTGGCCGATCACCGACGGGAACCCGGGGAACAGCACCGGAAGAATGATCACCGCAAGGATGATCACCACCCCGAGGTTGCCCTCGGTGAGCTTGTAGTTCGCCTTGCGCCAGCCCTCGGACTGCGGGCCGAGCAGGAACAGGATGCGCCCGCCGTCCGTCGGCGGCACCGGGACCAGGCTGAGGATGCACAGCGACCCGAAGGTGATCGCCATCCACAGCAGCAGCTCCACCGAGAAGGTGCCGCCGACGATCTCGGCCGCCCGGTCACCGGTGTCGATCACCGCGCGCCGGGTGAGCGCGCGGGCGCCGGCGAGCGACGCGAGCGCGAGCAGCGCGTAGGAGAGCGGACCCGCGAGCAGGGCGGCGGCCACGTGGAAACGGCGCTTGCGCCAGACGTCGTTCATCCGGATCGGCTCCGCCCACCCGACCCCGCCGATGAGCACGCCGACCCAGCTGAACGGGCTGATCCGCTGAGTGCCCACCCCGGCGGTCAGCCGCCCGGAGCGCCTCGGGATCGGGTCGCGGGCCAGCCGGGCCGCGAGGATCTGCGCGCCGTCGTGGACGACGATGCCGATGACGAAGGCGAGCACGATCCCGAGCAGCGCCGCGGGCTCGGCAAGGTGAAACAGCACGGCTTGTCGTCCGTCCCCGATCCGTCGTCCTACCCGAGACCCGCCGACCGGGTCCCGCTGCGCCTGCCGGCCCGCCGGCTGGCCGGCCCGCCGGCTGGCCGAGAGGTCAGCCGGGCGGGCCGGCCCGGGTCACCCGACCGCGGGCGGCGTCGCGTAGCGCGCCATGAGCTCCCGGGCCAGCCGACGGTATCCGGCCGCACCGACGGAGGTCGGCGCGTAGGTCGTGATCGGTTCCCCGGCCACGGTGGTCTCCGGGAACCGTACCGTCCGGTTGATCACCGTGTGGAAGACCTCGTCGGGAAACCGCTCGACGACCCGGGCGAGCACCTCGCGGGCGTGCAGGGTACGGGCGTCGTACATGGTCGCCAGGATGCCCGCGAGTTCCAGGCGGGAGTTCAGCCGCTCGCGCACCTTGTCGATGGTCTGCAGGAGCAGCGCCACCCCGCGCAGCGCGAAGTACTCGCACTCCAGCGGGACCATGACGGCGTCGGCGGCCGTGAGGGCGTTGACCGTGAGCAGGCCCAGCGACGGCTGGCAGTCGATGAGGATGACGTCGTAGACGTCCATCACCGGGGCGAGGGTGCGGGCCAGGCTGTGCTCGCGGCCGACCTCGGTGACCAGCAGCACCTCGGCGGCCGAGAGGTCGATGTTGCTGGGCAGCAGATCGAGGTTCTCGACCTGGGTCTCGACGATGGTGTCCTGGATGTCCGCGTCGCCGCCGAGCAGCAGATCGTGCACGGTGACGTCGAACTGCATCGGGTTGATGCCCAGGCCCACCGAGAGCGCGCCCTGGGGGTCGAAGTCGACGAGCAGCACCCGCCGGCCGTACTCGGCGAGCGCGGCGCCCAGATTGATCGTGCTCGTGGTCTTGCCTACGCCACCCTTCTGGTTGCACATGGCGACGACCCACGCGGGGCCGTGTGTGGTCAGCGGAGCCGGGACGGGGAACACCGGCATCGGGCGGCCGGTCGGACCGGGCTTGCCGACGCCCTCGTCGGGTTCCTCGCCCCCGACCTCAAGCCGGCCGTCCTCGGACAGGCGGGGCTCGCCGACCGTCACCTCACCGTAGTAGCGGCGGCCCGGCGGACCGGAAACCGCGGCGGAGTCGGAACGGACCACGGTGTACCTGCTCCTCACGACTGCTCGGACAGTCCCTGCGCGAATGTCTCTGGTTCGGGTGCCTCTGCTCCGGGTGCCTCAGCGTCGGGTGCGTCCGCATCGGCTGATACCGCGTCAGCTGTTACTGCGTCGGCTGTTACTGCTTCCCGGCGGAGGTCTCCTCCTGTGACGAGCAGAAACGGACCGGTTGGAGCGTACCGACTTGGACCCGGTATCGGTGGCCTCGGGGCCCGCCAGTCGGCGTGTCGCGTTCCTCGCCTCATGTGTGACTCGAACTTCGGTGCCCACCCGGCGCGTTTCGCGGTGATATCTGCGGTACTTCATCCTGCGCTCCAGGTACCCGTCATGCACGCCGACGCGCGGCCGAACACAGATTCGACCCGCGCGCAGCCGCCGGGCCGACGCCGCGGGCACAGCGCCGCTCCCCCGTCACCCGGCGGGACCCGGTTACCGCCGGGACCCGGTTACCCGCCGACATTGCGGTGAGATGACGGTCGGGTGTTGGCTGACGTCCAGATGAGCCGGTGGTGACACGGCGATGTGGTTACCCGGCGACGGTGAAAGGGAGTGCCATGACGGATGGCCCGCAGGCAGTGACGGTGGAGGCGGTCGTCGCGGTCGAGAAGGGCGCGCCGGTGGCGCTGACGCGGATCGTCGTGCCCCCGCCGGGCCCCGGGGAGGCCCGGGTCCGGGTGCAGGCGTGCGGGGTGTGCCACACCGACCTGCACTACCGCGAGGGCGCGATCAACGACGACTACCCCTTCCTGCTCGGCCACGAGGCGGCCGGGACGGTCGAGGCCGTCGGCGAGGGGGTCACCTCGGTCGCCCCGGGTGACTACGTGGTGCTGGCCTGGCGGGCGCCGTGCGGGACGTGCCGGTCGTGCCTGCGCGGAGCGCCCTGGTACTGCTTCGACTCCCGCAACGCCGTCAACCCGATGACCCTGCAGGACGGCACCCCGCTCGCCCCCGCGCTGGGCATCGGCGCCTTCACGCCGCTGACGCTGGTGGCCGCCGGGCAGTGCGTCAAGGTCGACCCGGCCGTCCCGCCGCAGGCCGCGGGCCTGATCGGCTGCGGGGTCATGGCCGGCTTCGGCGCCGCGGTGAACACCGGACGGGTCACCCGCGGGGAGACGGTCGCGGTCTTCGGCTGCGGCGGGGTCGGCGACGCGGCCATCGCCGGCGCGTCGGTCGCCGGCGCGCGCCGGATAATCGCCGTGGACGTGGACGACCGCAAACTCGAGTGGGCCCGCGGGTTCGGCGCGACCGACGTGGTGAACTCCCGGAGCGTGGACCCGGTGGAGGCCGTGCGGGCGCTGACCGGCGGCAACGGGGCGGACGTCGTGATCGAGGCGGTCGGCCGGCCCGAGACCTACCGGCAGGCCTTCTTCTCCCGCGACCTGGCCGGGCGGCTGGTGCTCGTCGGCGTGCCCGACCCGTCGATGACCGTCGAGCTGCCGCTCATCGAGGTGTTCAGCCGTGGCGGTTCGCTGGCGTCGTCCTGGTACGGCGACTGCCTCCCGACCAGGGATTTCCCGATCATCATCGACCTGCACCGCGGCGGCCGGCTCGACCTGGCCGCGTTCGTCACCGAGACGGTCGGCATCGGCGACGTCGAGCGGGCGTTCGAGCGGATGCGGCGCGGTGACGTGCTGCGCAGCGTCGTCCTGATCTGAGCGTGGCCCTGATCCGCGCGTCGTCCTGATCCTGGGCGCCCTCCCGTTCCGGTGAATCCGGACGGGTACGGCGGGCCGACGAGGTGCCTCGGGGGCAGGCCGGACGGGTACGGTCGTGCCGGGTCGGCCGGTGCACGAACCGGCGCGGAGAGGAGTTCCCTGTGGCGGTCAGCGGCGGTCAACGGATCGATCGGGTGATCACCCGCGGCGACTTCACCCTCGACGGCCAGTCGTTCACCGTCGACAACAACGTGTGGCTCGTCGGCGACGAGCGGTCGGTGGTCGTCGTCGACGCGGCGCACGACCCGTCCGTCATCGAGGCGGCGGTGGACGGCCGGCGGGTGTCGCTGATCATCGCGACGCACGGCCACAACGACCACATCAACGCGGCCGCCGAGCTGGCCGACCGGGTGCGCGCCCCGATCGCGCTGCACCCGGCCGACGCGGCGCTGTGGCGGCAGGTCTACCCCGAGCGAGGGCCGGACGAGGCGCTGCGTGACGGCCAGGTGATCCCGATCCCGGGCGGTTCCCTGCGCGTGCTGCACACCCCCGGCC
This sequence comes from Parafrankia discariae, assembly GCF_000373365.1. NCBI lineage: Bacteria > Bacillati > Actinomycetota > Actinomycetes > Frankiales > Frankiaceae > Parafrankia > Parafrankia discariae. The sequence continues at coordinate 227,284 of NZ_KB891102.1, forward strand.
ACTCCCCGGGCGGCGTCAGCCTGTTCGGGGAGATCAACGGCGACCCCGTGCTCTTCAGCGGGGACACCCTGTTCCGCGGCGGCCCGGGGGCGACCGGCCGGTCGTTCTCCGACTTCCCGACCATCCTGGCGTCCATCCGGGCGAAGCTGCTCACCCTGCCCTCCGGAACGGTCGTGCACACCGGCCACGGCGACGACACGACCGTCGGCGAGGAAGCCGTGGACTACGACGACTGGGTACGCCGCGGCCACTGACCGCCACTGGTCGGCCGGCAGTCCCGGGCGACCCGTTTCCGGAGCTATTCCGGTGCCGTCGATCACCGTGCGGGGACTGTTCCCGCGCGATTTCCCGCCGGGACTCGCGACAGATCAGAGTCGGGATCAGAGTCTCGATGAGAGTCGGGACGAGAGTCGATCAAAGCCGGGATCAGATCAGCGTTCAGGTGCCTTCAGGCGCCGTATCCGCCGGGCTGAGCGCCTTCGTATTCATCCGGGCATCACCGGTGACGAAACGCCGGTCGGCGCGAACCCGAAGCCCACTGAAACCGGGCAGATCACGATGGCCGGCGAAAGCCGGGCGGCTCAGGCGGCGCGGTCCTCCCGACGGAACTGGCGCAGCTGCCGGCGCAGCCTGATCTGCGGGATCACGCCGATCAGGAGCCCGACCAGCAACCCCGCCGCGGCGGAGGCGGCCAGCGCGGCGGCCACCGACATCACCTGTGTCGACCCGAACAGCCAGATACTCACCCGCTGGTCGTTCTTCACCACGAACACGATGACCGCGATCGCGATCAGCAGCACCAGCACGGTGATCGCGTAGGTCGAGTAGGCGACGCCCCGGCGGCCGGGCCGGCCGGGCCCACCGCCGGTGGGCCCGGTACCGGGCCCGGGCGCGCCGGGAACCGTTCCGGGCGCGGCCGGCGCGACTGCGCCGGGCGCCACCGGAACCACACCGGCTGGTGGATACGCCCCCGGGGCGGAGCTCGGCGGGCCACCGACCGGAACGCCCGCGGCCGGTCCGGCGGTCACCGGTCGCGGCTGCTCGCCTCCGCCACCTGGCTGCTGTGGTGCCGTCATCGCCCGCCCCCTGCCCGTCCCCGATATCTGTGGGCCGCGCGGCCCCGGAGTCGCCCCCGGGCCGCCGCGCCCCGTGCCCGAAGTCTAGGACGGCCGGTGCCATATGCTGAACAGCGCGGACGAGTTGGCCGGACGGTCGCGTCGGTACCGGGGCGCGAGCCCGGGTGCCGCCGAGGAACGTCCGGGCTCCACAGGGCGGGGTGGTGGGTAACACCCACCCGGGGTGACCCGCGGGACAGTGCCACAGAGAACAGACCGCCGGCGCCGTCATGACGCCGGTAAGGGTGAAACGGTGCGGTAAGAGCGCACCAGCGCCCGGGGTGACCCGGGCGGCTAGGTAAACCCCACCCGGAGCAAGGCCAAGAGGCCCCGGCCGGTCACGGTCGCGGGCTGCGCAGGCGTCTGAGGGCTGCTCGCCCGAGCCTGCGGGTAGGCCGCTGGAGGCCGTCGGCAACGGCGGCCCTAGATAGATGACCGTCACCGGCGAGCCGCAAGGCGACCCGGAACAGAACCCGGCGTACAGGCCAGCTCGTCCGCCCCACCCCCGCCGACCCGCAGCGGGGGTTCAGCCGCCCACCCCGGGCCGTTCCTGGCCCATCTCAGCCAGAAGGGCCGTCCCCAGCACCGCGGCCACGGCGGTCCGGGTGGCGTCCGCCGCGTCGGGCCAGAGATGACCGTACGTATCCAGCGTCTCCATCGCGCTCTTGTGGCCAAGCCGGGCCTGGCCGACCCTCACGTTCTCGCCCGCGAAGATCAGCAAGCGCGCGTAGTAGTGCCGGAGCTCGTGGAAGTCGACGCCGGTCGCACGCTCGGTGTACTCGCCGTAACCGGTCAGGCGCTTTTCTGATCTTGGATTAGCTGGTTGCGGGTGTCCATCACGCGCGGGCGTAGCTCGAGCAGGTCGGACACCGGCCGGTGTTCGGTCCGGGTCACCGGCTGGCCCGCCAGCGACGTCCCGCCCCCTGCGCACGGCCCCGGCTCATACCGCACACGCACGTCAGGATCGGTGACCATCCGCAGCGTCGATCCCGGATGCCCGCCTGCCCACCGGGCCGCCGGCCGGTCTTCTTCCGCAGCGACTTCGGCGCGGGTTTCGCCAGCCCGTCCGACCTCGGTGGCTTCGCCGAGTTCCGCGACGTCTTCGCGACCCGCGGCTCCAACTCGGCGATCCGCGCCCGAGCCTGTTCCAACTCGGCCCGCGACCGCGCGATCAGGCCCGCCCGCTCCACCACCAGCGCCGCGAGCTCGTCCTACGACGGCACCGGCGACGCGGGCGACGCGGGCGGATCATCGGACGCACCCGGACCCTGCGATCCGATCAACCGTGCCACACCAACGCCCCAGGACCATCAAGCCATCAAAGAGTCCCCGCCAGCCGGGGAACCAAAAACAAACGACCTACGAGAGCTGACCGGTACCACGTCACCAGGTACGCGCCTGGATGTTGAGCCGTACAAATTCGAGTTGAGGATCGGGTAACCGAGCGACAATTTTTCTCGCGAGTCGCAGCCGATCATCCGATGAGAATTCGCCGACGTAAGGCGCGATCACCCCGTTCAGGACATACGAGATGAGATCGCTCGTGTCGTCGAAACGCACGATTTCATTGGTCGACCAGCAGCTGATGCCCTCGTAGCCCGCGGCAACGAGTCGCCGTTCGGATTCTTCTGGGCTCGCGTAACAGTTATACGGTCGCCAATCCACCCCTAGGTCGAGGAGGACATCACGAACCGCCCGAACACTCCCCCGGCCACCTGACTGGCAGGCGAGAATTCCACCACTTTTTAAGATCTGATGTAGGTCTCGAAAAATGGCCTCATGGTCGCGGACCCAATGCAAGGCGCCAGTAGACACTGCAGCATCGAACATACCGAGGTTCCGCACCGCGTTTCCATCCTCAAGATCGACCTCACGGAGCGTGCACCTTTCGCCATACGCAGACAACCTTTTGTCCGCGGCCGCGAGCATGCTGTCGGAGCTGTCGACGGCGACTACCTCGGCATCCGGAAATCGTTCGAGAAGAGCCTCGGTTACTCGACCAGAACCGCATCCCGCGTCGAGCACCCGCGTGATCGGCGTACCGGAGATCCTGTCGAGAACATCTAGGCCCCACCGATGCTGGGGGCTCGCAACCTTGTCATAATTCTCGCCTTTCCACACGTCAGCGACACTCCCCATCCCGGATCATCCGCTTCACGCTCGGCGGCACCGACCATCGCAACCACCGCGCCCAGGCCAGCATGATCTGCCGCTACATCGTCCGGCGGAACGACCATACTCAAAAGCGGGTCGTCGACCGGGCCGACGCAGCCTGATGCGGCACTAGCCGCGGGCGACCCAAGCAGCGCGGCTGATCATGTAGATGCCCTTGTCGCCGCCGTGGAGGTGCTCGCTCCGGTCGTAGCGCATTCCGAGCCGCTGCGCGACCTTGATCGAGGCCGTATTCTCCGGGCGGATCACTGAGACAACCTCGGGTAGCTCCGGCCGCTGGGTAAACACCCAGGCGGCAGCGATGTTCGCGGCCTCGGTGGCGTACCCGCGGCCCCACCAGGATCGACCGACAAACCAGACTGCCTCGATGCCCGGCCAGCCGGGTTCCACCCACAGTCCGGCGCGGCCGACTAGGTGCCCGGTCTCGTTCTCGATGACGGACCAGGGGCCGACGCCTTCCAGAGCCCAGCAGCCGAGATTTCCGGCGAGATTGTGCCACATGCTGTGCCCGTCGAGCGGGCCGCCGATGTGCCGGGCGAACTCCTCGTCGACCCAGATCTCGGTGTAGGTGTCGAGGTCGTCGCGGGCGACTGGCCGGAGCGTCAGCCGGCCGGTGGTGAGAGTCGGGATGTTCACCGCGGCCTCCGCCGGACGGCAGAGCCGGGAGAGATCGGTATACGTCCGTGAACGCGGCGACTTCGGGGATACACCGATAGTCGTCAGCGAACAGGATGCCAATCCGATGAATCTTGCCTGTGATCGTGTGCGTGGGTACTGCGACGCCGTCCAGCGCGGACGTCGCGAGGCGCGCCGCTTCTTCGGGTTCCGGCCGCGTTCCCAGCGGGTGCGTCACCGCGAGCGAAGGTCCAGACCAGAGGCATGATCGGGCCGTTTCCGCAGGTCTCCGGACCCCCTGCCACAGAACCCGGCATACAGGCCGACTCGCCCGCCTCGCCCCACCCGGCGATCGCCTCACGGCGATCGCGCCGAAGTGAGCCGCCTCAGCGGTGTCGCGTGGCTGAGGCGGCTCACTTCGGCGCGGTGGCGGACCACCGCCACGACACCGGTCAGCCGGCGGTGCCGTCGGCGCAGAGGTGGGCGTTGGTGATCTGGAACGCGGTCCCGGTCGGATTGATCTGGACGAAGGCGTAGCAGGTGAGCGGCTGTGTGCTGTTGGCGGCCAGGTTGACGGGTTCGATCAGGCCGCCCGCGTCGTAGCTGGTGACCTTCCGCAGCGCGCCGATGAAGCCCTCGCGGGTGGGGCAGTCGCCGGCCAGGTCGAGCCCGCGCAGGAACATGTCGGTGTAGACGTACGCGTGCAGGGCGAACTGCTGGTCGGGCTTGACGGTCTCCGGCGCGTAACGGGTCATCGCCGTGCGGTAGCGGTCGAGGGCGGCGCCACCGGTCTCGAAGGGCCGGAAGTACACGGGGAAGGAGACACCCGCGAGCTCACGTCCGAGCACGGGCAGCACCTCGCTGTCGTAGCCGGTGAACGAGACGACGGTGGCGAGTCTGAGGTTCGCCTCGCGGGCCGCCCGCACGACGTCGGCGATGTCCTCGGGGGTGGTGAAACCGATCAGCGAGTCGGCGCCGGCGGCGGTCAGCTCTCGGACCACCCGGGCCGGGCTGTCACCGCCGCGGGCGTAGGAGATGGCGTCGGTCGAGGCCAGCCCGATCGACTGGAACGCGCTCCGGTACCACGTGACGGCGCCGACCGTGGACGCCGGAGTTCCCGTGGTCAGGATGCCGACCTTCCGGCCGCCGTTGGCCTGGACGTAACGCCCGACGGTCTCCGGGGAGGCCTCGTACATGTCGGCGAACAGGTTCGGGTATTCGGCCCAGGACTGCAGCCCGAAGCCGACGACGGGAACCTTCTGCGCCGCAAGGCTTTCCAGCGAGTTACCGAGGGCGGTGGTGACCGTCACGAGACCGAAGACGCCCTCCTCCCGGAGGAGTTCCTCGGTCACGGTGGCGCTCTGGGCGGGGATATTCGTGTCGTCACGCCACTCATAGACGACTTTGCGGCCATGTATCCCACCCTCGGCATTGACCAGGCCGATTCTGGCGTCCACTCCGGACCGGGCCGAGGCGATCGCGCTGCTTCCCATGCCCGACTCCGAGTAGACCAGACCGAGCTTGACCTGGTCGGACGTCACCCCGGGGCTGACACAGGCGGCCCGCGGGCTCTCGGCACTCGAACCCGGGGAGCAGCTCGCCAGCCCGGCGGCGACGATCACGGCCGCAAATCCCGACAGCGTCCTGACGCGACCTAAGCCCACACTTTCCTCCACGGAAGACAAACCGAGGGATGGCATTCACGGCGCGACCAGCCGCACCGACCATTCCTCAAAAAATTGTACTCCGTCTAAATTATCGACCCGATTCGGCCGACAAGGAGGCACCGCTGGAACACGCTTAGGAAGGCCCTGGATACGGAACGCAGGCTCAGATAGCAAGACGGGGTGAGCGCCAGGTCCGGAGACGCTCGTCGAGGTCGTCGAGGGAGGAGTGCCAGCCGGTGTAGCCGCGGGCCTCCCCGACGAAACGCTGGGCGCGCCCGGCGATGACGGTGCTCGGGCGGTGCCGGGAGATGTTCAGCGCCTCGTCGACCAGTGCGACGGCATGGTCGAGGTCGCGCCGCTTGGCCGCCGCGGTGGCCGCGGCGATCCGGGTCATCGAGCGGAGCCCGGTGGCGCCGACGGCGTCCAGGTGGTGGATCGCCGCGTCGGTGTAGACGCTCGCCGCGCCCGGCATGCCGAGCTCGACATACGCGGCCGCCGACAGCTCGGACAGCGTCAGCACATGGAGCGTGTCGATCGAGAACCCGGGGCGGCCGAGCTGTTCGGCGCTCAGTGCTCCCGCGATGCTCCAGGCCCGGCCGACCGCCTCGTGCACCGCCCACCGGTCGCCGAGAGTGCCGTGCGCGCGGGCCTCGATGGCGGCGGCACGGCCGGCGGCCGGGCTCCCGCGGCCGACCAGGGCGGCACCCGACGCCGCGAGCGCGACCGCGTCCACCGGCCGGCCGGCCTTGCGTGCCAGCGACGACTGCCACAGCCGCACCCAGCACATCAGCTCCTGGTCGCGGGCCTCGGCGGCGTGCGCGAAGGCCTCCTCGAAGGCGAGGACGGCGCCGGGCAGGTCACCGAGGTCGTGCCGGGTGGTCGCCCAGAGGGCGACGAGCCGGCCGGCGGCCCGGTGCAGCCGCAGCCGCGTCGCCTGCGGGACGACATCCCGCTGCAGCAGCGAGCGGACCGCAGGGAGGTGACGGCGCAGGTGGACGGCGGTCGCCCCGATCGGGGCCCGCTCGTAGCCCGCGGTGAGCTGGGCGACCCGGTCGTCGAGGTGGTCGAGCACATCGCTGGACGGACTCATCCCGCCGCCTCGCGGGATGAGCAGGTCGAGCGGGAACAGGAAGCCGACCGCGATGAGTCGACGCCGCGAGCTGGCGCCCATCGTTTGCGTCCTCTACTTCGTCCACCAGCTCCGCTGGATCCGACGGGTGGGATGATCCAAGACCCCCGTGCTTGGCACATGTCCCGAATCCTGGGAGATCGCAGGCGTCCCGTCACCCTCAGGTACCACACAGGGACACAGTTCGGCCCTGCCAGCATGTGTATGCGTGTCCGACCGCCCCGTCCCGGCAGGTCCCGTCCCCAGCGGTTCAGCCCGAGCGGTCCGGGAACGCAGTCGGGCTCCGGGTGGAACACCCGAGGGTGTTCCACCCGGAGCCCGAGCAGGTGGCGAAGGCGGGTGGCGAACCGGAACCACCCGTGTGCGACTCGCCGGGAAGGACCCGGCCGTGCCTGTGAAGGAAACCTGCCCGGCGGCCTACTCTCCGGGGATGACCAGGTGGGCGACGTGGTGGGTGTCGTTGAAGCCCCGCAGCACCGCGGGCCCGTCCGAGTACCAGTCGACAGTGGTGATCGACACCAGGTCCAGGTGCAGCCGGTAGAGCACGGCCGGCTCGGCGGCGAGCGCGAGCTGGGTGAGCCCCTTGATCGGGGTGACGTGTGAGACCACGAGGACCCGCCCGCCGGGATACTGGGCCATGATCCGGTCCCGGGCCGTCGCGACGCGGGCCACCGTGCTCAGCAGGCTCTCCCCGCCCGGCGGCGGCACCGCGGGGTCGGCGAGCCAGGCGTTCAGCTCGTCCGGGAAACGCTCGCGGACCTCGGCGAACGTCATCCCCTCCCACGCGCCGAAGTCGGTCTCGCGCAGGTCCTCGTCGATCAGGTAGTCGCGGCCCAGGGCGTCCGCGGTCTGCCGGGCGCGCTTGAGCGGCGAGCTGATCACGGCGTCGAACGGCTCGCCGCGCAGCCGGTCCGCGGCGGCGGCGGCCTGCTCGAGCCCCAGGTCGGTGAGCGAGGCCTCCACGGTTCCGCTGAACCGCTTCTCCACCGACAGCGGCGTCTGACCGTGGCGGAGCAGCACGGTCGTGATCGGCGGGGCGGGCGGCGCCATCCAGCCGGAGAGCCGGTTCGTGGTGGGCGCCTGGTGCGGCAGCGGGTCGGGCGACTGCGGGACGGCGGGCTCCCAGGTCCGGCCGGCGGCGGCGGCGTCCATCGCCTCGTTCGCCAGCCGGTCGGCGTCGCCGTTGCGGGCCCTGGGCACCCAGACGAACCGGACCCGGCCGAGCCGCGCGGCGATCTCGGTGGCCTGGGCCGCCAGGGGGCGCATCGACGGGTGCTTGATCTTCCACCGGCCGCTCATCTGCTCGACGACGAGCTTGGAGTCCATCCGGACCTCGACGTCGGCGCCCGGGTCGAGCTCCGCGGCGGCCCGCAGGCCGGCGAGCAGGCCCTCGTACTCGGCGACGTTGTTGGTGGCCGTCCCGATCGAGGCGGCCCGCTCGGCCAGCACCTCGCCGGTGCCGGCGTCCCGGACGAGCGCGCCGTACCCGGCGGGTCCGGGGTTTCCGCGGGATCCTCCGTCGGCCTCGACGACCAGTCTGCGCCCAGCGCTCATGCCGCCACTCCCTCTGCTCGTCCGGCCGCCACTCGCCCGGCCGCTGCTCGTCCGGCTCCCGCGAGTCCGCTCGGCCGGCTCCCGCGAGGGGCTCCGTCCACCCCTCGGGGGGGATAGGAGACTTTACCGGCCGCCCGGCCGGGTGGACAGCGGGCGGCCAGGCGCACGACGCCAGCGGGCGGTGAGCACCCGACGAGCGGACGGTGAACGCGAGGTCACCGGATGCTCACAACCCCGCCTCGGCCGTTCGGACCAGGATGCGGCGGCACTCCTCGCACCGCACGACCTCGTCGGCCGGGGCGGCGGCCACGGCCCGCAGGTCCCCGCCGGAGAGCTCCAGGTGGCAGCCCTCGCAGCGGCGGCGGACCAGCGCGGCGGCACCCACCCCACCGGAGGAGCCGCGGACCCGCTCGTACAGGACGACCAGCGGCTCGGGCAGGGCCGGCGCGAGGGCGTCACGTTCGGCGCGCCGCTTCGCGGCCTCGGCGTCGATCTCGCCGAACTGCTCGTCGCGCCGCTCCTCGGCGGCCCGGCGCTCGTCGGCGACCCGCTCCTGTTCGGCGACCAGGCCGGCCAGCCGGCTCTCCAGCGCGTCGACGGCCTCCATCCGCTCGAGGGCCTCGTCCTCGAGGACGCCCTGCCGGCGGGCCAGCGAGGCGAGTTCGGCCTGCAGGTTCTCCAGCTCGCGCGGATTGGCGACCTGACCGGACTCGAGCCGGGAACGGTCCCGGTCGGCGCGGCCGCGGACGAGCTCGATCTCGTTCTCGAGCTTCTGTTGGGCGCGGCCGATGTCGGCGATCTCCGTCCGTACCCGGACGATGTCCGAGTCGAGCCGGTCGAGAGCCTCGGAACGCTCGGCGATGGTCGCGAGCTCGGGCAGGCCGCGACGGCGCACGGCGAGCCGGTCGAGCGCGGTGTCCAGCGCCTGCAGGTCGAGGAGGCGAAGCTGGGTTGCGGGATCGGCCTTCATGGACTCCTCGCCTAGAGCCTTTCTTCCCGGCGAGCGCCGGGCGCATGGGATGGGACTGGCAGACCGGTGACGGGCTCGCGCCACGCGGGCGCGGCGCTCACATGCAGCTGCCAGGGATCGGTGACAAGGGTGGACACCGAAGTGCTCACCGTACGTCCCCGGGCCGCGAGGCCGGCGTGCAGCCGGTCGGCGGCCCCGGCGAGCCAGGGCCACTCGCTGGCCCAGTGCGCCACGTCGACGACGGCGAGCGGGTGGGCGCCGACCGCGTCGAGCGTGTGATGGTGCCGGCCGTCCGCGGTCACCAGGACGTCCGCCCCGGCCGCCGCGGCGGCGGCGGCGAGTTCGCCACCCGCGCCCCCGCAGACGGCCACCCGGTGGACCCGCCGGTCCGCCGGACCGGTCGCCCGCACGCCGCCGGCGGTCGCCGGCAGGGCCCGAGCCACCCGTTCGCAGAAGGCGCCGAGCGGCTCGGGGGCCGGCAGGACGCCGACCCGGCCCAGGCCTCGGCACTCGGTGCCGGCGTCGGTCCGCCCGCGGGCCCGCGCGTCGGCGCGGGCGCCCGCGCCGGTCGACCCGGCCGCCAGCGGGTGGACCTCGCGCAGGCCGAGCGCGGCGGCCAGCGCGTCGCTGACCCCCGGGTCGGCCACATCGGCGTTGGTGTGCGCGGTGAACAGCGCGACTCCGGCCCGGACCAGGGTCGCCACCACGCGCCCACCGGCGGTCGACTCGGCGACGGTGTGCGCGCCGCGCAGGAACAGGGGGTGGTGGGTGACCAGCAGCTGGGCCCCGCCCGCCGCCTCGGCCGCCACGGCGGGCGTCGGATCGACCGCGAACAGGACGTCGGTCACCGGGGCGTCCAGGTCACCGACCGAGAGGCCCACCGCGTCCCACGACTCCGCCCATGCCGGCGGGAAGCATGCTTCGAGAACGGAGACGCAGTCACGGACCGTCGCACCAACGGAGGTCATCCCCGCGACCCTACTCGGATGGTCAGCGGACGGTCAGCCGGCCGGGTCGACCGGTAGCCGTCGCGCCGGTTCCGGACCGGGTGCCGTCACTTCGTCCTGGCATGACCCGTAACGTCACCCCTGGCGTAGGACGTCCGCACGGGGTTACCACGCCGTGGAGAAGGAGCTCTAGCAATGGCTGACGTGTCGGTACGGTTCCAGATCGCCGGGGATTCGGAGATCGTCCTGAACCTGGCGACCCCGCAGGCCGTACGGCTGGTGGAGGCGCTGATGGGCAAGGTCGCCGACGCCATGGCGGCGCCGGAGCGGCTCGCCGTCGGCAGCTCCTGGCAGCAGGGCCCGCCGGCGCCCCCGGCGCCGCCGGCGTTCAACCCCGGGCAGCGGCTGCCCCAGTAACCCCCGGCGTCGGGTCGCCCTCGACGGCGCCCGGACGTCCACGGCGGGACCCACAGCGCGGCGGGACACACGAAGCGGACAACGGTGCGAGCACGCCTGCTCGCGCCGCGGGCGGTCACTGCCATCACCAGGAATCCGGCAACAACGTCGACGCAACGCGATACAACTCCGCAGAGCATTCTCTACGAAAGGACACCCGATTAGCCATGGCGGGGGACGTACCGGCCGACGAGCGGATCCTCATCACGCTGGATGACCCCGGCCCCGAGGCGGACGCGCGGCGCGGCCTGGTCGGTCCGGTGGAAGACGCCGCCGGCGACGCCGTGGGTGAGCTCCCGGGAGGTTCCGGCGCCGGAACCGGCCCGGCCGGGGACGCCGGACAGCGCGACCCGGACGGCCCCGGCACCCAGGACGTGACCGAGGACCCCCGGCACCGGGAGCGCGCGATCCACCACTACGGCCGCGTCCGGGTCGTCGGCCGGCCGCTGGCGACCGCGGCCGTGGCGACCGCCCGCGGCGTGTCCGCGGGTGTCGCCCCGGTGGACGGGACCGTCGTGTCGACGCTGAGCCTGCCCGGCGGGCTGAACCGCACCGAGGCGCTCGGGGTCGAGGCGTTCCGCCTGCGCGCGGGCGACGACTACCGCCGGCGCAAGCGCTCCCGGCCACGCGACGCCGCCCCCTGGGACATGAACCGGCCGTGCACGGACATCGCGCCGCCGCGCGGCTCGGCGGGCCCGGACACGGCCCCGCTCGCCCCCACCGTGCGCTCCCTGCTCAACGGGCTCGGAGCGGACGCCTCGGGGCCGGACGCGACCGGGCCCGGCCCGGCGGGGGCGGCCGACGCGGCGGACACCGCCGGGACGAGCCCGGCCGGCGCGCCGTCCACCGGCCCGCTGAGCAGCTACCTGGAGGGCTCGGTCGCGGTCGGGCTCATCCTCGTCGAGGGGCCGACCCCGGCCCTGCAGCTCTCCGCCGCGGAACGCACGAAGATCGTGGCCGAGGTGCAGAACGGCCTGTCCTGGTACGCGACGCAGAACCCGGCCGCCGAGCTGACGTTCAGCTACGACATCCAGATCGTCCGGCTGCCCACCCCCGCCAACCCGGGCGTGACCGACCTCGAGGCCCTCTGGCGCGACCCCACGATGAGCCGGCTCGGCTACTCGGCGAACTTCGACGGCGTCTACGACTACGTCGAGGCGCTGCGGGCCCGGCTGGGCACCCGGTGGGCCTACTGCGCGTTCGTCACGAAGTACCCGCTCGGCCACTTCGCCTACGCGTCGATCGGCGGCCCGCGCATGGTGCTCGCCGCCGACGCCGACGGCTGGGGCCCGGACAACATCGACCGGGTCTTCGCGCACGAGACCGGCCACATCTTCGGGGCGCCGGACGAGTACGGCGGCGCCGGCTGCGACTGCGGCGGAAGCTGGGGCCGGTACGGGGTGCCCAACGGCAACTGCGACTCCTGCGCGCCCGCGCCGGTCGACTGCCTGATGCGGGCCAACACGTTCGCCCTGTGCCGGTACACGCCCGCGCACCTCGGCTGGGGCCACGGTGTGAGCGGCAACCCGGTGCTCGTCCAGGTGAAGGGCCTGGGCGGTCGGGGCAACTTCGACGTCGTCGCGCCGTCGGCCTACGCCGGCCTCACCCACGTCTGGCGGGAGAACGACGCCGCCGGCTCACCGTGGCGGGACCCGTGGCAGACCGCGCAGGCGCTCGGCCGGGTGGATGCCGTGACGATGGTGCAGAGCACGCTGGCGAACCCGGGCCCGCTGGAGGTCGTCGTCCGCTCGGGCTCGCGGCTGTTCTTCCTGTGGCGGGACAGCACCGGGGCGTTCCAGTGGCGCGCCCCCGTCCAGCTCGCCCAGGGCGTCGGCGGGGTCCCGTCCCTGGTGCAGAGCCGACTGGGCGGCAAGGGCAACTTCGAGCTGCTGGCCCCGGCCGCCGATGTCGGCATCATGCACCTGTGGCGCAACCACGACGTCTACGGCTACCCGTGGAGCGCGCCGAAGCTGTTCGCCGCCAACCTGGGACGGGTCGACGCGATCAGCCTGATCCACGGGACGCTCGGCGGCGGGGCCGGACTGTTGGAGGCCGTCGCCCTGGTGGGCACCCGGCTCGTCCACCTGACCCGCGACCAGGCGGCCGTCTGGCGCACCGGGGGCGTGTTCGCCGAGGGCGTGTCCGGCAACCCGGCACTGATCCAGAGCGTGTTCCCGGGCGCGCGCAACTTCGAGGTCGTGGTGCCGTCCGCGGGGACCGGGCTGATCCACTTCTTCCGCGACAACAACCGCGCCGAACCGGTGTGGAGCGGGCCCCGCCCGTTCGCGGCGGAACTGGGGCATGTGGACGCCGTCTCGATGATCCAGAGCAACTACGACGGAAACCTCGAGGTGCTGGCCCGGGTCGCGAACCGGCTGTATCTGCTGTACCGCTCGGGCGCCGCGGCCGTGTGGTCCGCGCCGCGGCGCGTCTTCTGACGGGACGTACCGGGTCGCCGCGGGACCGGCTCGGTGTCGGTGGCCGCCGGCGGCCCGGGTCGGCGGGCACCGGTCAGCGGGGTGGCCCGCCGGGAGCCGCCGGATCGTCCCACCGCCGGCCCTCCCCCGGGCGGGCCGGCTTGCGCCGGGCGCGGGCGAGCCAGCCGTCGACGAACAGCCCCTCGTCGGGGGCGAGCGTCTCGCGCAGCGCCGGCGGGACGTCCGCCGTAAGCACCCCGGCGACCCCGGCGAGCCCGCCGGTCGGGCCGATCCGCTCCGAGGGCAGCACGACGAGCGCGAGCCGCGGCGGGAGACGCGCGGTCACCCGGCCCCAGTCGGCGATCAGCTCGAGCGCGGCCCGGGCCGCCTCCGGATCGGGGCCCAGGACGAGGAGCAGCTCGCGCTCGGTCCCCCAGGTGTCGTCGCGCTCCTGATCGGTCACCCACGTCCTCCGTCCCGCGGGCTCCCGCCCACCGCACCGCTCCCCACCGCTGCCGGCCGTGGCCGCTGCCCACCGTGACCGCCGTGGATGGACGCGGCGGCCGGTACAGGACAGGCTGGGAGCATACGGGCCCGTACAACGGGTCGGTTACGCTCCGGCGAAGGGGGGAGGGAGACGGATGGGTGAACGCCTGCCACTGTTTCCACTCGGCACCGTCCTGCTTCCAGGTCTGCTCATGCCACTGGAGATCTTCGAGGAACGCTACCGCGCGCTGATCCGCGAGCTGCTCGAGATCCCCGACACCGACACCCGTCAGTTCGGGGTCGTCGCCATCCGCCGAGGTCGGGAGGTCGGCCCGGCGGTCCCGCTGATCCACGAGGTCGGCTGCGCGGCGCAGCTGCGCCGCGTCGAGGCGCACCCGGACGGGCGCTTCTCCGTCGTGACCGTCGGCGGCCCCCGCTTCCGCGTGCGCTCCGTCGACGAGAGCGACCGCCCCTACCTGGTCGGGGACGTCGACTTCATCGCGGACCCGGTCGGTGACGAGGCCGACGCGGCCACCAACACCGCGGTGGTGGCCCGGCTGCTGCGCGAGTACACCGACCGGCTCACCGCGAGCGGCACGGTCGAGATCAAGCTCCCCGACCTGCCGACGGACCCGACCTCGCTGTCCTACCTGGTGGCCGCCGCCGTGGTCACCGACATCACCGAGCGGCAGGGGCTGCTGGCCGCGCCCGACACCGCGACCAGGCTGCGGGCCGAGCGGGCGCTGCTGCGCCGTGAGCTCGGCCTGCTCGAACGGATCACCACGGTGGGCTCGAACGAGCTGGGGCGCATCAAGCCGAGCTCCAACTGACCGCGCTGACCGCGCGCGGTCAGCGCCGCCGCCGGGGCCAGCCGGGCGCGGTCCCACCCGCCCACAGCGCCACCGACAGCACGAGCAGCGCGGCACCGGGCAGGATGAGGTACAGCCCGGTGGCCCGCACCTGGAAGTCGACCAGATCGCGCAGCAGTGGGGTCGCGTTCGCCGGTAGCGCGTCCAGCACCTGCCCCGAGCGGCGCAGATGCCCGACCCAACCGGCGAGCAGCGAGCCGCCGATCCCGCCCACGGCGAGGCCGATCGGCACCGGCCAGCCCGCGTCCGCGGCGCGCAGGTAGGCGACCAGGCCGCCCAGGAGCCCCGCGACCGCGCAGATCATGGCGAAGTAGGCGTCGACCGTGCTCTGCACCCCGAACACCGACATGGCGCCGGAGAGCACCGCCTGGACGTCGAGCCGGGGTGCGCTGACCGACCAGAGCAGGCCCAGCAGTGGGCCGACCAGCACCATCGCCAGCGCGCAGACCAGCCCGGCGAGCAGCCCCGCCCGGGTGGTGAGCGGCTCCGCCGACCGCTCCGGCGCGGACCCGGCCGCCGCGGGTTCGGCCACCACGGGCTCGGCCGGCGCCGCCGGTGCCGCGGTGGCCCACGGTTCGGCGGCCGCCCAGGGCTCAGCCACCCCGTCGGTACGGGTGGCCCCGCCGCCCCCGGCAGTGCCGCCGGCTCCGTGCGTGCCGCCGGCTCCGTTCATGCTGGCTTCCCTCATGCCGGGTCCGGTCACACCAGATCCGGTCACGCCGGATTCACTCGCACCGGCTTCGCCCACGCCTGGTCCGGTCCTGCCGGCTTCGGCGATGCCGCCGGTCTCGGGCTCCGCTTCGGGGCGGGAGCACGCCCGCGCGCCCCGGCTGTCGCCCGGCCACTCTGCCACGACCCGTCCGTCTCCTCGCCTGCCATACCGGTCCACCGACCCGGATCCCCGGGGCGGGTCGACCGCCGTCGACGCCGAGCCCGGGGGTCGACCGTACCCGCCTTCTCCATGGCAGCGCCTGCCGCGCCGCCGAAGCCCTGCCGCCACGGCCCCGCCATCCGGTTCCCGGGGGAACCGCCACCCGGCCCCGGGAACCGTCACCCGGGGCCGTTACCCGCGGACGGCCACTCAGGACCGGCCGGCGTACCGCAGCGAGCGCACGGCGACGACGAGCGCCGCCGCCGCGACCGCCGCGCAGACCGCGAGGTCGACCGTCACGTGCGCCCAGTCCACCGCCGGGGCGAACCCCTCGGCGAGGGCGTCCACCGCGTAGCTGCTGGGCAGCAGGTCACGGGCCAGCCGGCCGATGCCGGGCAGCCGGTCGGCGGGGATCACGCCGAGGAAGAGCACCACGCTCATGCCGAGCTGCCCGGCGACCGTGGCCAGCTCCGGCTTCGGCGCGAGCAGGCCGATCGCCGCACCGATCCCGGCCAGGCTGGCCCCGGCGAGCACCGTCACCGGGACGAGCAGCCACAGGCCGCCCAGGGGCAGCCCGTAGAGGAGCGCGCCCACCACCACGGTCACGATCGTGCCCGGTACCGCGAACGTCGCGTACGAGGCGGCCGTGCCGAGCACCACCGCGGCGCCGGGGATGGGCAGGGTCAGGTAGTAGTCGAGCGCCCCGGCCGCACGCAGGGCCCCGAAGCGCTGCGCGAGCAGGTTGAGCGCGACGAACGCCACGACGAGCACCGTCGATCCGGCCACGACGGAGGCCGCCGCGGAGTTGTCATCGATGTCGACGATGCCCCGCAGCAGGATCATGATCCCCAGGGACTGGAACGCGGCGACGAAGAGCAGCGGTACCCGGGCCACCCGGGCACGGGCCAGCTGCCCCCGGTAGACAGCCGACACCGCCGCCGGGAAGGCGGTCGCCGGGGGAAGCGGCACGGGCACATCCGCCGCGGCGACCCCATCGGCCTCGACCGCGGCCCCGCCAACGTCGGCGGCGGCCCCGCCGGCCTCGACCGCGGCCCCGCCGGCGGCCCGGCCCTTCCTGCCGCTCCTCTTCCGGTCCGCACGACCGGATGAACGGTTCTCAGGCGGCACGGCGGCCACCCCGACACCCGTCGCGGGCGGCCGGCCGGCCGGACCCGCCGGGGTGGCGGGGTGAGGTGTCGTCAGGGTCATGTCCGCTCCAGATCACGGCAGGTTCCGCCGAGAGTGAGATACACGTCCTCCAACGACGGAGTCGCGAGACTGAAGTCGTCCAGGGCGGCGAACGCCGGCCCCGTGGTGAGGCGGCCGAGGGCGTCCCGAGCCTCGGCGTGGGCCAGCCGGGTCGTCCACCGGCGGCCGGTCACCCGCGCCGTGGCGGCGAGCCGGGCCACGGTCGGGTCGTCGACCGGCGGGTCGTGCCGCCAGACCAGGTCCAGCCGGACGTCGTCGGAGACCGACGCCTTGAGCCGGCCCGGCGAGTCACAGGCGATCACCCGGCCCGCGTCGAGTACGGCGACCCGGTCCAGCACGGTCTCGGCCTCCAGGACGTTGTGCGTGATCAGCACGACCGTGGTGCCGCGCGCGGAGCGGCGGCGTTCGAGCGCCGTCCACACCGAGCGGCGGGCCACCGGGTCGAGGCCGGTCGTCGGCTCGTCCAGCACGAGCACCGGGCGCTCGCCGACCAGGGTGGCCGCGACGCAGGCGAGCCGGCGCTGCCCGCCCGAGAGGCGTCCGAGCGGCCGGTTCACGACCTCGCCCAGGGCGAGCTCCTCGATCACCTCGTCGCGCTCCCGGCGGGCGCCCGCCCGGGACAGCCCGCGCAGCCGCGCGGTCGTCTCCACCGCGACACCCACCGGCAGCTCGGCCAGCGCGAGGTCGTCCTGGCCCAGGTAGGCCGCCATCCGGGCGGCGGTTCCGGGCCGGCTGACGACGTCGTGCCCGAACATCGTGATCGAGCCGGTGTCGGGGCGGAGCAGGCCCATGAGCTGGCGGACGAGAGTCGTCTTGCCGGCGCCGTTCGGACCGAGCACGCCGAAGACCTCGGCCGGACGGACGTCGAGGTCGATCTGGTCGTTCGCGAGGACGGCGCACTCCCCGGCGCCGTGCCGCCGGGTGAGGCCACGCACGGCGTAGCTCAGCACGGCTGTCATTCTCGCAGCCGACACGCCGAGCGGAGGCCCGGGGCCGATGCCGCCGACGTCACACCGGCGACACCTACCACCGGCGTGACAGCCGGGTCACGTACCCGGAGCACCCCCACCACCGCCTCGCACCATG
The DNA here is from genome assembly GCF_000373365.1 of Parafrankia discariae. NCBI lineage: Bacteria > Bacillati > Actinomycetota > Actinomycetes > Frankiales > Frankiaceae > Parafrankia > Parafrankia discariae. Next base: position 244,847 of record NZ_KB891102.1, read on the forward strand.
TCATCGGACCGGACGGGATCAGACCGCGCTGCTCATCCAGACGACGATGTCGAGGATGCGCAACGGGGTCACCGCCGGGCCGCCCGGCGGCACGAGGCCGGTGAGCCGGCGGAACTCGTCGGCGTTCTCCCGCAGGTCGTACTGCATGGCGCGGACGAGCAGCTGCATGTACTCCCGCCACGACCGCCCGTCGCGCGGCGACGGGGGGACGCACTCCTCGTGCTGGTAGAAGATCCGCACCTTTGAGTCGAACAGCGGCACCAGCGCCGGGCGCTTGCGGTGCAGCACCTTGGCGATCAGCGATCCCTTGACGTCGCGGTCGGCGACGTCGGGGTCGTCCAGCGGGTCGTAGAGCGCCGCGACCAGGTCGAGGGTCACCTCGTCCGCCTCGATCAGCTCGATACCCGGAGGCAGCCGGTCCAGCGCCCGCTGCAGCAGCGGGGTCAGCGCGGTCAGCGTGTGCATCCGGTCGAGGTCCACGTTCACGCCGAGCAGGCAGGGCGCCAGCAGGTCGCCGGTGCACAGCAGATCCGGGTCGCCGTTGGTGACGAGCCCGTCGTAGTAGGGGTACGCGTACCGCAGTCCCCGTTTGCGTGGCCCCAGGTACTCCTCGAGCAGGCTTTCCGCGTCGAAGACCTCCCGGGTGCCCCTGGCCAACCTCACCCGAGTGCCCCCTTCGTCGTCAGGCGGACCGTCCGTAGCACGGCCGCCGGTCAGGTCCCGCCACCCGGCCGTGCCGGTGGACGTCCCCCCTGGACCTGGTGCAATCCTGCCCTGTCCCGGTCGGACGATGGAAGACGACCCTCCTGACGGCCGTCGCGCTAGGCCGATCGCGGCGCCCGGCGCCCTCCCGCGCGCGGCGCGGGGGGCCTCGCTCCGCCCAGCCGTGCCCGCCCCCAACGTGCCGGGTGGGCACCTCGGGGGGTGGAACGCCGCCAGGCTCGCGGGCGGTCGCTCAGCGCTGGCCGGGCTGCAGCGGGACGAAGTGCACGGCCGCCGGTGAGATGCCGGGCGGGGCCGGGTCGACGACCCGCACCCCCGAGAGACGCCCGAGATCGACCAGCCGGGCCGCCGGCGCCCGCACGACCGCGGCGAACAGGCAGCCGCACCGGGCGCGCAGCGCGGTGGCCTCCTGCCGCGCGCGCTCGGCCGCGGCGGGGTCCGTGCTGTCGTGCGCGCGGGTGTCGGCGGCGGCGGCCTCGCTGTCGAAGGCGGCCGTGAGGTCCGCGACCGGGTCGCGGACGGTGGCGGCCGTCACCATCCCGTCCGGCGGGACGCCGAAGAACACCTCGAGCGTCCGGTAGGCGGTGAAGATCCGCAGCATCTCGTCCGGCGTGCGGTAGCCGGCCAGACTGACGACGGCGTAGAGGTCGGCGTCCGGAGCCGCCCGGGTCAGGCCGTCCAGCTTCGCCGCCGCCTCGGCGGTGTACGCGGCGGGCGACTCACCGGCGGCCGGGCCGACGATGACCGTGGGCTCGACGGGCCCGGCCGGCGCGTCGCCGGGACCTGGGCCGGGTGGATGGCTGCCGTCGGGATCGGCGCCACGCAGCATCGTGGTGACGGCACCGACGACGATGAGCACGACCAGCCCGAGCACCAGCAGCCGGCCGACGGCTTCCAGGACCCGCCCGGTGACGACACCGGCGCGTCCCGGCGGCGGCGGGCCGTCGCCGTCGGAGTACGGGCCCTCGCCCGCCGCCCGGCCGCGGCGCAGGCGGGCCCGGGGACGGTCGCGCGCGCCGGCGAGGCCGCCCGCGACCGCCGCGAGCGTCCGCCCGGCCGACGGGAGGGCGGCGTCGTCGACCCGGTCGAGCAGCCGGATCACGAAGCGTCCCGGCCCACCGGCCGCGCGGCCGTCGCCACCGGACGCGTCACCCGTGGGCGACGCGGACACGGCGGGCGACGCGGACATGCTGGACGCGGCGGGCGACGCGGGAGCATCTCCCGGACGGCTCCCGGTCAGGGGGGCCGCCCCGGAGGGACCGCCCGCCGAGGGCGCGTTCCCCGCAGGAGCGTCGACGGTCGGCTGATCGACCGCGGGCGGGTGCCCGGCTGCCGGGTGCCGCCCGGCGGGCGGATGCCCGGCGGTCAGGTGCTGTTCGGCGGGCGGCTCGTCGGCAGGTTGGTCACCGGACTGTGGATGACCGAAAGACGGGTCGCTGGCAGCGGAAGCGGACGCGGAGTCGACGGAGGCGGCAGGCGCGGGTTCGGCGGGCACACGGGCCGCCTCGGGATCGCCCCCCGCGGACGGCGCGGAGGGCGGGCCGGGGTCCGCGGGCACCGGTGTCCTCACGTCTGGTCGCGCAGCCGCTTCACCGCCTCGGCCAGGTCGTCGGGATCGGGGCTGGTGAACTCGACCCAGGTACCGTCCGCCGGGTGCGCGAAGGCCAGCCGGGCGGCGTGCAGCCACTGCCTGGTCAGCCCGAGCCGCTGGGCCAGCGTCGGATCCGCCCCGTAGGCGAGGTCGCCCACGCAGGGATGGCGCAGCGCCGACATGTGCACCCGGATCTGGTGGGTGCGGCCCGTCTCCAGCCGCACCGACAGCAGCGAGGCGGCGCGGAACGCCTCCTCGGTGTCGTAGTGGGTCACGCTGGGCTTGCCGTCCGCGACGACGGCGAACAGGCCGGGCCGGCGGGGATGGCGGTCGATGGGGGCGTCGACCGTGCCGCGCAGCGGGTCGGGGTGCCCCTGGACGACAGCCCGGTACTCCTTCTCGACCTCGCGCTCCCGGAAGGCCCGCTTGAGGAGGGTGTAGGCGCGTTCGCTCTTCGCGACCGCCATCGCCCCGGTCGTGCCGACGTCGAGGCGGTGCACCACGCCCTGACGCTCGGCCGGGCCCGAGGTGGAGACCCGGTAGCCGGCGGCGGCGAGTGCGCCGATGACCGTCGGACCGGTGAACCCGGGGGCCGGGTGGGCCGCGACACCGACCGGCTTGTCGACGACCACGATGTCGTCGTCGTCGTGCAGGATGCGCAGGCCCTCGACCGGGGTGGGCTCCATCGTGACGGGGCGGGGTGGGGCGGGCAGGGCGACGTCGAGCCAGGCGCCGCCGCTCACCCGGTCGGAGCGCCCGCGGACCTGGCCGTCGACGCTCACCTGGCCGTCGTCGACGAGCGTGGCCGCGGCCGTGCGACTCAGGCCGAACATGCGCGCGATGGCGGCGTCCAGGCGGATACCGTCGAGGCCGTCGGGCACCGGCAGCGAGCGCCGGTCGGTCTCGGCCGTGCTCACGCGCCACCTGCCCCGGCGCCACCGGTGTTACCCGGCCCGGTCGAGTCGGCTGGCCCGGGTTCGGGTTCGGGTGGCGGGGCGGTGGAGAGGCGCGTGCCGTCCAGGCCGATGCCGCGTAGAGAAAGAATGACCGCGAGCACTCCTCCGCAGACGATCGCCGAGTCGGCGACGTTGAAGATGGGCCAGTGGTGGATGTGGACGAAGTCCACGACGTGCCCGCGCAGCGGCCCGGGGGCGCGGAACAGCCGGTCGATCAGGTTGCCCAGCGCGCCGCCGACCATGGCACCGAAGACGAACGCCCACCCGACGGAGGCCAGCCGCCGCGCGGTCACCACGACCACCGCGACGACCGCCAGCGCGATCAGGCTGAGGATGACCGTGGCTCCGCCGGCCAGGCTGAACGCCGCCCCCGAGTTCCGGGTCAGGCGCAGGTCGAGCACGCCGGGGATGATCTCGATCGGCGCGCGCCCGGAGAGCCGGGCGACGGCGAGCAGCTTCGTGCCGATGTCCAGGGCGATCAGGCACAGCGCGGTCAGCGCCACGACGAGCACCGCACGGTGTGAGGCGACCAGGCGGTCCCGCCCGGGTCGGGCCGGGGCGCCACCTGTCGGGGCGCCGTCTCCCGCGCCGGCGACACCCGGGGCGCCCGCGCCGGCCGCACCGATGTTCGCGGTGCTCCCGTTCACGGCGCTCCCGTTCACGGTGCTCCCGTGTCCGGTGCTCCCGTACGGGACGCCCTTGTCCATCCCCGGCTCGGCCACCACACACACCACTGTACGGGTGCGATCTCACGGGTCGACCGCCGGCGATCCGCGGCCCGGGGCGCCGTTCGCCGTCGGCTACGCTGAAGGAGCGGAAAGGCTTTGACGGGACGAGTAGCGGCGGGCGCAGTCGCAGCGAGCCGGGGGTGGTGCGAGCCCGGTGGCCAGCGCGCCGCGAAGATCACCCTGAGCTGTCGGGAGAACAGGGCCCCGGGCCCCCAGTAGATCCGGCCGCCGCGGCAGGACAAGAGTGGCCGCTCGGCCGCCGTCCACGAGAGATCGTGGAACGCGCCGGGCGCGCAAGGAGGGTGGTACCGCGGTACCTCGCGCCACCACCGGCCCGCGCCGGTGTGCGGCGGGGTGTCGTCCCTCCGCCGGAGTGCCCCACCGCCGACGGAGACCAGCCACGATGAGTACCCCCGACGCCCCGACGCCCGCGTTCCGCCCACTGCCCGCGCGGGTCGACCTGCCCGCCTTCGAGCGCGAGACGCTGGAGCGCTGGAAGGATTCCAAGGTCTTCCACCGCTCGCTGCAGGCCGGCACCGACCGGCCGCTGTGGGTGTTCTACGAGGGCCCGCCGACCGCGAACGGCAAGCCGGGCGCCCACCACGTCGAGGCCCGGGTCTTCAAGGACCTCTTCCCGCGCTACCGGACGATGAAGGGCTACCACGTGCCCCGCCGGGCGGGCTGGGACTGCCACGGCCTGCCCGTCGAGCTCGCCGTCGAGAAGGAACTCGGCTTCACCAGCAAGAGTGACATCGAGGACTACGGCATCGCCGAGTTCAACGAGAAGTGCCGCGAGTCGGTGCTGCGCCACGTCGCCGACTTCTCCGCGATGACGGAGCGGATGGGCTACTGGGTCGACCTCGACGACGCCTACCGGACGATGGACACCTCGTACATCGAGAGCGTCTGGTGGTCTCTCAAGCAGATCTTCGACAAGGGCCTGCTGGTCGAGGACTTCCGGGTCACCCCGTACTGCCCGCGCGACGAGACACCGCTGTCCGACCACGAGGTCTCCCAGGGCTACAGCGACACCGACGACCCGTCGGTCTACGTGCGGTTCCCGATCGTCGAGGGCCCGCGCGGTCTGGCCGAGCGGGGCGCGCACCTGCTGGTGTGGACGACCACCCCGTGGACGCTGGTCTCCAACACGGCGGTCGCCGTCCATCCCGAGGTCGACTACGTGCTGGCCCGGGCCGCCGGCGGTGAGCTGCTCGTCGTCGCCGAACCGCTGCTGACCGCGGCCCTGGGCGAGGGCGCCGAGGTCGTCGAGCGCTTCACCGGCACCGAGCTGGCCGGCACCCGCTACGCCCGGCCGTTCGAGCTGGTCGCGCTGGAGCGCTTCGAGGAGGCCGCGGCGAAGACCGCCGTCGGCAGAGGTGCGGGGACGTCCGCCCGCCCGCACTCGGTGGTGCTCGCGGACTACGTGACGACCACGGACGGCACCGGCCTCGTCCACCAGGCGCCCGCCTTCGGCGCCGAGGACCTCGCGGTCTGCCGCGCCAACGGCCTCGGCGTCGTCAACCCGGTCGGGACGGACGGGCGTTTCCTGCCCGAGGTCCCGCTGGTCGGCGGGCTGTTCTTCAAGGACGCCGACGCGCCGCTGTCCGCGGACCTCACCGCCCGCGGTCTGATGTGGCGGGCGGCGACCTACACGCACAGCTACCCGCACTGCTGGCGCTGCCACACGCCGCTGATCTACTACCCGCTGCCGTCCTGGTACATCCGCACGACCGCCGTCCGCGAGCGGCTGCTCGCCGAGAACGCGCGGACGGACTGGCACCCCGAGCGCATCCGCGAGGGCCGCTACGGCGAATGGCTGCGCAACAACGTCGACTGGGCGCTGTCCCGCAACCGGTACTGGGGCACCCCGCTGCCGGTCTGGCGTTGCGAGGCCGATCCGGCCCACCTGACCTGCGTCGGCTCGCTGGCCGAGCTCTCCGAGCTGACCGGCACGGACCACTCGGCGCTCGACCCGCACCGCCCGTTCGTCGACGACGTGACCCTGCCGTGCCCGACCTGCGCGGCGACCGCCCGGCGGGTGCCCGAGGTCATCGACGTCTGGTACGACAGCGGCGCGATGCCGTTCGCCCAGTGGGGTGCCCCGCACCGCAACGCCGACGAGTTCGCGAAGCAGTACCCGGCGCAGTACATCTGCGAGGCGATCGACCAGACCCGGGGCTGGTTCTACACGCTCATGGCCGTGGGCACGCTGGTCTTCGACCGGTCGTCCTACGAGACCGTGCTGTGCCTGGGCCTGCTGCTCGACGCCGAGGGCCGCAAGATGAGCAAGCACGTCGGCAACGTGCTGGACCCGTTCGACCTGTTCGACCGGCACGGGGCGGACGCCGTCCGGTGGCTGATGCTGGCCGGTGGCTCACCGTGGTCGGACCGCCGGGTCAGCCACGAGTCGATCGAGGACATCGTCCGCAAGATCCTGCTCACCTACTGGAACACCGCGTCGTTCTTCGCGCTCTACGCGGGCGCGGCGGACTGGCGCCCGACCGGCGCCGACGGGTCAGGCGCGGGGGCCGCGGCCCCGGCCGACCGCCCGGTGCTGGACCGGTGGGCGCTCTCCGAGCTCGCCGACACCGTGGCCGAGGTGGACGCCGCCCTCGACGGCTTCGACTCGCTGCGCGCCGGGCGCCGCATCGCCCGCTTCGTCGACGACCTGTCGAACTGGTACGTCCGGCGCTCGCGGCGCCGATTCTGGGCGGGTGACCCGGACGCGCTGGCCACCCTCTACACCTGCCTGGACGGCCTGACCCGGGTGATGTCGCCGTTCACCCCGTTCCTGACCGACTGGCTGTGGTCCCGGCTGTTCGCGGGCATCCTGCCCGGCGCCCCGGACTCGGTGCACCTCGCCTCGTGGCCGCAGCTGCCGGCGGACCTCGTCGAGCCGGGCCTGGCCGAGCGGATGGACCTGGTGCGCAGAGTCGTCGAGCTCGGCCGCGCGGCCCGCGCCGCCAGCGGGGTGCGCACCCGCCAGCCGCTGCCGCGCGCGGTGGTCGGCTCCTCTGCGTTCGACGACCTCTCGGCGGAGCTGCGCGCGCAGATCGCCGAGGAGCTCAACGTCGTCGCCGTCGAGGCCGCGACCTCGGATCTCGTCGACATCAGCGTGAAGCCGAACTTCCGGGCGCTGGGACGGCGCTTCGGCAGTCGCACGAAGGCGGTCGCCGCCGCCGTCGCCACCGCCGGGGCCCCGGTGGACGGCCGACTGACCGTCACCGTGGACGGCGAGGCCATCGAGCTCGGCGGGGCGGATCTGATCGTCACCGAGACGCCGCGTGAGGGCTGGTCGGTGACAAGCGAGTCGGGTCTGTCGGTCGCCCTCGACCTGACCGTCACCCCGGAGCTGGCCCGCGCCGGGCTCGCCCGCGACGTGGTGCGCGTCCTGCAGGACGCGCGGCGGGCCGCGGGGCTGGAGATCACCGACCGGGTCGAGCTGCGCTGGGCGGCCAGCAAGCAGGACACGGTGGCAGCGCTGCGCGAACACGCGGCGACCGTCGCCGACGAGATCCTGGCGACGGTCTTCCAGGAGGCACCGGTCGAGGAGCCGGCTGACGCCGCGGGGGCCACCGCCCCGGCGGAGCCGGCCTGGCACCGGGGATCAGCCGCGGAACTCGGGCTGACCTTCGCCCTGACCAGGACGACAGCCGCGCCGCCGGTGGTTGGCTGACCGCTGCCCGCCCGCCCGCGCCGGTGGAACGCCCGTCGGCGCGGGCCTGGGCGGAGACAGCCGTGGTTTCCCGGCCCCGGCCGCGCGGCCGGGCGGGGTGTCGTCAGCCGCCGGCGCGCCGGACGGCCGCGACAGGCAGCAGGGCCGCGGCGAGGCAGCCGACGATCAGTGAGGTGTACGACCAGGTGGCCGCGCCGAACAGGCCGACCACGGCCAGCACCGCGGCGATGACCACCAGGGCACCGCTGACCATCACCATGGTGGCCTAGAACTCCTGCATGCCCGGGGCCTCGCGACGACCCGGGTCGAGGTCCGGACGACCGCCGTGACCGTTGCTCTCCCGCGCGAGCGTCGCGGCGCCCATCTGCGGGCCGCCCTGGAACGCCTGCGCCCCCACGTGCTGGGGCTGGGGTGGCTGGCCGCCACCGGTCTGCGCCATCCCGACGCTCGCGGGGGCCGGGGTGGGCGTCGGCGCGCCGGGGTTGAGCCCGGGGCGCGCCGGCATGCCCGGCCCGACGGCCGGCTGGGTGGGCATGCCGTCCAGGTCGCGCAGCTGCATCTCCAGGTAGGCACGCAACCGCGTGCGGTACTCGCGCTCGAAGGCGCGCAGCTGCTCGACCTGGCCCTCGAGGCGACGCTTGTCGTCCTCGAGCCCACCGAGCTGCTCGGCGACGTGCGCCCGGGCCTCACCGAGGATCCGGTCGGCGTCGGCGCGCGCGTCGCGGCGAGCCCGTTCCGACTCGGCACGGGCTTCCCGCAGCGCCTCGTCGGCGGTCCGCTGGGCGAGCACGAGCGTCCGCGCGACCCGCTGCTCGATGTCGGCGTCGTTCTGGCCACCGGCTCCCGGACCCGTGCGGGCCGGGACCTGACCGCCCCCGCCCACCAGCGCGGGCATGACCGCCGTCGGACCACCGGACACCGGCGGACCACCAGGCACGCCGGGGGCACCGAGACCGGGTCCACCCGGACCGCCCGGACCCGCGCCAGGCGGGCCGGCGGGCATCGGGGGCCGCTCGCGGGCGGCCTGGGCCGCCTGCGCGGCCTGGGCCTGCGCCTGGGCCAGCTGCCGGCGGGACTCCTCGAGCTGACGGCGCAGCTGCTGGTTCTCGTCGAGGATCTGTGCCGGGACACCGGGACCGCCACCGCCGGAGCGACGGGCCTCGTCGAGCTGCCTGCGCAGGTCGCTGCTCTCGTCGAGCAGTCGCGTCAGCTCGGCCTCGACCTCATCAAGGAAGGTGTCGACCTCGTCCTCGTTGTAGCCCGTGCGGAATCTCGTCGGGCTGAAGACCTTGTTCTGAACATCCTGCGGTGTCAGCGCCACGTTGCCTCCTCGTGCGGCATCGCCGCTCCCCGAAGAGAGGGCGGTCTGCGGGCAGTCTGCCTTGCCCGCACTCGCGGTGTGCACACGACCTCAGTCACAGCCTCTGCGCATAGCTCTGCAAAACGACGATCACTATGAAGAGAAGCAGGAAACCGAGGTCAAGCGCAACGCTACCTACCCTCAACGGCGGGATGAACCGCCGGATGAATCGCAACGGAGGGTCAGTCGCCGTGTACACGATCTCGAAGAGCAGGACCAGGGGACCGGTCGGCCGGAAGGAACCACTCAGCGCGAGCACCAGGTCGATGACCCACCGAGCGATCAGGAGCAGCAGGTAGGCCGTCAGCACCCAAAAGAGCAGAGTTCCAAGTGCGCTGATGGTGCTCTCTCCCGGGAGGACGAGGGGAAGTGGTGACGACCCTACTGGACGATCTTGCCCTGGCTACGACTGGTTGCTACGACTGGTTGTAGAACCCACCCTCGCGGATGCGTCGCTTGTCTGTCTCGGTGACCTCGACGTTGTGCGGCGAGAGCAGGAAGACCTTGTTGGTCACCTTCTCGATGTCGCCGCGGAGCCCGAAGATCAGCCCTGCGGCGAAGTCGACCAGCCGCTTGGCGTCGACGTCGTCCATCTCGGTGAGGTTCATGATAACGGGAGTCCCGTCACGGAACTCCTCACCGATCTGACGGGCCTCATTGTAGCTACGCGGCTGGAGCGTCGTGATCCGGTATGGCCGGGGCTCCTCCACCGGCGCCACCCGGCGCATCGGCGTCGGCACGGGCGGTCGCAGATGCTCCACCGGTGGGCGTCGCGGCATGGCGACATGCTCCTCACGTGCATCGATCCGGCGGACCGACCGGTCTATCGGTACCGGGTCGAGCGTGGCCCGCCGATCCTCCCGGACAGCGCCTCGGACGGCGTCGTGATCGCCGTCGTCATAGTCGTCGTCGAGATAGTCCTCGTCCTCCTCGGCGAGCCCGAGGTAGACCATCGCCCTGCGACCGAGCCCCATGGGCGCGACTCTAAGGGACACCGTGCCGTTCACCGAACAAAGCGGTGCCGATCCGAAGGTGTGTCGCGCCCTCCGCAACCGCGTCCTCGAGATCACCGGACATCCCGGCGCTGACTAGCGTCGCGGCGGGATGTTCGGAACGAAGTCGTTCGGCTACCTCACGGAGTCGCGCAAAGGCCGGCCTGGCGGGTGCTCCGCGTGGCGCGACAGCCATCACACCCGCCAGAACAAGCCCTTCGGAGCCGGCGACGAGCTCGGCGAGCGCCGGTACCTCCGCGGGCAGGGCGCCGCCGCGAGCGCCGTCCGCGGCCCCGGCGGGGGACTCGTTCTCCCTGGTAGACAGGGCGTTTCGCGCCCCGGGTGCACCCGGGGCGGCGGCCGGCCCCGCGAGGTCCAGACTGACCTGTATGCACACGGATATCTGACGACCACGTGCCGTTGCCGCCCGGGAAAGGGCCTCGACCAGTCGCGCTCGGTCCACCGACTGCACGCAGTGCGCCCAGCCCGCCACGGCCCGGGCCTTGTTGCGCTGGAGCTGGCCGACGAAATGCCAGACCGGCACATCGGGCCCGGTGGCCGACCCGAGGGTCGGAGCATGATCCACACGTGATGGACGCCATGCCCCCGACGTGTCGGCCAGCGGACTCGACTCCCGGGAACGATCACCATCGGACCACATCGTGTGCTCCTCCGGGCCGCCCGCGGCGGCGCCGGCCAGCGCCAGCCGGACGGCCTCGGCCTTCGGGCCGGCCTCCTGCTCGCGGTTCTCGGCGAAGTGCCGGACACCCAGCGCGACCAGCGCGAGGACGTCCTCGGCGGGCCGGGTCTTGCTGACGGCGATCAGGGTCAGCTCCGCCGGGTCACGGCCCGTGTCCCGGGCGGCCACGCCGATCCGGTCACGGACGATTGTCAGCCGCTCGCGCAGCTCCGCGAACCGGCGCGGGTCCGTCTCGCGGCCGGGGCCGGGTACGGGCCCGGTCACGGCAGCCAGGCGACGCCGGCGAACCGCCCGGTCCGCCCGTCGCGGCGGTAGGAGTAGAGATCACCGGACTCGGCACTGCAACGATCAGAGACCACAACACGGCCCACACCCGCCGCCGCCAGCTGGGCGCGCAGCCCGGCCCGGAGATCCAGCGCCGGGGTGCCCGAGCGGGTCCACGACCCGCTGCCCGGAACCTGCCGCTGGACGTCGGCGCGCATCTGGGCGGGCACCTCGTAGCACCGCCCACAGATCGCCGGGCCCAGCGTGACGTCGATCGACGCGCGGTCGGCCCCGAGCTCGTCGAAGATCTCCAACGTGGCCGTCAGCACACCCGCCGCCATGCCCTGGCGGCCGGCGTGCGCGACGCCCACCGCCGCCGGCGACTCGAAGATCACCGGCACGCAGTCGGCCACCAGCACCGCGAGCGCGACGCCGGTCGTGTCGGTGACCATGGCGTCGGCCTCGGGCTGCGGCCCGGGTGCCCGCACCAGGCTCACCCGGGCCCCGTGCACCTGCCGCATGAACTGGACCGGCCGGCCGACCCGGGACACGAGCAGCCGCCGGTTCGCCTCGACCGCCTCCGGGTCATCACCCACGTGGTCACCGAGGTTGAGCCCCGCGTACGGCGGCGCGCTCGTGCCGCCGTCACGCGAGGTCACCAGGAGGGGCACCGCCGCCTACTTGAGGAAGTCGGGGACGTCCAGCTCGTCGTCGTCGGCCACCGGGCGGACGGGGCGGCGCGGCGGGTAGGTCGGACGCGGGCCGGGACGGGCCGGGTCCGGGCCGCGGCCGGCCTGCGGCGGGGCGCCGCCGACCGGAGCGGCTCCGGGCCCGCCCGGGACCCCGTTGGGAGCGGCCCCGCCGGGCCCGAGCCCGGTGCGGGGCAGGCCCTGCGCCGAGGCCGCGTGGGCCGGAGCGCCGTGCCCGGGAGCCTGGTGGCTGGGAGCCGGATGGCCGCCGCCCTGGATGCCGGCAGCCGGCGCGGAACGGGCGTAGCCGCCCTCCCCGGCCTGGTCCGGGTGCTCCCGACGGGGCGGCCCACCCATGGGCCGCTGGTCGCCGGCGGAGCTCACCGCCGGCGCGCCGGCCTGGCTCGGGGCGCGGTCGTCGGGCAGCGGATCCGGCACGTAGTGGCCGACCTGCTGGCTCGTCGGCGGCAGGTAGGTCGAGTGGGTCGGCGCGGGCCGCGGCGGTGCCGGCACGTTCGGGATCGGCGGCAGCGCCGTGGTGCTCGGTGCGCCGCCCGGGCCCGGCTGGGCCGCCGGCTGGCCGGGGGCCCCCGGCTGGGGCGGGCCACCGGCCGCACCACCCGGCCCCGGTGGCCGGCGCTGGGTGGCGAGCGTGCGGGTCCGCCGGTCCTGCACGGTGTCGAACCCGGCGGCGATCACGGTGACCCGCACCTCGTCGCCGAGGGCGTCGTCGATGACCGCACCGAAGATGATGTTCGCCTCGGGATGGGCCGCGTCGGCGACCAGCTCGGCCGCGGCGTTGATCTCGAACAGCCCGAGATCGGACCCGCCGGAGATGTTCAGCAGGACGCCCTGTGCGCCGTCCATGCTGGCCTCCAGCAGGGGGGAGGCGATGGCCTGCTCGGCGGCGACCGTGGCCCGGTCGTCGCCCCGCGCCCGGCCGATGCCCATCAGGGCACTGCCGGCGTGCGACATGACCGTCTTGACGTCGGCGAAGTCGAGGTTGATCAGACCAGGGGTGGTGATCAGGTCGGTGATGCCCTGGACACCGGAGAGCAGCACCTGGTCTGCGCTGCGGAAGGCGTCCAGGACGCTGATGTCGCGATCGGTCATCGCGAGAAGGCGGTCGTTCGGGATGACGATGAGGGTGTCGACCTCATTGCGGAGGGTGTCGATGCCCGTGTCGGCCTGGGTCGCGCGGCGGCGGCCCTCGAAGGTGAACGGACGCGTCACCACGCCGATCGTCAGCGCGCCGAGTGAGCGGGCCACGTTGGCGACGACGGGAGCACCACCGGTGCCGGTGCCACCGCCCTCACCCGCGGTCACGAAGACCATGTCGGCCCCCTTGAGGACCTCCTCGATCTCCTCGCGGTGATCCTCGGCGGCCTGGCGGCCGACCTCCGGGTCGGCACCGGCCCCCAGGCCACGGGTGAGTTCACGGCCGACGTCGAGCTTGACGTCGGCGTCGCTCATCAACAGCGCCTGGGCGTCGGTGTTGATGGCGATGAACTCGACACCCTTCAGCCCGACTTCGATCATCCGGTTGACGGCGTTTACGCCGCCTCCGCCTATCCCGACGACCTTGATGACCGCGAGATAGTTCTGGGGGGCTGCCATGCGGTGTCGGTCCTCCAGCGGCGTCGGTGGGCGAGCAGGGGGGCTCCCCGGCTCCGTTAGCCCGCGGCCTTACGACCGATTGGAGCGGGGAAGCAGCCGAGCAGCCTCAACCTTCACCGTCAGCTAGACGGTTACAGTTATGTCAACTTCCGACTGTGGATCGGACAGTAGGCACGGCTTCGTCGGTGGTCAAGGACGCTGGCGGCGCGTCACACGGATGGGATTCGCGTCCCGTTCGTCACACCGGTCCCGGCTCGCCCGGGGCAGCTCCGCAAAGGCCCTGCCCGGTGGTGTGTACTGCGTGGCGTGACCGGTCCGCACTCCGACGACGCTCCGGCCGCTCCGGCCGCTCCGACCGCCCGCGCCGCCGCGTCGCCGCCCGTCGTCCCCGACCCCCGCGACCGCCCCAGGCAGCCCCGGCGGGTCCACTTCCTCGGCATCGGCGGCGCCGGACTGTCACCGCTCGCCCAGATCCACCTGGCCGCCGGCGGCCAGGTCTCCGGCAGCGACCAGGAGGACTCACCGCGGGTCGCCATGCTGCGTGAGCTGGGGGTCCCCGTCCGGGTCGGCCCCGCGGCCGACGCGGCGGCGCTGGCCGCGGAGCTGTCCGCGGCGGACGTCGTCGTGGCCTCCAGCGCGCTGCGTGACGACCACCCGGAGATCGTCGCCGCCCGCGAGCTCGGCGTCCCCGTCCGGCGGCGCTCGGACTGGCTGCCGGAGCTGACCGCGCCCTACCGCCTGGTGGCGGTCGCCGGCTCGCACGGCAAGACCACCACCGCGGCGATGCTGACCCTGGTGCTGGCGGCCGGCGGTGCCGACCCGACCGCGGTCATCGGTGCCGATGTGGCCCAGTTGGGCGGCAGCGCCGTGGCCGGCCGGGGCGAGGTGTTCGTCCTGGAGGCGGACGAGTACGGCGGCGCGTTCGCCGGGCTGGACCCGGAGCTCGCGATCATCACCAACGTCGAGTGGGAGCATCCGGACCTCTTCCCGGACGAGGCCTCGGTGCGCGCGGTGTTCGCCGACTTCGCCGCCCGGGTCCGTCCGGGCGGGCGACTGGTCGTCTGTGGCGACCATCCCGGCGTCACCGCGGTGCTCGCCGAGCTCGACCGGCGGCCCGCGCCCGGCGAGCGGGCCGGCGCGGCGCGGGCCCGGGTGGTCGACTACGGCTTCGCTCCCGGCCGGACCTGGCGGGCGGTCGACTACGTCCCCCTGCCCGGCGGCGGCTCCACCTCGACCGTGCTGCGCGACGGGAAGCGGGTCGGCGAGCTCACCCTGGCGCTGCCCGGCCCCCACATCGCCCTGGACGCCCTCGCCGCCCTCGCCACCGCCACCGAGCTGGGGGTGCCGCCGGCGGACGCCCTGCGGACGCTGGGGACGTACGCGGGCGCGTCCCGGCGCTTCGACGTCGTGGGCCGGGCGAGTGCGCCCGGCGGCACCCGGGTGGAGATCGTCGACGACTACGCGCACCACCCGACCGAGATCCGCGCCACCCTGCGCGCGGCCCGTGACCGCGCCGCCGGCCGGCAGGTCTGGGCGGTCGCGCAGCCGCACACCTTCAGCCGCCTCGCCGCGTTGCTCGACGACTTCGCGACGGCCTTCGGCGACGCCGACCGGGTCTACGTGACCGACGTGTACGCCGCGCGTGAGACCGACGACCTGGGCCTGCACGCCTCCGACCTCGCCGGGCGGATCAGCCGGCCGGCCGTCGCCGGCTACGTGGCCTGGCCCGACCTGCCGGGCCGGCTCGTCGCCGACCTCACCGAGATCGGCGACCTCGCCGCCGGTGCCAGTGCCGGCGGCGGCGGCGACCCCGGCGGCCCGGCGGCCGACGGCACGCACGGCGTCATGCTGCTCACCCTGGGCGCCGGGACGATCACCACGCTCGGCCCACGCCTGCTGGACCTGCTCACCGCCGGCGGCACCGAAGCACTTTCCGGGAGCAATCGGGCGGGTGACCAGGACGCGACGGGCCTGCCGGCCTGACCCTGCACGGCGGTGCGCGGAGTCGATGGTTGACTGCGCCGCGTGACATTCTCCGGTGAACGCGCACTCCCCCGTCCCGGCGGGTGCCCCGGCGGAAAGGGTGAGGAGGGACGACGATGACCGAGACTCGAGCCGCGGACAGCCGCGGGTTCGACTTCCGGGTGGTCAACCAGGCGGTGATCGCCGAGTACCGCGCCAACGGCGGCAGGCTGGAGAAGACGCTGTCCGGCTCCCGGCTCCTGCTGCTGACGACCGTCGGCGAGCGCACCGGACGCCCGCACACCACGCCGCTGGGCTACGTGACGGACGATTCCCCGGCGCACGACACCGCCGACCCCCGGGACGCCCCGGCCCGGCGCCTCGTCGTCTACGCCTCGAACATGGCCGCCGCGGCGCACCCCCAGTGGTACCGGAACCTGCTGGCGCACCCGAAGGTCACCGTGGAGCTCGACGCCGACCGGTTCGACGCGGAGGCGTCCACCGCCGCGGGGCCCGAGCGCGAGCGGCTCCACACGGCCCTGGTGGACAGCATGCCCGGCCTGCGCACCCACCAGGACCAGGCGACCCGCGAGATCCCGGTCGTCATCCTCGCCGCGGTGCACTGACCCACCGCCCCGACACGCTTCGAACCGAAACGGGGCGGCTGAGTGAACCCCTGGGGCTCACTCAGCCGCCCCACTTCCGCGTCGGCCCGCGGCCTGGGCTAGCTCGGCAGGGCCGAGCGTTCGGCCAGCAGGCGCAGCAGCTCCGGGCCCACCTGCGTCACGTCCCCGGCACCCAGGGTCATGACCAGGTCGCCGGGCCGGGCCGGGCCGCCTCGGCCCGCGCCGCGCCGGCCCGGGTGGCCGCGGCCACCCGGGCTCCGCCGGCGCCCGGCTCGGGCTGCTCCCCGGCCCCGTAGACATCCATCACCACGACCGCGTCGGCCGAGCCGAGCGCGGCGCCGAACCGGTCGGCGAGCAGGGCCGTCCGGCTGTACAGGTGCGGCTGGAACGCGACGACGACCCGGCCACCGCCGGCCGCCGCCCGCGCCGCCTCGACCGCGGCGGCCACCCGGTCCGGATGGTTGGCGTAGTCGTCGACCACCCGCACCCCACCCGCCGACCCGAGCGACTCGAAGCGGCGGCGGACCCCGGCGAACTCGGCCAGCCCGGCCAGCAGGGCGCCCAGGGCGATCCCGGCGGCCAGGGCGGCCGCGGCGTCCAGCAGATGGTGCCGGCCGGGGACCCGCAACGACAGCCGGCCCAGCCGGACGCCGTGAACGACGACCTCCGCGCTGGTGCCCGCGATCGAGATCTGCTCGGCGACGAGCCGGACATCGGCGGACGGCCCGAACCCGTACCCCGTCAGCCACGGCCGGCCGCCGTCCGGGCCGACGCCTCCACCTCCGGGGCCGACGCCGCCGGCGCGGCGCCAACGGTCGGCGTGCTCGGCCGCCGCCGTGGCGAGCGC
This sequence comes from Parafrankia discariae, assembly GCF_000373365.1. Lineage (NCBI taxonomy): Bacteria > Bacillati > Actinomycetota > Actinomycetes > Frankiales > Frankiaceae > Parafrankia > Parafrankia discariae. The sequence continues at coordinate 261,578 of NZ_KB891102.1, forward strand.
CCACCCGGCCGCGTCGTCCACGCAGGCGACCAGGAAGCCGTCCGGGTCGACCCGGCGCAGGAACGTCGCGAACGACGCGGCGAGGGCGGGCATCGTCCGGTAGTGGTCGAGATGCTCGGCGGCCACCCCCGTCAGCACCACGCCGTGCGGCTGGAGCTGCCAGAACGCGCCGGCGTCCTCGTCGGCCTCGACGACCATCAGCTCGGATCCGCCCGCGTGGGTGTGCGAACCGGCCTCGCCCGGATCGCCGCCGACCGCGAACGTGGGGTCCTCACCGCAGGCCTGCAGGGCGGCGGTGAGCATCATCGCCACCGTGGTCTTGCCGTGCGAGCCCGCGACCGCGACGCCCCGGTGGCCGGCCATCAGCCCGGCGAGCGCGGCGGAGCGGGTCAGCACCCGCAGCTCGCGCCGGCGCGCCTCGACGAGCTCCGGGTCGTCGCCCGGCACCGCGGGCGCCACGACGACGAGCTCGACCCCGTCGAGCCGGGCGGCGTCGAAGCCGCGCGGGCCGGTGCCCACCGTGACCGGAACACCGAGCGCGCGCAGCGACGCCAGCCGCCGGGACTCGACCGCGTCGCTGCCGGAGACCGTCGCGCCCCGCGCCACCAGCAGTCGTGCCAGGCCGCTCATCGCGATCCCGCCGATGCCGACGAGGTGGACCCGCCGCCAGCCCGCGGGAAGATCTCGCGCCGTCACGTCGCCAGCCCGCTCAGTTCGCCGCGTGCCTCGGCCGGGCCCGCCTGCGGGTCGGCTCGGCCAGCCGGATCATCGCGACGATCGCGCGGGCGGCGTCCGGATGGCCGGTGCCGGCGCAGGCAGCGGACATCTTCCCCAGCCGCTCGGCCGAGGTCAGCACCGGGAGCAGGTTGGCCGTCAGCCAGTCGGGGCTCAGCTCGGCGTCATCCACCAGCAGCCCGCCGCCGGCCTCCACCGTCGGCAGCGCGTTACGGCGCTGCTCGCCGTTGCCGTGCGGCAGCGGGACGTACACCGCCGGCAGGCCGACCGCCGCGAGCTCGGCGCACGTCATCGCGCCGGAGCGGCACAGGCTCATGTCGGCCGCCGCGTACGCGGAGGGGATATGGTCGAGATAGGGCACCGCCCGGTAGGGCGCGGCCAGCCCGGCGGGCAGCGCGGCGGCGACCTCGTCGTAGTTCTTCGGCCCGGTGGCGTGCAGCACCTGCACACCCGCGCCGGTCAGCTCCCGCGCCGCGCCGACCAGCGCCGTGTTCAGCGAGCGGGCGCCCTGCGACCCGCCGAAGACGAGCAGGGTGGGACGGTGGGCGTCCAGGCCGTAGCGGGCCCGCGCCGCACGCGCCGCCGGCGCCGAACGGTCCAGGGTGAGGATCTCCGCGCGCAGCGGGATCCCGGTCAGCCTGGACCCGCGCAGCGGGGTGCTGGGGTAGGAGGTGGCCACGAACGGCGTGAGCCGCGCACCCAGCCGGTTGGCGAGGCCGGGCAGCGGGTTGGCCTCGTGCACGACGATCGGCACCCCCAGCCGGCGCGCGGCCACGTAGGCGGGCACGGCGACGTAGCCGCCGAAGCCCACCACGACGTCCGCCCGCACCTCGCGCAGCGTCGCGCGGGCCGCGCCGACGGCGGCCGCCAGCCGCTTCGGCACCGTGAGCAGCGCCGGCGAGGGACGCCGGGGCATCGGCACCTTCGGCACGGTCGCCAGCTCGTAACCGCGGGCCGGGACGAGTTTCGCCTCCAGCCCGGTCTCGGTGCCGAGCAGGGTCACCCGGATCCTGGGGTCGTCCGCGCGCAGCGCGTCGGCGACCGCGAGGGCCGGTTCCACGTGGCCGGCAGTTCCGCCGCCGGCGAGCAGCACACTTCGCAACATCGGGCCTGACGATTCCACATCGGGGCGCCGTCCACGCAACATGGTCGGCCGAACACGCGGGTGCCCTGGCGCGGCCGCTCAGACCGCCGCTCCGGGGGTCTCCACCCGGGCGGCGCGGCGGCGGCGCAGCCACCGCCGCCCGGCCCGCCCCGCCCGGCGTGCCTCGGCCCGTTCCGCCAGGTAGACGACGGCGTCCGGCTCCCGGCGGGCGAAGGCCAGCAGCATCCCCAGCGCGCCCATCGTCGGCAGCAGCGCCGATCCGCCGAAGGACACCAGCGGCAGGGTCACCCCGGTGATCGGCAGCAGTCCGACGACCGCGCCCATGTTCACCACCGCCTGGGCGATGATCCAGGCGGTGACCGCCGTGGCGGCCAGCCGGATGAACAGGTCGTCGCTGCGGTGCGCGATGCGCAGGCCCGCGTAGCCCAGCACGCCGAACAGCGTGACGGTCACCAGGCTCCCGAGCAGGCCGAGCTCCTCACCGATGATCGCGAGGATGAAGTCGGTGTGCACGGCGGGCAGCAGGTCCGGCCACTTCTCCCGGGAGGCGCCCAGGCCCTCCCCCCACCAGCCGCCGGACGACAGCGCGTAGATGCCGTGGACGGCCTGGAAGCCGGTGTTGTTCGGGTCGGCGAAGGGATCCCGGAAGGACATCAGCCGTTCCAGCCGGTACGGCGCGCTGATCGCCAGGACGCTGGCGGCGCCGACCATGCCGCCGAGCAGCCCGGCGTAGATCCGCAGCGGGGTGCCGATCACCCAGAGCACCGCCAGCGGGACCACGGTGACGCAGATCGAGCCGCCCAGGTCGGGCTCGAGCATGAGCAGCAGGTCGATGAACAGGAAGCCGGGTACCACCGGGATGATCAGGTGCTTCCAGTTGACCAGCAGGCGACGCTTGCGGACCAGGACGTCCGAGCACCACAGCACCAGGGTGATCTTGGCGAACTCGCTCGGCTGCAGCGTGTACGGACCGAGCGGGATCCACTGCCGGGAGCCGTTCTCGACATGCCCGATCCCCGGGACGAGCACCGCCATCAGCAGCAGGACGGTCACGCCCAGCAACGGGTAGGCGGCGGCCCGGAAGACCCGGATCGGCAGGCGGCTCGCCACCAGCAGCAGCGGGACGCCGATGCCGGCCCAGGTCGCCTGGCGCAGGAACAGCGTGTAGGCCGAGCCGAAGTCCTGGAAGGACCGCGGGCCGGACGCCGAGAGCACCATGACCAGGCCGAGCAGCAGCAGCAGGCCGGCGGAGGAGAGCAGCAGGTAGTACGAGGCCAGCGGGCGGTCGAGGACGGGTGTGCGGGGATCGCCGGCCCAGCCCCGCCGGGCCCCGGTGGCCTCCGGCCCGCCGGCGCCGGGACTCGGCCCGCCGGCTCCGCCCGGGTCGGTGACCGCCGGGGCGCCCACGGCGCCGCTCGCGCCCGCGCCGGCTGTACCGGCCGCGCCTTTGCCGGTGCGGCCCGCGCCGGTGCCACCCTTGCCGTTGCCGCCCGCGGGCCTCGACCCGGCGACGGCCGTCCCCGGCCCGGTGGTTCGCGCACCCGTCATGCGCTCACTCACGCTCCTCCTCTCCGGTGTCGCGCTGGGAGGGAGAGCGCCGGCGGTCAGCCTCCCCGCGCTCGCACGGCCGCGGCGAACAGGTCGCCGCGCTCCGCGTAGTCACGGAACATGTCCATCGACGCCGCCGCGGGCGCGAGCAGCACCGTGTCGCCCGGTGCCGCGAGCTTCGCGGCGGCCTCCACCGCATCGTCCATGCCCGCGGCCCGTTCCACGGGGACATCGGGGGCGTGTCGGGCGAGAGCCGCGGCCACCTCGTCGGCGCACTGGCCGATCAGGACCACCGCGCGTAGCCCGCGACGGGCCGAGACCACGAGATCGTCGAACTCGAGCCCCTTGTTCAGGCCGCCCGCGATCCACACCACCGACGGGTAGGCGCGCAGCGACGCCGCGGCGGCGTGCGGGTTGGTGGCCTTGCTGTCGTCGACGTAGCGGACCCCGCCGCGCCGGCCGACGGTGACGTTGCGGTGCGCGCCGGGCCGGAACGAGGCGAGCGCCGCGCCGATGGCCGCCGGGTCCACCCCGTCGGCGCGGGCCAGCGCGGCGGCGGCCAGCGCGTTGGCGATGTTGTGCGGTCCCAGCTCCGCGCCGGTGGCGAAGGCGGGGAAACGGTCGTCCCGGAACTGGCCGCCGCCGAACGGGCCGGGCCCGTCGCCGGACCCGGCACCGTCGGTGGACGGCGGGCGACGCCCGGGTGAGCGGCCGGCCGCGCCGAGATCGGCCACCGCGATCAGCCGGCCGCCGGAGAAGGCCCGGTCGACCAGGTAGCCCTGTACGACGGTCAGGTCGGGCCGCGGGGTGGCGTTCGGGTCCAGCCCGAAGGTGACCCGCCGGCCCGGTGCCCGCGACAGCAGCTCCAGGCTCGCCGGGTCGTCCACGTTGCCGACGGCGACGGTGTGCGGGGCGGCCCAGATCCGCGCCTTCGCCGCCGCGTAGGCGGCGGCTCCGCCGTGCCAGTCGAGATGGTCCGGCGCGACGTTGAGGATCACCGCCGCCCGTGGGGCGACGGTGGACGTGTAGTGCAGCTGGAAGCTGGACAGTTCGACGGCCAGCGCGTCGTAGGGCGGCCGGGTCTCGACGGCCGTCACGATGGGCGTGCCGATGTTCCCGGCGGTGGTGGCGCGCCGCCCCCCGGCGACGAGCATCGCGCCGAGCATCTCGGTCGTGGTGGTCTTGCCGTTCGTGCCGGTGACCGCGAGCCAGCGGGACAGGCCCCGCCACCGCCAGGCGAGCTCCACCTCGCCCCACACCGGGACCCCGGCCGCCTCGGCCGCCCGCAGCAGCGGGGTGCCCGGCGGGACACCCGGCGAGGTCACGACGAGCGACGCCGCCCCGACCTCGGCCGGCAGAGCGCCGAGCCGGACCTCGATCCCCGCCGCCCGCAGCCGCTCGGCGGCGGCCCGCTGGGCCGGGCCGTCGGCGGCGTCCACCACGACCACCCGGGCGCCGCGGGCGGCCAGCGCCCCGGCCGCCGCCGCGCCGGAGACGCCCACTCCGACGACCGTGACCTGAGCGCCGGCCAGCCCCGTGCCCGCGAGCTCCGGTGTGGCGGGAGTACTCATGGTCAACCGCCCCCGTGGGAAAGGTACTCGGCGTAGAACAGGCCCAGACCGAACGCCACGGCCAGACCGGAGACGATCCAGAACCGGATGATCACCGTCGTCTCCGGCCACTCAGCGAGCTCGAAGTGATGGTGGATGGGCGCCATGTTGAACACCCGTTTCTTCGTCGCCTTGAAGAACGCTACCTGGATCATGACCGACAGCGTCTCGATGACGAACAGGCCCCCCAGCACGAACAGCAGCAGCTCGGTGCGGCTGACGATCGCGATGCTGGCGAACGCCCCGCCGAGCGCGAGCGAACCGGTGTCCCCCATGAAGATCTTCGCCGGGCTGGCGTTCCACCACAGGAAGCCGAAACAGGCCCCCATCGCGGCGGCCGAGACCAGGGCGACGTCGAGCGGGTCACGCACGTAGTAGCAGCCCTCGGTCAGCGCCCCGGACTCGCAGACGTTGCCGAACTGCCAGAAGGAAATCACCACGTAGGCGCCGAAGACCATCGCGGACGTGCCGGCGGCCAGACCGTCCAGGCCGTCGGTGAGGTTCACCGCGTTCGAGGTGGCGGCGATGATGATCCAGGCGAGCAGCGGGAACCCGATCAGGCCGATCGAGAACCCGGTGTCGCGCACCACCGAGATGAACGTCGAGCCCGGCAGCAGCCCGCCGTCGTTCTTGAACCGGACGGCCAGCAGCCCGAACGCCAGCGCGACCGCGGCCTGGCCGGCGAACTTCGTCCGGGCCGTCAGCCCCAGGCTGCGCTGCTTGCGGATCTTGATGTAGTCGTCCAGGAAGCCCACCAGGCCCAGGCCCGTCATCACCATCAGGACCAGCAGGCCCGAGGCGGTGAAGCCGATGCCGGTGACCAGGTGCGAGACGAAGTACCCGGCGAGGGTGGCGAGGATGATGACGGTGCCGCCCATGGTGGGCGTGCCGCGCTTGGTCAGGTGGCTCGACGGCCCGTCCTCACGGATCTCCTGCCCGTAGCCCTGCCGCCGGAAGAAGCGGATCACCGACGGGGTGCCGAGCAGGGAGATGACCAGCGCGACCAGTGCCGCGAAGAGAACTCCTCTCACGCGAGCGTCACCCGCGCACGCCTGGTTCGCCGGAGTGTCCCACCGTGTTCCACGTGTTCTCGATCCCCTCGATCGCGGCGCCGGCGGCGCCGTCCCGCCGGCCCGCTGGGCCGGCCACACCATCCGCGGTCAGCCCCGTGGCCACCCGCTCGAGCCCGAACGACCGGCTCGCCTTCACCAGAACCACATCACCCGGGCGGACCTGCGCGGCCAGCAGCGCGACCGCCTCGTCCACCCCGGGCACCCAGGTCGACTCGCCGGCCCAGGCACCCTCCCGCGCCGCCGCCTGGTGCACCCGGCGCGCCCCGGCGCCGACCGCGACCAGCCGCGACACGCCCAGCTCGGCGGCGAGCCGCCCCAGGGTGTCGTGCGCGTCGTCCGCGGCGGCGCCGAGCTCGCCCATCGGGCCCAGCACCGCCCACGCCCGCCCGGCGCCCCGCAGGTCCATCAGCGCGGCCAGGGCCGCGCCCATCGACTCGGGGTTCGCGTTGTAGGCGTCGTTGAGCACGACCACGCCGGACGGCGTGGTCGTCACCTCCATCCGCCACCGGCTGCGCGGGCGGGCCTCCTCCAGCGCCGCCGCGGCCTCGGCCGGCGCGAGGCCGAGCGAGATCGCCACCGCCGCGGCGGCCAGCGCGTTGGCCACCTGGTGCCCGCCGACCAGACCGAGGCGCAGCCGGTGCCGCTCACCGCCGGCCAGCAGGTCGAACGCGGCCCGGCCGTCGCCGCCCACCTCGACGCGCTCGGCGCGGACATCCGCCGCCGCGGCGCGGCCGAAGGTGACCACCCGCGCGCCGGCGCGGCCGGCCATCGCCGCCACCAGCGGGTCGTCGGCGTTCAGCACGACCAGGTCGGTGGCCGCCTCGGCCAGCTCGCCCTTCGCCGCGGCGATGCCGTCGCGCCCGTCGGCGTACTCCCCGACGTGCGCCGACCCGACGTTGAGCACCAGACCGACCCGCGGGCGGGCGACCGCGCACAGCGTCGCGATGTGCCCGAGGCCGCGGGCGCCCATCTCCAGCACCACGAACGCGGTGTCGGGCTCGGTGCGCAGCAGGGTCAGCGGCAGCCCGATCTCGTTGTTGAACGAGCCCGGCGCGGCGACCGTCGGGCCGAGCCGGCCCAGCAGGTCGGCCAGCAGGTCCTTGGTGGTCGTCTTGCCGGCCGAGCCGGTCACCCCGACCACGGTCGCCGGGGCGAGGTCGCGCAGGTGCGCGGCGAGCGCGGCGAGCGCCGCCACCGGGTCGGCGACGACGACGGTGGGCACGCCCGTCTCCCGGGCGCCGAGGGCGGCCACCGCGCCGGCCGCGACCGCGCCGGCGGCGAAGTCGTGGCCGTCCACCCGCTCACCGGGCAGGGCGACGAACAGCGCCCCCGGGCCGGCCTGACGGGAGTCGATCACCACTGAGGTGACCGGGGCCAACCGGTCCGCGCCGGCGGTGAGCCGGCCACCGGTGGCGGCGGCGACCTCGGCGAGCGTCAGCGCGATCATCGGCTCACCGCCCCCGACAGCGCGGCGCGCAGCACCTCGCGGTCGTCGAACGGCGTGACGACACCGGCGACGTCCTGCCCGCTCTCGTGCCCCTTGCCGGCCACGATCACCGCGTCGGCGGGCCCGGCGGCGCCGACCGCCCGCGCGATCGCGCGCGCCCGGTCGGGCTCCACGGCGATCTCGCCCGCGCCCGGGGCGTCGCGGGCACCGGCCAGCATCTGCTCGAGGATGCGCGCCGGGTCCTCGGACCGGGGGTTGTCACTGGTGAACACCGCCAGGTCGGCCAGCCGCGCCGCCGCCGCGCCCATCAGCGGGCGCTTGGCGCGGTCCCGGTCCCCACCGCAGCCGAGGACGACGATCACCCGCCCGGTCACGATCGGGCGCACGGTGGCGAGCAGCGTCTCGACCGCGTCGGGGGTGTGGGCGTAGTCGACGAGGGCGAGGAACGGCTGGCCGGCGTCGATCCGCTCCATCCGGCCCGGGACCCCCGGCAGAGCCGAGATGCCCTCGGCCGCCGCCTCCAGCGGGACGCCGACGGCGGCCAGCAGCGCGAGGGCGCCCAGCGCGTTGGCGACGTTGAACCGACCCGGCAGGGCGAGGGAGAGGTCCGCCTTCGCGCCGTCCGGGCCGAGCGCGCGGAACACGCTGCCGCCCGGCCCGGCGACGACGTCCTCCGGCCACCAGTCGGCCGGGCGCCCGGTCACCGAGTAGGTGCGCGCGTCCGGGCGCAGCGCCGCGAGCCGGCGGCCCCAGTCGTCGTCGACGCAGACCACGGCGGCCGCGCTGCGGGCCGGCTCGAACAGCGCCGCCTTCGCCGCGAAGTAGTCCTCCATCGTCGGATGGAAGTCGAGATGGTCCTGGCTGAGGTTGGTGAAGGCGGCGCCGGCGAAGCGCAGCGCGTCCACCCGGTGCTGGGCCAGCGCGTGGCTCGACACCTCCATCGACGCCGCCCCGGCCCCGCGCTCCACCATCGTCGCGAGCAGCGCCTGCAGGTCGCCGGACTCGGGCGTCGTGCGCACCGAGGGCACCACCGTTCCGGCCACCCGGGTCTGCACCGTGCCGAGCAGGCCCGTGGTGTACCCGGCGGCGCGCAGACCGGCGTCCAGCAGGAAGGCGGTGGTGGTCTTGCCGTTCGTGCCGGTGACCCCGAGCAGGGTCAGCGCGCCCGACGGGTCGCCGTAGATCCAGGCGGCGGCCGGCGCCAGGTCGCGGCGCGGGTCGTCGGTGACGAGCACGGGCACCGCGAGCCGGCCGGCCAGCGCCGCGGCGCCGCCCGGGTCGGTGAGGACGGCGACGGCGCCGGCGGCGACGGCGCCCGCCGCGAAGTCGGCGCCGTGCGCGTGCGCGCCGGGCAGCGCCGCGTAGAGGTCACCCGGCAGCACCGCGCGCGAGTCGTGGGTCACGCCGGTGAGGACGACACCGGCGAGGGCCGCCCCACCCGACGGACCGGGCGCGACGGTGACGGATCTGAGGACGTCGGGCAGCGCGGTGAGCGACCGCGGTGACGGCGCTGCCGGACGTAGTGCCGGGGTGGTCACGGGGACGACCTTAGTGGGCGGACAGGCGGGGGATCCGCACGGGCGCCGTGGACGGCGGTGGTCCACCGGGCTGGCGCGGAGGTGTCGGGACAGCCCGGACCAAACCGACGGTGGCCACCGGCCCCGGCCGGGCGGTTCGGACGGCCCGGCCCGGCGGCCCGTCTCCCCGTTCGGGGCGCGCCCGGGGCGTCCTCAGCGGTCGAGGTCCAGTACCAGCGGTTCGGGCCTGGTCCCCGGCGGTGGCACGCCCAGCGTGGTGAGGGCGAAGCTCATCACCCGCTGGAACACGGGCGCGGCGACCTCGCCGCCGTAGAAGCTCTTGCGCGGGTGGTCGAGCACGACCTCCACGACGACCTGGGGGTCGTCGGCCGGGGCGAAGCCGATGAACGTCGAGACGTAGCCGTCGTAGCCGCCGTTGACCGGGTCGTACCGCTTGGCCGTGCCCGTCTTGCCCGCGACCCGGTACCCGGCGACCTCGGCCGCCGGAGCGGTGCCCTCCGTCGACGCGACGGCCTCCAGCATGCGGGTGAGCGTGGCGGCGGTCTCCGGGGAGACCACCCGGCGCTCGGGAGCCGGTGCGGTGGGCCGGGTGACGCCGTCCGGGCCGGTGACCGCGTCCACCAGCCGCGGCGCGACCCGCATGCCGCCGTTGGCCACCGTCGCGTAGACCGACGCCATCTGCAGGGCCGTGGCCGAGGTGCCCTGGCCGTAGGCGATGGTCGCCGCCTGGCTGCCCGACCAGTCGGCGGCCGGCGGCAGGATGCCGGCGGCCTCACCGGGGAAGTCGACCTCGGTCGTCCGGCCCAGCCCGAACGCGCGCATCATCTGCTCGAGGTTGTCGTTGCCGACCTTCTCGGCGACCAGCACCGTCCCGATGTTGCTGGAGCGGGCGAGCACCCCGGCCGCGGTGAGGTGCTCGGTGCCGTGCGGCTCCGAATCGTTGATCGTCACCCCGCCCCGTTCGAGGGACGGCGGCACGGTGATCGGGGTCGTCGTCTCGATCAGGTTCCGGTCGAGCGCGGCGGCCATGGTGATGACCTTGTTGACGCTGCCGGGCTCGAAGGCCTGGCCGGTGGAACGGTTCCCGATCGCGTCGAGGTCCCGGTCGGTGATGTTGTTCGGGTCGAACTGGGGGGCGTCGGCCATCGCGAGCAGGTCACCGGTCTTCGGGTTCATCACGACGATGGTGCCGCCGTCGGCCTCCGAGCTCCGCACCGCCTCGGCGATCTCGCCCTGGGCGTTCCACTGGATGTCCTTGTCGATGGTCAGGCGCACCGTGGAGCCGCTGACCGGGTCCTTCTCCACGCTCTGCGCCGAGGGGATCTCCCGCCCGGACGGGTCGGCCTCGATCTGGCGGCGCCCGTCCGTCCCGCGCAGCACGCTGTCGTAGGCCAGTTCCAGGCCGCCGGCACCCACGATCGTGTCGTTCTCACCGAGTTTGGTGAAGCCGACGAAGTTGGCGCCCAGAGTCTGCGCGGGGTACCAGCGCCCCCGCTCGGGCAGGACGCCGATGCCGCGCAGGCCCAGCTTCTCGACCTCGTCCCCGACCGCCTGGTCGAGGCGACGGCCCAGGTACACGAAGCGCACCTTGGGATTGTTGGACGTCATGTCCTTGCGCAGCGCGTTCTCGGACTTGCCGAGCAGGGGGGCCAACTTGCGCGCCGCGTCGACGACCTCGGCCCCGCGTATCAGGAACGGGTCGGCGTACACGGCCCGGCGCTCGACGTCCTGCGCCAGCGGGTAGCCATGCCGGTCGGTGATCATGCCACGGTCGGCGTGCAGGACGGACTTGCGCAGCCGCTCCTGCTCGGCCTGCTCCGCGTAGTTCGACGAGGCGAAGCCCTGCAGCTGCGCGAGCCGGCCGGCGATCACGACCAGCACCGCGATCATCAGCACCACCGACACCCGGACCCGGCGGCGGGGGCTGGCGAGGACGAACGGGCGCGGCGGCCGCGGCGGCGCGCCCCCGAGCCCGCGGCGGATCGGGGTGGCCCGGTTGCGGCCCGCCCCGCCACCTGTCGAACGCGGTCGCCGGACGGGACGGACCTGCCCGGACGCCGTCCTGGTGGCCGCCCCCCGCGTCGGGTTACGCCGGGTGGTGGCCCCGCGGGTCGCCGCCTCGCGTGGGGCCCGCTCCCGGCCGGCCGGGTCACGACCGGTCTGGTCGCGGCGGAGCTGCTCACGACGGAGCTGCTCACGCGGTGTCGCCGAACCGGTGGCCGCGCTGCGCAGCGGCGACACCCGTGGGGACGACCGACCCGACCGCGACGTCGCGGACCGGGACGCCGCCGCCCGGGCCGTGGCCGACCGGCGCTCCCGTCCGGCCGTCGCGGGCCGGGGACGGCGCGCCGTCCGTTCCGCGGCCGCGGTGGCGGCGTCGTCCCAGGCCTGGTCGTCGAGGTCGTCGTAGTGGCCATGATCGCCGCGGCGATCATGGCCGGCATGGTCGGCGCGGCGGGTGTCCTGGCGCCGGTCGTCACGTGACCGGTCGGCTTCGTAGCCGCGTCGGCCGGCACCGTCGCGGTCGCTGCCGGGCCGGGCCCCGCCGTACCGGTCGCCGCCGCGGGGGCTCGGGGTCACCCGGCCGCGACCGCCGTCCGGGTCACGGCCGGAGAACCGGCGCACGGACGGATCGAGCAGGTCGTCACCTTCCTGGCGCGCGGACCGCGCGTCCGGGCTCCCCGGGTTCGGGTTCGTGACGAGGCGGAGTCGGCTCCGACCGCGGCCGGAGGACGAACCGCGGGTCGTCGGGCTCACTGACCGGCTCCCGCCTCTCCGTCGGTCCGGGTACCGGCCTGCGGATCGGCGGCGGACGCGGCCGCCCCGTCGCCGCCGGCGCCCGACTGCGCGGCCGCGTCGGGCTGGGTGGAACCGCCGGGCTGAGCGGAGGTGTCGGGCTGGGTCGCCGCGGGAGCCGCCGCCGTGGGGTCGGCCGCCGGAGCCGGAGCCGGCGTCGGGGCCGGGACCACGACGAGCAGCATGCCGCTGCCCGCGCCCTGGCTCAGGACGTGCGCCCCGGGCGGCAGCGGCGCGTTCGCCGGCAGGTACTCGCGAACGCCGCCGGGCACCGGCACCATCCCGAGCTGGTTCGCGCGGGCGGCGAGCTGCCCCGGATCGGACTGCTCGTCGAGCTGGAGCGAGAGCTGCTGTTCCTGCCGGGTCAGCTCGGCGGACTGCCGCTCGAGCTCGTCGGCATGGAAGGAGTTCTCCATCAGCGCCGTGTTGAGCAGGAGCAGCGACAGCAGCCCCGCCCCCATCAGCACCAGCAGCAGCACCACGAACGGCCCGCGCGGCGCCGTCGAGCGCGCCGGCACCCGCAGCCCCGGCAGCCGCGGGCGGGCTCCCCGCCGCAGTGGTGAGTCGAGCAGGGGAACCGTGGTCGCGCCGACCGCCATCGCGGACGGCAGCCGACCCGCTCCGGATCGGCCCGTCGCCGGTCGAGCGGTGGACGTCCGGGCGGTGGCCGCCCGTCCCGCACCCGAGCGCGCGCCGGCGGGTCGGGCCGGGACGGTGTGCCCCGCGGTCGTGCGCGCGCCGGTCGCACGGGTGGCGGCTGTGCGGGTGGCGGTCGCCCGGGCGGTGCTGACCGAACCGGCGGTGCTGACCGAACCGGCGGTGGTGGCCGAACGGGCGGCCGGCACGGCGCCGGCGTACGCGTCCTCCCCGACGGGCGGCTCACCCTGCGGGCGGCGACCCGCCGACGCGCGGTCGTCGGCCGTGGCGTCGACGGACGCCGGCCCGCCGACCGCGGTCCCGCCGAGCGTGTGGTCGCCGGCCACCGGCCCGGCAGGGGCCGCCCCGCCGTATCCGAGGTCGCCGTAGGCGCCGTAGGCGGAGTCGTCCTGGCCGGGGCGGCCGTAGCCGGTCTCGCCGTACGGCGCGTCCTCGTAGGGCACGTTCTCGTCGGGCACGCCGCCGTAGAACGCACTGTCGTAGGCGACGCCGTCATAGGCCGCACTGCCATCGGGCACGGTGCCGTAGGGCGCGTTCTCGTAGGGCGTGTCGTCGTAGCCGGTGCTCTCGAACGCGGCGACGTCGTAGGCGTACGCGGTGCCGTCGGGCGCGGCGCCCGGGTAGGCGGCCGCGTCGTGGTCTGTCGCCTGGTACTCGGGGCCGGACGCGCGATGACCCGGACGGGCGCGACCGCTGCGGGGCAGCGGGTTCGCGGGAGCGGTCATCGGACACCTCCGGTCGGGTTGTGCGCGCGGCCCGGTTCGGCCGCCGTGCGTTCCGCCGCGCGCAGCCGGACCGACCCGGCGCGCGCGTTCTGTTCGATCTCGGTGTCGGAGGCCGGCTCCGCGCCGCGGGTCAGCCAGCGCAGCGTCGGCTGGGCGTCCGGTGGGATGACCGGCATGTCCGGCGGGACGGAGGGCACCGAGCGCGGTGTCAGTGCCCGCTTCACCAGCCGGTCCTCCAGGGAGTGATAGGAGAGGACGACCAGGCGGCCCCCCACGGCCAGCGCGTCGAAGGCGGCGGGCACCGCGCGCTCGAGCACCTCGAGCTCGGAGTTCACCTCGATGCGCAGCGCCTGGAAGGTGCGCTTGGCCGGGTTGCCGCCGGTGCGGCGCGCCGCCGCCGGGATGGCGTCGCGGACCAGGTCCACCAGCCGGGCGGAGGTGGTGAACGGCGCCGACTGGCGCTGGGTCACCACCGCCCGGGCGATCCGGCGCGCGAACCGCTCCTCGCCGTACTCCCGCAGTATCCGGGTCAGCGCGTCGACGTCGTACTCGTTGAGGACGTCGGCCGCGGTGGGGCCGCGTTCCTGGTCCATCCGCATGTCCAGCGGGGCGTCCCGGGAGTAGGCGAAGCCGCGTTCGTCCAGGTCCAGCTGCATGGAGGAGACACCGAGGTCGAACAGGACGCCGTCCACCGCCGGCACGCCGAGCCGCTCGAGCACGTCGGGCAGCTGGTCGTAGACGGCGTGCTCGAGGTCGACGCGGTCACCCAGGCCGCACAGCCGGCGCCGGCTGTGCTCGAGGGCGGTGGTGTCCCGGTCGAGGCCGATGAGGCGGGCCTGCGGGAACGCCTCGAGCAGCGCGTGCGAGTGCCCGCCCAGCCCGACCGTGGCGTCGACGACGACCGCTCCGGGGCGGCGCAGTGCGGGGGCGAGCAGGTCGATCACGCGCTCGGTCAGCACCGGCGTGTGCGTGACGTCCACTGCCAACCCCTCGGCCGCTCGTCGGATCTGGTGTTTCGGATATACGGGCGGACACGCCGACGCGGTGCCGAGAGCTGCGGTGGCGGGAGTGCGGTCCCCGGCGGCCATCGGGAAGGGGACGGCCGGAGGAGTCGTACACCCAGGTCCCGCCCCGCTCGGTCCGCCGGACGCCGGGGAAGTGGTGTCCGGTGGGAGCGGGGGGAGACCTCGACAGACGACCGGATGGAGACGCGACGCCTTCGACGACTCAGATGACTCCGGGCAGGACCTCCTCCGACAGCTCGGCGAAGGTCTCCTCCTGGTCGGCGAGGTAGGTGTCCCAACGCTGGGAGTCCCAGATCTCGACCCGGGTGTTGGCGCCGTTGACCACGCACTCGCGGACCAGCCCCGCGTACGCCCGCAGTGGCGGCGGGATGGTGATCCGCCCCTGGCGGTCGGGCACGTCGTCGGAGGCTGACGAGAAGAAGACGCGGCTGTAGTCGCGAAGCGCCTTCGCGGTGACCGGAGCGGTACGGAGGGACTCACTGATGCGGGTGAACTCCGCCAAGGGGAACACGTAGAGACAACGTTCCTGCCCCTTCGTGATCACTAGCCCCCCCTCCAGCTCTTCGCGGAACTTCGCAGGCAGGGTTAGCCGCCCCTTGTCGTCCAGCCGCGGAGTGTGGCTGCCGAGAAACACCGGAGCCTCCCCGCCGGGCTCGGAGAGACGGGCCGCGACCACCAGACGACGGCTGGTTCACCAGACGACGGCTACCCGCGAGCTCCCCACCCCCACTGCGCGCCACTCTACCCCACTCCCCCCCACCCGACACCCCCACGACACCCCGCTCTGCCCCACTGCTCCCACTCCGGGCTCAGGGGTCGGATGCGTTCCGTAGGGAGGCTGGTATAAATCGCCGCAAACCAGGTTGATACACGACAGTCAGGCAGCGAAAAAGGGAACAAATGACCCCTCGCCCGGGTGCGGACGACCGGGCCGCACTTCACGGCCACGGGCACGCCGACGGTCAGCATCGACCAGTCCCCCCGGGACCCCCCTCTTGGATGTCACACTTGTGGGGGAGTGCTCCGCGCCAGGATCATGTCCGGGCTGTTCCGGGGTCGATTCCGAGGCGGTATCCAGGGCGGCGGCGGTGCCCTCGCGCATGACGTCCCCGCACCGGGGGCGACGACCGGGACACGTGATCCGAAGGAGGCCCGCACCGTGGTGACGGAGCCGGGAGTACTGCGCTGGCGCGACCCGGCGGGCGCCATCGATCATCTGGCCGAGGTCGCCGACCGGATCGGCCACTCGGTGGAGACCGTCATCGACGGCAAGTCCGATGTGGTCCGGACGGCGCTGGTGGTCCTGTTCGCCGAGGGCCACCTGCTCATCGAGGACGTGCCGGGCGTCGGCAAGACGATGCTCGCCAAGGCCCTCGCCCGCTCGATCGACGCCCGGGTGCGGCGGATCCAGTTCACCCCGGACCTGCTCCCCAGTGACGTGACCGGGGTCAGCGTCTACAACCAGGGCACCCGCGACTTCGAGTTCCGGCCGGGCCCGGTGTTCGCGAACATCGTGGTCGGCGACGAGATCAACCGGGCCGAGCCCAAGGCCCAGTCCGCCCTCCTGGAGTGCATGGAGGAGCAGCAGGTGACCGTGGACGGTGTCACCTACCGTCTCGAGGCCCCCTTCATGGTCGTGGCCACCCAGAACCCGATCGAGATGGACGGCACCCGGGCGCTGCCCGAGGCCCAGCGCGACCGTTTCACCGCCCGGATCTCGATGGGCTATCCCTCGCCCACCGCCGAGCTGGCGATGCTCGACAACCACGGCCAGAGCGACCCGCTGGTCAACGTCGTCCCGGTCACCACCGCGGCCGAGGTCGCCAAACTGGCGAACGCGGCGCGCTCGGTGCACGTCTCCGGCGAGGTCCGCCAGTACATCGTCGATCTGGTCGGGGCCACCCGAAGACACCCGGAGATCACACTGGGCGCGTCACCGCGGGCCGCGCTGCACCTGATCCGCACCGCGCGGGCGCACGCCGCGATCAACCGGCGCGGTTACGTGCTCCCCGACGACGTCCAGGCGGTCGCCGGCCCGGTGCTGGCGCACAGGCTGCTGCTGCATCCCGAGATCATGCTGTCGGGCGAGCCGACGAACGACGTCGCGGCCCGGATCGTGACCGACCTGATCGCCCGGATCCCGATCGCCCGGCAGGACCCGGCACGTCCCTCGCGACGTGGCCGTTAGGGACACGTGCGCGACTTCCTCGCCGCGGTACGCGGGCTGACGGTCCGCGGCCGCTCGTTCCTCGCGGCCGGCGGGGCGTGCGTGGCCTCGGCGGCGGTCATCGGTGAGCAGGACCTCCTCGCGGTCGGTGCCCTGCTCGCCGCGCTGCCGCTGTTCGCGGCCGGGTTCGTCGCGCGGACCCGCTACCGGCTGGCCTGCACCCGCCGGCTCGAGCCGCCGCGGGTCACCGCGGGCGACACCGTCTCGGTGCGGATCCGGCTGGACAACGTCTCCCGGCTGCCGTCCTCGGTCCTGCTCGTCGAGGACGCGTCCCCCAACCTCGGCCACCGCGCGCGCTTCGTGGTGGACCAGATCGAGCCGGGCGGCTCCCGCGACCTCTCCTACCCGCTGAGCGCCCAGGTCCGCGGCCGGTACCAGGTCGGCCCGCTCACGATCCGGCTGACCGACCCCTTCGGCCTGTGCGAGCTGGAACGCAGCTTCCGGGGGCGGGATGAGCTGATCGTCGCCCCCGCCCTGGAACGCCTGCCGCTGACGCCGCTGGTCGGTTCCTCCTCGCTCAACAACGAGGTGCGCCGTTCGTCGGCGCGGGCGGGTGAGGACGATTCCACCACCCGGCCGTACCGCTCCGGCGACGATCTGCGCAAGGTGCACTGGAAGACCACGGCCCGGCTGGGTGAGCTGATGGTGCGCCGCGACGAGCGGCCGCTGACCGGCGCCGCCACCGTGCTGCTCGACACCCGGCAGGCAGCCTGGCCCGAGCCGGCCCGGGACGATCCCTTCTCCTGGGCGGTCGGCGCCGCGGGCTCCATCGCGGTCAACCTCGCCCGCAGCGGCTACGGGGTCCGGCTGATCGCCGACACCGGGGTCGCCGCGACCGGCCCCGGCAACGCCGTCGGCGCCCTGCTCGACGAGCTGGCCGTCATCGCACCGACACCGGCGGCCACCCTGGGCCCGGCGTTGACCAGCCTGCGCTCGGCCGAGCACTCCGGCATGGCCGTCGTCGTGCTCGGGCGCACCGACCAGGCGACGGCTTCGATGATCGCGGGTGCCCGGCCGCGCAACGCCCCGGCCATCGCGGTGCTGGTGGACCTCGCCGGCTGGGGCGCGACGCCGGCGGCCGGGGGCGATCTGGAGGTCACCCGGCACACCCTGACCAGGCACGGCTGGACCGTTCTGGTCGCCGGTGCCGGGACCCGTCTCACCGACACCTGGCCGCAGGTCTTCCAGCCGGGCGTCTCGGCCGGGCGCCGGTTCGCGGTCGGCAACGCCAGGGGCGGCATGGCCCGGGTGTCGTACGGGTCCGCGTCGGGCACCGGTGCGGCCGGCCCCGCGGGGCCACCCACCCACGCCGGACCACCCACCCGCGCGGAGAACAGCGCCCCCGCCGGCCGGACGCCACCCCCGCCCGCGACCGGCCCGCTGTACCGGCCTGGCTCCCCCCACGAGCCCGCCACCACAGGTGGCCGTCCCGCGTCGAATGGTCACGGATGGTGACTCCACGGCCCTTCTCCGCCCTGCTGGGCGGGCTGGCCTGCCTGCTCGCCAGTGCCGCGCTGGCCCCGCTGTTCGACGGGTTCGGCTGGTGGTTCGGGCCCGTCCTGATCGCGACGGCGGTCGCCGTGAGCACCGCGGTGCTGGGCCGGCTGCTCGGCGCCCTGTTCCGGCTGCCGGCGTCCACGGGCATCTGCCTCAGCCTGATCGGCCTGCTCACCACCCTGACCGGGGTGAGCGCGCGGGACACCGCCCTGCTCGGAGTGATTCCGACCCCGTCGACCGTGACGGCGCTGCGCGAACTGGCACTGGCCGGCAAGCACGACATCGGCGAGCTCGCGGTGCCGGTACCGGAACGGCCCGGCCTGGTGGTTCTGGTGTTCGTCGCCGTGTACCTCGTCGTCATGGCGGTCGACCTGATCGTGGTGGTCGTGGACCGGCCCCCCCTGGCCGGCCTGCCGCTGCTCGGCCTGTTCGTCGTGCCGGCCGCCGTCCTGCCCACCGGGGTCGGCACAGTTCCCTTCGTCCTCGCCTCGGTCGGCTTCGTCGCGCTGATGCTGCTGGACGGCAACCGGATGGTCACCAGGTGGGGCCGCCCGGTCGGGGACCGGCCGCCCCGGGTCATCCGCAACGGTCTGGGATCACTCGGCGCCCGGGTGGCCGCCGGGTCGCTGGTGATCGCGGCGGTGGTGCCGCTGCTGGTGCCGTCCCTGGACGGGCACGGAGTGATCGACAGCGGTGGCGGCGGGCGTGCGGGGGACGGCCCGAGCTCGGCGAGCGTCGTGCAGCCGATCGTCTCGCTCTCCCAGCAGCTCCACGACGACCGCGAGATCCCGCTGCTGCGCGTCGTCACGGAGAACCCCCAGTACCTGCGGCTCACCGCCCTGGAGAACTTCGACGGCCAGCGCTTCACCCTGCGGGCCCTGAACGCCACGAAGGAAGCCCGGGTGAGTGAGGGCCTGCCCGGTCCGGGTCGGGACATCCGCACGATCCCGACCACCGCCTCGGTGACGGTCTCGCGCGCGATGGCCGAGCGCTACCTGCCCGTGCCGGGCATTCCCACCGACTTCGACGGGCTCGTCGGCGACTGGCGCCTCGCCGAACCGACGGGCACCGTCTTCTCCACCCGCACCTCGACCTCGGGGCTGCGGTACACCGTCAGCGCGGCGGTCCCCGACCCCACCCCGCAGCAGATCGCCGCCGCGACCGGCCCCGTGCCCGAGTCGATGAACGTCGTCACCCAGCTGCCGCCGGCCACCGACACCGACCCGCGGCTGCGCACGCTGCTCAGCCAGATCACCGCCGGCGCGAACACCGACTACGCCCGGGTCGTCGCCATCCAGAACTTCCTGCGCGGCCCGGAGTTCACCTACGACCTCACCGGCGCGCCCACCATTCAGGACGGCGCGCTCAGCGAGTTCCTCTTCGAGAGCCGGCGCGGGTACTGCGAGCAGTTCGCGTCCGCGATGACCGTCCTGGTACGGATGCTGGGGCTGCCCGCCCGGGTGGCCATCGGCTTCACCCACGGCACCCGCGGGGCCGACGGCACCTGGGTGATCACCAACAAGCAGGCGCACGCCTGGCCCGAGGTCTGGTTCCCGACCCTGGGCTGGCTCCCGTTCGAGCCGACCCAGCGCTCGGACGGGGCGACCCCGGCCCCCGACTACGCCCCGTCGACGACCGACCAGCCCACGGACCCGGACCAGGCCGAAGTCCCGCAGGCGGACGGCGAGGTCGCCGTCGAGCCGACACCGAGCGCGGTGCCCGTCCCCGACGACCAGGGCGGCGCGACCGAGGAGCTGACCGCCGGGACCGGCGACAAGGCTGTGGGCGCCCACAAGGACACCTTCCCCCCCGCCTGGCTGCCCTGGGTCGGGCTGGGCGTCGTGATCCTGGTCCTGCTCAGCGTTCCGGCCCTGGCCCGGGTGGTGCTGCGCCGGCGCCGGATGGGCTCGGGCGGCCCCGACCGAGCGGAGGCCGAGGCCGTCGCCCGCGTGCACGCGGCCTGGGCCGAGCTGGTCGATGTGGCCGCCGACCTCGGCATCCACCTGCGGACGAGTGACTCGCCGCGTTCGGGCGCGCAGCGGCTGATCGGCTACCTCGAGGCCGGTCCCGAAGCCGGGTCGGCGGAGGTCGACGCCGCCCGGCAGGCCCTGATCCGGCTGGCGATGGCCCAGGAACGGGCCCGCTACGCCCCCGCCGGAATGGCCGCCCCCGACCCCGGCGTGAACGTCTTCGCCGATCTGGCCCTGGCCCGCCGGGTGCTGTGGTCGGTGGCGCCCCGCAGCCGCCGGGCGATGGCCACGGTGGCCCCGCCGTCGATGATGCAGCGGGCGCGACAGCTGCCGGTGCGCGATGTTCTCGGGCGCCTCGGGCGCCGGGCCGACGACCGGGCGGACATCGACGCCGTGGACGACCAGGAAGCCGGGGTCGGGGCCTCCGCCGACGGACGGACACACCCGCCGCGACCGCCCGGCTGAGAGCCGGAGTCGCCCGCCCGAGGCGTGCCCGGCGCCGGGCACGCAGAACCGGGCCCCGCGGGCTGGTCCTGATCAGGGCGGGCACCACCCCGATCAGGCAGGCGCCCCACTCAGGCGGGAACCGGCCTGGTCAGGGACGGTCCTCCCAGCGGCGGCGCCACCGCTCCTCCACCCGTTCCATGAACGACGCCCGGGCCGGACGCGACCTGCCACCCGAACCGGGCCTGGATTTCGACCCGTGCGGGCGACGACCGACGTCGTTGCCCCGGCCGCTGATCCGACGCAGGTCGGCCGCCCCCCGCAGCGCCGCGAAGAGCATCATCAGGAACCCCAGGATCCCCAGGATCACGGTGAGGGGAACCTGGTTGAGGACCACGCCCACGACCAGGACGACGAGCCCGAGCGCGAACAGGACCCCGCTGCGCCGCACGCGCCGCAGCAGGTAGGTCCTGGGGTTCGTCGACCGGACCGTGCTCGCGAACTTGGGATCGTCCTCGACGAGAGCGCGCTCGATCTGCTCCAGTAGGCGCTGCTCGTTCTCCGAGAGCGGCATCGACGCTCCTCCCACGACCTTCAGGCCCGCCGGACGGAACCTGACACCCAAGAATAGGCATGTGCGGGGCCGAGGCGGTAGGCAACAGGTCATGCTGTGTCCAAGCCGGTTCGAACCCACTCCGACCAGAGCTATTCGGCGTACTGGGCTCCTGCCCGGGCCGGCGGGGTTCATGCCATGCTCATCGTACGATCATGGCGTTCGGTGATCGTGACCGCGGCCGTTCCGGGACCGTTCGAGCCTTCCGGGGCAACGGGTTCACACTCGGTCGGGCCCCCACTCACGGGGAGGAGCCGGGCGCCGCGAGCGGCCGGGCAGCAGCGACGCGGGCCGGACGGCCTCCTCCCCGAACCGCCGGCGGGCGCCGTCGGCGGCACGGTCGACCTCGGCCCAGCCTGACGGCCGCTCGTCGAACGCCAGCTGGTGGCTCGTCCGCCCTGCGGCGGACAGCCGGGCCGCGCGCACCCCGAGCAGGCGCACCAGCGGGCGGGAGATGGCCCGGAGCTCGTCGAACAGCTCGCCCGCGGTGCGATGGACCACCCAGGTGACGTCAGTCGGCTCGGCGAGGGTACGGGCCCGTGTGACGGTCGTGAAGTCGGCGTACCGGACCTTGATCGAGATGTTGCGCGCGGCCTGGCCGCGGGCCCGCAGCCGGGCCGCGACACGCCCGCTGAGGCGGAGCAGCTCCCGGGCGAGCCGCTCGGGGTCGGCCAGGTCGACGGGGAAGGTCTCCTCGGCGCCGACGGACACGTCGGCGCCGTCGGGCTCGACACGGCGATCGTCCCGCCCGTGCGCGAGCGCGTGCAGATGGCCGGCCGCACCCGCGCCGAGGGCGCGCCGCAGTGTGTCGGCGGGCGTACGGGCGAGGTCGCCGACCGTGCGTATCCCGAGCCGGGTCAGCGCCTGCTCCGTGCGCGGCCCGACCCCCCACAACGCCGCGGTCGGCAGCGGGTGCAGAAAGGCGATGACCTCACCGGGGGGAACCACCAGCAGGCCGTCCGGCTTGCACCGGGCGGACGCGATCTTCGCGACGAACATCGACGGCGCCACCCCCACCGAGCAGGTCAGGCCCTGCTCGGTGGCGATCCGGCCGCGGATGGCCCGCGCGATGTCGACCGGGGTACCGAACAGCCGCCGCCCGCCGCCCACGTCGAGGAAGGCCTCGTCAAGGGAGATCGGCGCGACCAGCGGCGTCACGTCCCGGAAGACGACCATGATCGCGCGGGAGGCCTCGCGGTAGCGGCCGTGATCGGCGGGGACGACGACCGCCGTGGGGCACAGCCCGCGGGCCCGGGCCATCGGCATGGCACTGCGCACCCCGAAGTCCCGCGCCTCGTAGGTCGCGGAGAGCACCACCCCACGACTTCCCCCGCCGACAATCACCGGTCGGCCACGTAGCTCGGGTGCGTCCCGCACCGCGACGGAGGCGTAGAAGGCGTCCATGTCGACGTGCAGGATCCGGCTGCCCGCCGACTCCGGCGCGGGCTCCGGCGGGGGCTTCACCGCGGCCCTCCCATGGTGCCGTCAGCGTGGCAGCAGGAGACCGATGACCAGGCCGACGGCGAGGCTGCCCGCCGAGAGCCCGGCGACCCGCACCAGCCAGGTGTTCCGCCGCCGCGCCAAGGGCCGCCTCGGCACCGCCCGGCTGCCGTGCCGCTCGTCCACACCAGCGACCACCACCGGAAACCACCACCCTCGGTAATCATCGAACCCCAAGATGTAACCGATGGTGACCGAACGTGTGCCTCGACGCAAGGCTGTGCCGTCATCAAAAGTCCCCGGGGCGCCCACCCGCCGCCAGCGGCAACGGGCGCGGGCGGCTCGGCACCGGCATGGCCGTCCCCGGCGGGGACGGCCATGCCCGGGGTGCGGCGGCCGTTCCGGGGGGCGGTGACCACCGGTCGGTCCGGCGCGACCAGGCGTCCTGCCGGCCGGGCGAGAACCCCACGGCCCGGGCGACATCCCGCATCACGGACCGGGGCCGGTAGGTGATCACATCCGCCACCCGCGCCGCGCTGTCCCGGCCGTAGCGGCCGTGGACGTACTGGATGACCTCCTCCCGGCGCCCCGACTCGATGTCCAGGTCGATGCCGGGTGGCCCATCCCGCCCGGGGGCGAGGAAACACTCGAACAGCGGCCCGAAGGACACCGCGTCGGCATTGGTGATGCCCAGCGCGTAGCAGACCGCCGAGTTCGCCGCCGATCCCCGCCCCTGGCAGAGGATGTCGCCGCGCCGGCAGAACTCGACGATGTCGTGAACGATCAGGAAGTAGCCGGAGAACCCCAGGCTCTCAATCAGCTTCAGCTCGTGGACGAGCTGGTCGTAGGCACCCGCCACCCGTTCGGCCCGGGCCGGGCCGTACCGGCGGGCCGCGCCCTGCGTGGTGAGCAGCCGCAGCCAGCTCGCCTCGTCGTGCCCGGCCGGTACGGGGAAGTCCGGCAGGCTCGGCGCGACCAGGTCGAGCCCGAACGCGCACTCCGCGCCGATGCGGGCCGCGGCCCGGACGGCCTCCGGAAAGCGGGCGAACCGGGCCGCCATCTCCGCGCCGGAACGCAGGTGGGCCGTGCCGGCGGGGGGCAGCCAGCCGTCCCTCTCGTCGAGGGAGCGGCGCGCCCGCGCGGCGGCCATCGTCGCCGCCAGCCGCGCCGACGCCGGGGTGGCGTAGCGGACGTCGCCGGAGGCGACGACCGGCAGCCCGGCGTCCCGCGCGAGCCCGGTGAGGACGTCGTTGCGGGCCGAGTCCAGCGGGGCGGCGTGATCCCACAGCTCGACCGCGACGTTCTCCCGGCCGAACAGGGCGACCAGCTCGTCCAGGGCGGCGCGGCCGGCGGCCGCGCCCGGGAAGCCCTCGGGAGCCGGCGCCGGCCCTGAGGGGCTGGTGCCGCCGGCGACCAGCGCCCGGGGAACCGCGCCCTCGCGGCACCCGGTGAGCACCTGCCAGTGGCCGCCGGCGGCGGCCGCGACCAGGTCCTCGGGCTGGCTGGCGCCGTCGAGGAAACTGAAGGCCGAATGGCAGTGCAGCTCCGCGTAGGGGACCACCGGCCCCTCAGCCACGGGTGGCCTCAGTCAGGTGCGGCGTGGTCAGCGCCACGTCCACCCCTCGGGGGACGCGGCCTGCGCCAACGGGGGCTGGGAGGGGACGCCGAGCGCCGCCTCGACGAGCCCGAGGAAGATCTCCACCTGGCGGACGAGGTCGTCGGCGTCCCTGGTCGTCACGACGGCGAGCCCGGCCTCGGCCGCGGCCCGCCGCCCGGCACCCGCGGCGAAGAACGCCGACCACTCCTCGAGCTCGGGGGCCACCAGCGCGAGCAGCCGCCACGCGCTCGCCGGGCGGCCCCGATGACCCGGGCGGGGCTGCGCGCGGGCGGCGAGAACGGCGGCCGCGGCCCGCAGCGCGGCGAGATGCGCCAGCGCGTAACGCTCACCCGCCGGGCGGGTGAAGGCCGCCTCGGCCAGCCCGCGCCGGGCCGAGGTGAGGAGCTCGTCCCGGGAGCGCCGCGGGAGCCCCGAGGCGGGGAGCATCGTCCGGCCCGGGGCCTGCCCGGGGACCGGCCTGGGGGGGCCGGGACCGTCGTGACGGCTCGCCCCGCCCCGACGGCCCGCCGCGCCCTGGTCGCCGGCCGCTCCGAACCCACTGGCAGTGCTTCGCCGAACCGCACCCACTGGGATCACCTCTCCGATGCCGAGCCAGCCCGATATCGAACGCATGTTCGAAGATAATACCGGGCCGGCCGGCCGTCAACCCGCCGGCGCGGCGCGCCACCCGGACGGGTCGAGATCGGGGTAGGCGGGCGCCGGCGGCACCGACTCGTCCTCCAGCAGCAGGAGGAACCAGCCGAGCGGCACGAGCACCGCGACCTCGGGCACCCAGCCCCGACGCGGGTCGGCCACCGTCGCGGCGCCGAAGTCCGGGCGGGCCACGGGCGGGCGGTGGCGCGTCAGGTCGGACGGGTCCACCAGCACGATCGCGACCCCGTCGTGCGCGAACCGGACGACGTTGGCGTTCCGCCAGCCGACGAATCCCCGCTCGAAGACGTATCCGGCGGCCCGGCGGCGCGGGCGCAGCCAGCGCAGCGTGGAGCCGTCCGCGAGGTCGACCAGGCCGCCCCGCGAGCGGGGCCGGAACACGGCGAGCGGCAGCCGCGTCACCGGGTCGACCACCCGCACCCCCGCACCGTCGAGGTCCGGCTCCAGCCGGAGCGGGCGGCCGGCGGCCATGAGCTCCACCCCGCCGTCCCGGTGCCACCGTTCGAGGACGGCCGCCCGGTCACCGCGCACCCGCACCTGGTTGCGGGAGCCCGGCACGAAGGCGTAGCCGATCTCCAGCGGCAGCAGACCGTCGAACCGCGCGGGGCGGCCCCCGGTCGCCCCGGCCGCGCCACGACCGAGGACCACCCCGCGGCGGCGGTGACCCGGCGTCTCGTCCGTTCCACCGCGGGACGCGCCCGGCACCGCCGCGAGGCCCGAGAACTCGAAGATCGACATGATCGACACCCTCCCTCCGCCATCGCGGGACCCCGAACACCCCCCGTCGAAATGCGCGGCGGCCCGGTATGGCTCTCCACAACGAGTGCACCCCGGACCGATCAACAACCGGTACACACCGGATCACGGCCGCCGTTGACCCGGAGTTGAAAGCGCCGAATCGCACGGACGACGCTCGCGCGGCGATTCCAGGGTTGTCCCGGTGTCCGCCACGGCCGGCCGCGGAAAAGGCAGAATCAGAAGGACGAGCACCGCCGACGCACCGCGCCACACCACACCGGCGGCGGCGGCGGCGGCCACATTCGCCCGAGAGGACCAGATGCCCGATCCGGACCGGCTCCAGTTCGCCGTCCTGGGCCCGTTGGAGGTCACCGCTGGCGGTGTTCCCGTCGTACTCGGCGGCACCCAGCGAAAGGTGCTGCTCGCGGCGCTGCTGCTCGAGGCCGGGCAGGTGCTGTCCACCCAGCGCCTGATCGAGGTGATCTGGAGCGATCCGGCCCCGGAACGGGCGCTCGCCACGTTGCGGACGCACGTCAGCGAGCTGCGCCGCCGGCTGGAGAGCCCCAGCGCGGCCCAGGTGCTCATCCGTCGGGGAGCCGGTTATCTGCTCGACGTGGGACCGGCGCAGATCGACGCCGAACGCGCCCGGCGGCTGTTGGAGCAGGGCCGGCGTGCCATTGAGGACGGCGACCCGGTCAGCGCCATCGCGCCGTTGCAGGAGGCGCAGGCGCTCTGGCGCGGCCAGCCTTTGGTCGATCTCGCCGACTATCCCTTCACAACGGGGTACGTCGAAAAACTGACAGAGCTTCACCTTGACATCCAGAAGACGCGAATCTCAGCTGATCTGTCGCTGGGCCGACACCGCGAGGTCATCGGTGATCTGCGGATGCTCGTCACGAGACATCCGCACGACGACGGGCTGCGCCGGGAGCTCGTTCTCGCCTTCTACCGCGACGGCCGCACCGAGGACGCCGCCCGGGCCTGCCGGGAAGGCCTCGAGGCGCTCCACGATCTCGGTCTGGAATCCCCGCTGCTGCAACGGCTGCAGGAGGACGTCCTGCGCGCCGATCCGGGACTGGCCTGGACGCCACCGCGTGCGCTGGGCCGGCCGGTGTCGGCCCCGCCCACCGGGCAGGGCGTCTACCAGCTCCCGCCCGACATCGAGGAGTTCACCGGCCGCGACACGATCCGCGGCCAGATCCTGGCCACCCTCGCCGATCCGGTGGCGGGCGCGAAGGGGACGGTCGTCGCCGCGATCGCCGGCAAGGCCGGGGCGGGGAAGACCGCGCTCGCGGTCTACGTGGCCCACCGGGTCCGCGACCGGTTCGCCGACGCTCTGTACGTGGATCTGCGCGGCACCAGCGAACCGCTCGACCCGCACCGCGTCCTGGGCCGGTTCGTCCAGGCGATGGGGGTCAGCCGGGCCGCGGTCCCCGCCGACCCCGACCATCTGGTCGAGGTGTACCGGTCGCTGCTGGTCAACCGCCGGGTGCTGATCCTGCTGGACAACGCGGCGAACGAGGCCCAGATCCGCCCGCTGCTCCCGACCAGCCCCGGCAGCGTGGTGATCGTCACCAGCCGCTCGCGGATGCACGGGCTGACCCCCGCCTACTGGATGGTCGACGTCCTGCACCCCGGCGACGCCGTGGAGCTGCTCGCCAAGGTGGTCGACGAGCGGCGGGTGAGCGCGGAGCCGGAGGCGGCCCGCGACATCGTGGGGCTGTGCGGGTACCTGCCGCTCGCCATCCAGATCGCGGGACGCAAGCTGGCCGCCCACCCGCACTGGCGGCTCACCCGGCTGGCCTCCCGGCTGGCCAACGAGCGGGACCGGCTGTCCTGGCTGGAGGCGGGCGACCTGGAGGTCCGCGCCAGCTTCGGGCTCAGCTACGAGGGCCGCCCCGCCGACGAGCAGCGCGCGTTCCGGCTGCTGGCGCTGCCCGAGCTGGCCGACTTCGCCCCGTGGGCCGCCGCCGCCGTCCTCGACGTCGGGCTTGACGAGGCCGAGGATGTCGTGGACCGCCTCGTCGACGCCCAGCTGCTCGAACGCCGCGGGGTCGACCGGGCCGGCACCGAGCGGTACCGGTTCCACGACCTGCTCCGGGTCTTCGCCCGGGAGAAGAACGAGGCGTCCGCCGGCGCCACGCCCGGAACCCCGGCCGGCCCCGAGACCGGCCCCACGGCCGGGACCGGAGCGGCACCGGTACCGCGGCTGGCTCCCGAGCACGCGCAGGCCCTCGGCCGGCTGTTGTACGCCTATCTGGCCGTGCTGCGCGGCGCGGTCGACGAGTTCGCGCCGGGCACCGCGCGCACCGTCGAGCCCACCGCGCGCACCCCCGCCGCGCAGACCTCCACCGTGCACACCCCCACCGCGCAGACCTCCGCCGCGGGCGGCTCCGGCGACCGGGCCCACGCCGTCGACCCGGAGGTGGTCGCGGCGCTCACCGCCCAGCCCCTGCTGTGGTTCGGCGGCGAGCGGGTCAACCTGCTGGCCCTCGTCGACCAGGCGCACCGGCACGGCCTCGACGAGCCGACCTGGCTGCTCGCGATCGAGGCCGCCGAGTTCTGCGCCTTCGGCGCGCACTGGTCGGACTGGGAGCGGATCCACTCCCTCGCGCTCGCGGCGGCGCGGCGGCGCGGCAACCGGCTGGCCGAGGCGGTTCTGCTCTGCGGCCTGGGCGAACGCGACATCACCCTCGCCTTCGAGCACGCCTTCTGGCGACTGGACGCGCCCGGCGCCGACAACGACGGGGAACCGGCGGTCGTCCTCGGTGCCCGCGCCGCCGACCACCTCGACCTCGCGACCGAGCGGCTGGAACGCGCCCGGTCGATCTTCGTCGAGTACGGCGACACGCTCGGCGAGGCCCGCACCCTGCACGGGCTGGCCGACGCCGCGCGCGGGCGCGGCGACGCCGAGGGCGCGGTGGAGCACTTCGAGCAGTGCCTGGCGCTGACCCGCCGCGGTGGCGCGCGGCGGGCGGAGGCCGAGGCGCTGATCTGCCTGGCGATGGCGCACGGCGACCGCGACGAGCTGAGCGAGGGCATCACCTGCCTGTCGATCAGCCTGTCGATCGCGCGAGAGCTGACCAGCCGGTCGCTGGAGGCGCTCGCGCTGCGCCGGCTCGGTGACCTGCACCGGCACCGGCCGGAGCGGGCCCTGGCCCACTACAACGAGAGCCTGCCGCTGCTGAGCGCGCTGCCCGACATCCTGTGGGAGCCGCGGATCCTGGTCCGCCGCGGCGACATCCTCGCCCGTCTCGACGACCATCTCGCCGCGCGCCGGTCCTGGCAGCAGGCGGTCACCCTGCTGCGCCAGCACGGTTCCACCGAGCTGGCCGCGGCCGAGGCGCGGCTGGCCCGCCCGGCGAGCACCGCGCCGACCCAGTTCGCCAGCGGCCGGCTGCTCGGCGACTTCGACCCGGCCTACTTCATCGGACGGGTCACCACCAGCCGGCGCAGCGTCCGCCTGCTCAACACGTGGACGGACCTGCTGGCCCCGGCGCACGTCGAGGCCTTCGCCGCGGCGCTGCTCACCGCGGTCGACGCGGGGGCGATGGTGCAGATCCTGCTGCTGGACCCCGACTCCCCGCCCGCGGCCGGCCGGGCCGAGGACCTGCTGCACAGCATCGACGTCCCGAACGTGATCAGGGCGAACCTGCGGGTGCTCGACACCGTGCGGGCGCGGCTGGTCCCCGCGCTGCGCCCCCGGCTCTCCGTGCGGATCTACGGTGACCAGCCGCTGACCACCTACCACCGGTGGGACAGCGGGGCGCTGATCTCGACCTTCCCGTTCGGGCACTCGTCGGCCGCCACCACCCAGCACGAGGCGACGATCTCCTCGACCCTGGTCCAGTTCGTCGAGCAGCACTTCGAGAAGATCTGGCACCCCGACCGCAGCGTCAGCCTCGACGACTACCTCCGGGTGCCGCTGCGCATCCTGCGCGCCGACGGCCCCGACCGGGACGCCCGCACGATCCAGGCGCGGTACGCGCGGCTGGGCGCCACGGTCTACCTGGCCGACGAGGAGCTGACCCGGCTCGTCCACGACGGCGGCGCCGACGGTCTCGTCACCGAGATCGGCGGCACCGGCCGCCATCCGCTCGCCGAGCTGCACCGATGCCGGGTCGTGCCGGCCTGGGAGGGGCGGGCCGGCGCCGCGGACGCCTTCGCGCAGAAGTACGGCCCGCAGGCCACGGCCCCGACGCCGGACGGCCCGCCGCTGCGGCTCGCGCCGATGCGCCCGCCGCCGGCCGGCCAGCCGCCATCCCGACCGGTCCTGTGACGTGCTCGTCACCGTCGACTTCTGGCACGTCCCGCGGCGGCGGGTGGGGCACGCCGCCGCGCGCATGGCCCTCGACCGCCCCGCGCTGCGGCGGACGTCCGGGCTGACGTTCGGCAAGCTGCTGGGCACCGGCTCGGGCCACCGGTTCACCCCGCTCGACGCCGACCCGCTGCGCTGGGCGCTGCTGGCGGTCTGGGACACGCCCTCGGCCGCCCGGGACTTCGAGCGTTCCACGACAATCCGGTCATGGGCTGGCATCGCGGACGAGCGCTGGCGGGTGGAGCTGCGTCCGGTGGCCTCCCGGGGGCGGTGGTCGGGCCGGGCGCCGTTCGGGGGCGGTCCCGACGGGGAGCGTCGGGAGAGACACAGTCGTGAGAGCCACAGTCCCAGGAGCCACAGTCCCGAGGGACACAGCGGAGAACACGACGGGGAGCCCGTGGCGGTTGTCACCCGGGCCCGGCTCGCGCCGCGGCACGCCGCGGCCTTCTGGCGGGCCGTCCCGCCGGTCGCGACGGAGCTGCGCGGCGCCGGCGGGCTGCTGTTCGCCGCCGGCGTCGGCGAGGCCCCGATCGGCCTGCAGGGCACCTTCAGCCTGTGGCGGGACGTCACGGCGCTGCGCGCGTTCGCCTACCGGGGGCCGGCGCACGCCGCGGCGGTGCGGCGCACCCCCGCGGCCGGATGGTACACCGAGGAGCTGTTCGCCCGTTTTGTCGTTCTGGGCTCACGCGGGACGATCGGTGGTGTGAACCCGCTCGACATCCCGCCGTCCGTCGGGAAGGCCGATCATCCTTTGACAACCCGTTGAAGATCGTGCGCGAAGGTGGGTCCCGCCGGGCCCCGGGCCGACTCCTCCGCTCGCGGACGCCGGCCACCACCCCGTGCCCCGACGTTCCCCGCTCTGCTCCCGCTCCGGGCCCGCACTGTCCGTTTCCCGCTCCGTTCCCGCCGACCACGCGCCGTCTCCGACCACGACGGTCGCGGCCGGCCGCGTTCGATCCAACCCGGGTGGCGTAACTCGCATGCCAAGGTCCCTCGACCCCTCCGCCCCGTCCGCCGTACGCGGGAGACCGGCCGGGAGCACCGCCGACGCCGCCCCGGCCGGGCGGCGGACCCTTATCGCGACGCCGGTGACCGACCGGGTCGCCGGGCTGGCCACCCGGGCCGGCGCGGTGCTGCTCCCGGAGCTCGCCGGACGGCCCGCGGACCTGGCCGCCGCGCTGGTCGAACACCGGCCGCACACGCTCGTCGTCGGGGCCAACCACGTTCCGGGCGACGCGCTGCGCCGGTGGGCGCGGGCCATGCGGCGCGCACCGGACCGGCGCGCACTGGCGGTGCTCCGCCGCGGGACGTCACTGGCCGAGATCGACACCGGCACGGCCGCGGAACTGGGCGTGACCGTGCGCAACACCCCGGAGGTCAACGCCCGGCACGTCGCCCGGTTCATGGCGGACGAACTCCTCGCGCCCCGCCGCACCGCCGCCGACCCGGCCCGGCCGGGGACCGTCGGGTTGATCGGCAGCGGTGACATCAACAGCCGTGTCACGCGCGAGGCGGTCGCCCGCGGCCACGACGTGATCGTGTACAGCCCGTCGCTGGCCGCCGAGGCCGGCGTCGCGACCGAGACCGGCGCCGGCGCCCTCGACCGCTGGCTGGCGGCCAGGCGGCTGCCCGCGGGACGCATCCGCGCGGCCCGGGACGTCGAGTCCGTGCTCGACGCGGCCGACCTGCTCGGGCTCGCCGTCCCGCTGACCACGGACGGGGAGCACCCCACCGCCGGCCTCATCGGGGCCGAGCGGCTCAAGCGGTTCGGCGGCCACCGGATCGTCTCGGTGTGCGAGCCCGACGTGTTCACCGGGCCGGCGCTGACAGCGGCCTTCGACCAGCTCGATCTCGAGATCGTCCTGGACAACGCCCCACGGCTGCTCGACCCGGTGCGGGCGCTGCTGGCCGGCCGGTACGACCCGGACGACCCGCGGCGGGCCCGGCCCGGCTTCACCCTCGTGTCGGCCGCGATGCGCGCCCCGGAGTGCGCGGCCGATCTCGACCAGGCCGTCCTGACCGCCCTCGCCCGCCTCGATCTCGACGACCGGCGGGAGCGTCCGCGCCCACCCGCCCGGCCGGGCGGGGACGCCGCCGAGGCCGTCGTGGTGGTGGGCGGCGGAATCGTGGGCCTGACCGTCGCGCTGCGGCTGCACGAGGCCGGGCGGCGGGTGGTGGTGCTCGACGCGGCGCCGGCCGACCGCCGCCGGGTCGACGAGCAGGGCACCACCTTCGCCGGCACCAACGGACGTCACCTGTCCACGACCGAGACCCTGCCGCACGCCGATGCCACCCGCGCCGGCGTCCTCGCCCGGACCCCGGCCGACGGTGGCTGGCGGCTGCGCCCGCCGGAGTCGCTCTCGGCGCCCGAGGCCGCCTGGGCCGAGGCGTTCGAGCGGTTCACCGACCGGCCCGGGCTGCGCGCCCTCGCCACCGAGGCGGTGATCTCGCTCAACCGGCTGGGGCTGCGGCGCTGGGAGGAGATCTTCCGGGACCGGCCCGACGACCTCGGCGCGTGCCTGCGGGGGAACCGCCCGGCCCGGTTGTACCTCGACGACACCGGGCTCGCCGCCGGCCGCGCGCTGCAGGCCCGGGCGAACGACGAGATCACCGACCTGGACGTCGCGGCGACCCGCCGGCACTGGCCCGCGCTCGCCACCGCCGGCTCCGGCTCCGGCGGCGGCGGCGGGGTCGTCGAGGTCGACGGGTGCGCCGTGGCCATCCACGACCTGGCCGGTGCGCTGGCCGACCTGCTGCGCCGCCGGGGGGTGCCGGTGGTCCCCTCGGCCGCGGTCCGCGCGTTGCGGCCCACCCGCGCGGCGGTCGAGGTGGAGCTCGCCGACGGCACGGTCATGCCGGCCGGCCGGGTCGTCCTCACCGTCGGCGGCCGTGACCTGTACCGGCTGCTCGGGGCGCGCTGGCCCGACGCCGGCTGCGTCGCCAACGTGCTCGGGGTGTCGCTGACCCTGCCGAACCCGGGGGTGACCCGTCCGTTGAAGATCCACGCGGGCGACCCGCTCGGGGTGATCAACCTGACACCCGCCGCCGACCGGTCGATGATCCACGTCAGCGGCGGCTTCGGCTACCTCGGTCTGGCCTCCTGGCGGGGCGAACGTCTCGTCCCGGCCGACACCGGCGGCACGACGGACGGCGGCACGACGGACGGCGGCACGACGGGTGACGGCGCGGCGGCGGCCGTCGAGGAGCTGGTCACGGCGCTCATCGCGGCCGTCGGTGGGCTCTTCCCCACGCTGCGCGGGCCCGACGGGCGGCTGGACGTCCGCGAGGTGCGCACCTGCGAGCGGCCGATGACCGCGGACGGCCTGCCGGTGGTCGACGCCCCGGCGGAGCTCGGCGGGCGGATCGTCGTCGCGGCCGGGACCAACGCCGGCGGGGCGGTCCAGGCGCCGGCCCTCGCCGACCTCGTGTCCGACCTGCTCGACGGCCACCCGCGGTGGGCGCAGCTGGCCATGGCCGGTGACCGGACCGGCCGGCCCGTCAGCGGGGGGCGGCAATAGCACCGTTTGCCGCCCCCGTCCCGGCCGACAGGCGGTGGGTTCACGCCGCGCGTTATCGTCGGATGGCCCGGTGCGACAGGAGGCGAGGTTGTTGACCGACGTCCGAATCGTGCGGTGGTCACCGGCCCGGATGCGGGCCCGGCTCGACGATGTCATCGCCGTCTACAAGGCCGCGTTCCTCGACCACCACGAGGACGACCCGGTGCGCGCCGCCCGGGACAGGGCGACGCACGCCCGCCGCCACTTCGACCGCCGTGACCTGCGCGCCGTCGCCGCGGTCACCCCGGACGACGAGCTGGTCGGCATGACGTACGGCCTGCCCGGCAAGAACGGCCAGTGGTGGCACGACGTCGTCGCCGGCGCGCTCGCGGAGAGCACCGCGGCGCACTGGCTCGCCGACTGTCTCGAGGTCGTCGAGCTGCACGTGCTGCCCGGCTACCAGGGCCACGGCATCGGCCGTGACCTGCTGCGGGAGCTGCTGCGGGACGCACCGCACCGCACCGCGGCGCTCTCCGCGCTCGAGCTGCCCGGCAGCCGGGCGCGCCGGCTGTACGCCAGCGAGGGTTTCGTGCCCCTGCTGTCGCACTTCCAGTTCCCCGGCAGCGGCACCGAGTACGCCGTGCTCGGCAAGGAACTGCCCGGGCGGGATGACGGCGACCCGCCGCGGCCCGCTCCGGCGAGCCGGCCCGCCCGGGTGCCGTGAGCCGGTCGGGACCAGCCGGTTCCGCTCCCGGTTCCGTTCCGCCTCCGGCCGCTCCCCCTCCGGCCGCCCCGCCGCGGCGGGGCGCGGCCATGCTGCCCTGGCTGGCCACGGCGGTGGCCGTCACGCTCCAGATCGCCTATCCGCTGACCTCCGGGGACGGCCGGGCGGCCGTGACGGTGCTGTCGGTCCTGGCCTTCCTCGCGGCGGCGGTGAGCCACGCGGCCGCCGTCCACGGGCCCGCGTGGGCCGCGGGGGCGACCGCCCTGGCCGCCGGCACCGGCCTGCTGGCCGAGTCGGTCGGGCTGCGCACCGGCTGGCCGTTCGGCCACTACGCGTACGGCTCCGCGCTCGGCCCCGACCTGGCCGGTGTCCCGGTCGTCGTGCCGCTGGCCTGGGCGATGATGGGCCTGCCGGCGCTGATGCTCGGCCGCCGCTGCGCCCGCTCGCCGGCGTGGGCACCGTCCGGGCGGGCACCGGCCGCGCGCTGGGCCGTGACCGCGCTGGTCGGCGGTGCCGCCCTCACCGCCTGGGATCTCTTCCTCGATCCGCAGATGGTCGCCGAGGGCTACTGGACGTGGTCCGCCGGCGGTCCCGCGCTCAACGGCATCCCACTCAGCAACGCGGCCGGCTGGCTGCTCGTCGGCACGCTGCTCACCGGCGCGCTGGCCGCCCTGCCGATCCCGTCGGCCACGCCCACGCCCACGCCCACGCCGTCGGCGACGGCGACGGCGACGGCGACGGCGACGGCGCCGCTGACCGACGTCGCGCCCACCGACGTCGCGCCCACCGACGACCGGGTGCCGATGGCCCTGCTCTGCTGGACCTGCGCCTCCTCGGTGCTGGCCAATCTGGCCTTCTTCGGCCGTCCTGGGGTGGCGCTCGCCGGCGGGGCCGCGATGGGCCCGCTGCTCGGCCTCGCCGTCCTGCTCAGCCGCCGCGACGCGGCCCGCGGGTGGGCCGGCACCGCACGGAAACGAGGCCTGGCACGCTCTCAGGTGTGAGCGGGCGCGGACTGGCGACGGCACTGGTGCGCTCCGGCGCGGCCGGAGCCGTCGCCGTCGCCGCGCACACGGCGGTGAACGCGGCGCTGTTGCGCGTCCCGGTGCCGGCCGTCCCGGTGTGGGAGCGGGTCAGCGTGATCCTGCCCGTGCGGGACGAGGCGGCGCGGGTACGCACCTGTGTGACGGCCCTGCTCGGCTCCCGGGACGTCGCCGACCTCGAGGTGATCGCCTACGACGACGGCTCGACGGACGGCACGGGTCGGATCCTGCGCCGGCTCGCCGAGCGGGACGGACGCCTGCGGGTCCTGACCGGGCCGGAGCCGCCGGCCGGCTGGCTGGGCAAGCCGCACGCCTGCGCCCGGGCGGCGGGCCAGGCCACCGGCACCGTGCTGGTCTTCGTCGACGCCGACGTCACGCTCGCCCCGGACGGCCTCGCCCGGGCCGTGGGCCTGCTGCGCGGATCGGGCCTGGACCTCGTCTCGCCCTACCCGCGGCAGGTCGCCGTCGGGGCGGTCGAACGGCTCGTGCAGCCGCTGTTGCAGTGGTCGTGGCTGGCGCTGCTCCCGCTGCGGGCCGCGGAGCGTTCCGCCCGCCCGTCGCTGGCCGCGGCCAACGGCCAGTTCCTCTGCGTGGACGCCGCGGCCTACCGCCGGGCCGGCGGGCACGACGCGGTCCGCGGGGCCGTCCTGGACGACATCGAGCTGCTGCGCGCGGTGAAGCGTTCCGGCGGGCGCGGTGTGGTCGCCGACGGCACCGAGCTGGCCGTCACCTGGATGTACGACGGCTGGCAGCCGCTGCGTGACGGCTACGCGAAGTCGCTGTGGGCCGCGGGCGGCACCCCGGCGGCGAGCCTCGGGCAGCTGGGGGTACTCGGCTGGCTCTTCGTCGGCCCGGCGGTCGCCGCGGCGCGCGGGTCACGCGCCGGGCTCGTCGGCCTGCTGGCCGGCACGGCGAGCCGGCTGATCGCGGCCCGGCGCACCGGCGGCCGCGCCTGGCCGGACGCGGCGGCCCACCCGGTCTCCGTCTGCCTGCTCGGCTACCTGACGGCGCTGTCGTGGTGGCGGCACCGGCACGGCACCATCCGCTGGAAGGGCCGCGCGCTGACCGGACCACCGGCCGGGAACGGACCATCGGGCTGGAACGGGCCACCGGCCGGGAACGGACGACCGCGCATAGGCTCGCAACCGTGGCGACGGTCGTCGTGGTCGGGGCGGGCGTCGGCGGGCTGGCGGCCGCCGCTCGGCTCGCCGCCGCCGGGCACCGGGTCACCGTCTGCGAGGCGGCGGAGCGGATCGGCGGGAAGCTCGGCTGGTATGAACGCGACGGCTACGGGTTCGACACCGGCCCGTCCCTGCTGACGATGCCCGAGGTGTTCGAGGAACTGTTCGCCGCCACCGGCGGGCCGCTCGGCGGGCAGCTCACGCTGCGCCGTCTCGACCCGATCGCCGCCTACCGGTTCGCCGACGGCACGACGGTGAACGCGCACGCCGACGACACCGCGTTCCACGCCGAGCTGGACGCGAAGCTGGGCGCCGGGGCCGGCGCCCAGTGGCGGCGCCTCGACGAGCGCGCCCGCCGGGTCTGGGCGGTGTCCGAACAGCCCTTCCTGCGCAGCCCGGTCTCGGCCGCGGCGTTGGCGCGGACCGCCGCGCGCCGCCCGCTGGGGCTGGCCACCGTCGCGCCCGGCACCACCCTGCGTGGCCTCGGGCGGCGTCACCTCACCGATCCGCGGCTGCGCGTGATGCTGGACCGGTACGCGACCTACACCGGCTCGGATCCGCGCCGGGCTCCGGCCGCGCTGGTCACGGTCCCGCACGCGGAGCGCCGGTTCGGCGGCTGGTACGTCCCGGGCGGGCTGCGGCTGCTCGGGCAGGCGATCGCCGGGCGGGCGACCGAACACGGCGCGGTGATCCGCACCGGCGCGCCGGTCGCGCGGATCACCCGCGCGCCCGGCGGGCGGGTGGACGGCGTCCGGCTGGCCGACGGGACACTGCTGGCGGCCGACCTGGTCGTGTCCGACGTCGACGCGGCCCGGCTCTACGACGGCGCGCCGCCCGCGGCGCCCGGGCGGGCCGGGCCGCGGCCGCTCGTCGACCACCCGGCCAGCCGGCGGCGGATCCGGCGGCTGGCGCCGTCGCTGTCCGGCTTCGTCCTGCTGCTGGCGCTGTGCGGGCGGACACCGGGCCTGGCCCACCACACCGTGCTGTTCCCCGCCGACTACGACGCCGAGTTCGACGCGGTCTTCGGCGGCCGGCTGGCCTGGGATCCGACCGTCTACATCGCCGCGCCGGACGACCCGGCGACCGCCCCGCCGGGCGACGAGGCGTGGTTCGTCCTGGTGAACGCCAGCCCGCACACCGCCGCCGCCGGTCCCGGGTCCGGGACCGGCGGCTCCGATTCCGGTGGCTCCGATTCCGGGCCGCGTGGTCCCGGTGTGGACTGGGACCGGCCCGGGCTCGCCGACGCCTACGCCCACCGCGTCCTCGAGGTGCTCGCCGCGCGGGGGCTCGACGTCCGCGCCCGGGTGCGCTGGTACCGGACGATCTCGCCGGCCGACCTCGCCCGCGCGACCGGCTCCGTGGGCGGCTCGATCTACGGCGTGTCCTCCAACGGGCCGCGGTCGGCGTTCCTGCGCCCGCGCAACCGCTCGCCGGTACCCGGGTTGTTCCTGGTCGGCGGCTCGGCCCACCCGGGCGGCGGGCTGCCGCTGGTCACGCTCTCCGCGAAGATCGTCGCCGAGCTCATCGGCCCGGCCTGACCCCGCCGTCCGCCGACAACGCCGCCCGGACCGAGGCGAGGTACTGGACGAGCCCGACGGCGCACACCGCCAGCGTGGCCGCCG
Source organism: Parafrankia discariae (assembly GCF_000373365.1). Classification (NCBI taxonomy): domain Bacteria; kingdom Bacillati; phylum Actinomycetota; class Actinomycetes; order Frankiales; family Frankiaceae; genus Parafrankia; species Parafrankia discariae. The sequence goes on from NZ_KB891102.1 coordinate 299,417, forward strand.
CGGTGACCGTGGCCACCGCGGCCGCGTGCGCCGGGACGGTCCCGGCCAGCGCGAGGCCCACGGCCGCCAGAATGATCCTGGTCGGCCGCTCCCCCACCGTCACGGTGCCGATCTCGCCGTGCCCGGCGCCGGCCGCGCGGGCCCGCACGTACTCGAGCATCATCATCGCGCCGCCCGCCGACACGACGAGCGCGACCGGGGCCCCGACCAGCCACAGCGCGAGCAGGTAACCGGCGTCGCAGACCCGGTCGGCGGCCGAGTCGAGCACGTAGCCCCAGCTCGTCACCCGCGCGCGCAGCACGGCGACCGCGCCGTCGAGGTTGTCCAGCAGGCCGCCGGCCACGACGACGAGTGGGCAGACCAGCACCCAACGGCCTCCCGCCCAGGCGGCGGGAATCACAGGTGCGGTGGCGGCCACCGTCGCCGCCGTCACCGCGCCCGGGCTGACGCCGGCCACGGCCAACGGCCTGGCCAGGCGATACACCAGATCAAGCCAGATCCGGATCAGGCGCGCGCCGCTTCGAGGGTCGTAGCCGCCGTGTAGCGCGGCCCATTCGACCAGGTAGGTGTCTCGATCGGGTATCGGGGTGCGCACGCCGTCCATCGTGCCCGCGCCGTAGAGTTCCGTCGTGGTATCCGACCAGCCGACCGGTGTCGTCGAGTCCATCGAGGACCTTGACCCCGATCACGTTTTCAGCGCGCACCGTGACCAGGTGATACTGGCCGTGCGCATAACCCCGGTCTTCAACACTCTCGATCTCGGTCTGGTGACCGCCGTGATCGACGCGGCGAACCACGCGGGATTCGCGCTGGTGCGGGAACAGACTTTCCGCGACGAATGGCTACTCTGCGTCTTCGATGCCTACGAGGAACAGGACTGAACCGCCACCGGCCGCGGCGGGATCGCCGACGGCCGCGGGCGGACCGTCAGCGACCGAGGGACTGGTAGATCTCGCGGGTCGCGCTGGAACGGTTCAGCGTGATGAAGTGCAGCCCCGGCGCGCCGCCGGCGAGCAGCCGTTCGGAGAGCTCGGTGGCGACCTCGATGCCTATCGCCCGGACCGCGGCGGGATCGTCCGCGACCTCGTGCAGCCGGGCCGCGAGATCGGCCGGGAAATCCGCGCCGGAAAGCTGCGCCATGCGCTCGATCTGGGCGACGTTGGTAACCGGCATCACACCCGGAATGATCGGTGCGTCACAGCCGAGCCGCCGTACGCGTTCGACCAGCCGGAAATAGTCGTCGGCGCCGAAGAAGAACTGGGTGATGGCGAAGTCGGCGCCCGCGTCCAGCTTTCGCACCAGGAACCGCGCGTCGGTCTCCAGGTCCGGCGACCGCGGGTGTTTGTCCGGGAAGGCGGCGACGCCGACACAGAAATCCCCCAGGGAGCGGACCAGGCTCACCAGCTCGTCGGCGTACTCCAGGCCTTCGGGATGGCGCACCCATTCCGCCTGCGGGTCACCGGGCGGATCACCCCGCAGGGCCAGCACGTTGCGCACTCCCGCGCCGGCGTAGCCGCCGATGACCCGCCGCAGCTCGCCCACCGAGTGGTTCACCGCGGTCAGGTGCCCGATGGGTGTCAGCGTGGTCTCGGTGGCGATGCGCTCGGTGACCCGGATGGTTCCGTCCCGAGTGGAACCGCCGGCTCCGTAGGTCACCGACACGAAGGTCGGGTGCAGGGCCTCGATCTCACGCAGCGCGGTCCACAGCTGCCGCTCGCCCTCGGCCGTCCTCGGTGGGAAGAACTCGAAGGAGAAGGAGGTACGTCCGGAGGCCAGGCACTCGGCCACCGTTGGGGTCGACATCCGCGTCGTGCTCCCGACCGCCGTCATGAGAGGGACCCTGTCATGCAGAAGAGAGTAATCCGGTGGGGTCCCGCCCCCGGACACGGCCATGCCGGGCCCACGACGGCCGGCGGGGCGCCGGATCGGCGCTAGATCCGGACCGGGCCGCGCGGTGAGGCGGACCTGATCCTGATCCTGCCGGTGACGCTGCGGGCCAGCACCCGGCGCGCGGCTCCCGGCACGCTCGCCAGGTCGACGACGGCGGACTGCGGGTTTCCGGCCTCCGCCTCGACCGCGTACTCCCCCTCGGGCAGCACGAGGGTCACCATGCCGTCCTCGCTGACCGCGGACAGGTCCTCCGGCGGGCCGTCGAAGTGCAGGTTGACGTCACCGGTGCGGCTGCGGGCGCTGACCCGCCCGCCGGAGAGCTCCCGCCCGGTGATGCCGCCGCCCTCGGTGACCAGCACCAGGTCACCGGCGGAGCCCCAGAGGGTGATCTCCCCCAGCCGGACCTCGGCCCGGGCCTTCGTCCCGCGCGGCAGCTTCAGCCGGGCCAGCGCCTCGCTCGTCCGGCCGTCGATCCGCAGCACACCGCCCGAGCGGGTCATGGTCGGCCGTGCCCGCCCGGGCCGGCGGCGCGCGAGGATCTCGACGGCGACGTCCGACCGGTCGTACTCGCCGATCTCGACCCGGCCGGCGGCGAGCCGGACCTCCACGGACGTCACCTCGTCGACCGTGCGCTCGAGCCGTTCCGGGGGCATCCGGAGCAGGACGAGAGCGCTGCCGGTCACCACCAGCAGCGCGACGCCGAGCGCGACGACGACGAGATCGGACACGACACCTCCGCACGACCGCGGTACGACCGTTGTACGGCCGCCACCCGGCCTCGGTACGCGGCGACCCCACCGGGTCGCCGATCAGGACGGTCGAACGCTACCCGCTGCCACCGACACCGGGCCGCGGACCGAGGCCCCCGCCCCGGTGAGATGTTCGGCGCACGGCCGCCCGGGCCCGGGCCGACGGATGCTCCGGGAGGCGGTCCAGCGCGCGCGGCGCGCGGCGGCCACCGGCCCGGCACCCGGCTGCCCCACCGAGGTGGCCCCACCGACGAGGCCGCGGCGGCGGGCGGACCGCGGACCCGGCCGGGCCTGGTGAGACGGTGACCACCCGCCCGATGGACGGCCGGGCGGGTGCAGAAAGGATCTCCGATGCGAACAGTGACCGGGCCGACGGACCACGTCGTCATCGTCGGAGCCGGGCTGGGCGGACTGTCGGCCGCGCTCCGGCTGACCGGCGCGGGCCGGCGGGTCACCGTCCTGGAACGTGACGACGCCCCCGGCGGCCGGGCGGGGTCGCTGCGGCTGGGCGGCTACCGGTTCGACACCGGGCCGACCGTCCTCACCATGCCCGACCTGGTCGCGGACGCGCTCGACTGCGTGGGCGAGGATCTCGACCGGTGGCTGCCGCTGCGCCGCCTCGACCCGATGTACCGGGCCCGCTTCGCGGACGGGTCCGAGCTGGACGTCCGGGCCGACCCGGAGCACACCGAGCAGGGGGTGCGGGAGCTGTGCGGGCCGGCCGAGGCCGCCGGGTTCCGGGAGTTCACCCGGTTCGCGACCCGCATGTTCCAGGCGCAGATGCGTGACTTCATCGACGCCCAGGTCGACTCGCCGCTGGCCCTGCTGCGGCCCTCACTGGCCCGGATCACGGCGCTCGGCGGGTTCCGCCGCCTGGACACCGTGGTCGGACGGTACCTTCGCGACCCGCGGACCCGGCGACTGTTCTCCTTCCAGGCGATGTACGCCGGGCTCGACCCGCACGAGGCGCTCGCGCTGTACGCGGTGATCGCCTACATGGACTCGGTGGCCGGCGTCTTCCACGCCGACGGCGGCCCGCACGCGGTCGCCGCGGCCATGGCCGGGGCGGCGGCCCGGCACGGGGCCACCTTCCGCTACGGCACCGAGGTGAACCGGGTGGAGGTCCGCGGCGGGCGGGCGGTCGCCGTGCACACGACCGCCGGCGAGCGGGTGGCGGCGGACGTCGTGATCCTCAACCCGGACCTCCCGGTGGCCTACCGCGACCTGCTGCCCGCCTCCGCCGCCCCGCCGCGGCTGAACCGGCTGCGGTACTCGCCGTCCTGCTTCCTGCTGCTCGCCGGCGCCCGGGGCGCCCACCCGTCCGGGACGCACCACACGATCCACTTCGGCGGCGCGTGGCGGCGCACCTTCGACGAGATCATCCGGCGCGGGGAGCTGATGAGCGACCCGTCGTTCCTGGTCAGCACGCCGTCGGTCACCGAGCCCGCGGCCGCGCCGGACGGCGGGCACAGCTACTACGTCCTGTTCCCCACCCCGAACCTGACCGCGCCACTGGACTGGTCGGTCCTCGGCCCGCGCTACCGCGACGAGGTCGTCGCCACCCTGGAACGCGCCGGCTACCCCGGGTTCGGGACGTCGATCGACGTCGAGCGGGTGACCACGCCCGCGGACTGGCGGGCGCGGGGGATGGCCGCCGGCGCCCCGTTCGCGGCGGCGCACACCTTCCGTCAGACCGGCCCGTTCCGGCCGTCCAACCTGGCGCCGGGACTGGCCAACGTGGTGTTCACCGGCAGCGGGACCCGGCCGGGGGTGGGAGTTCCGATGGTGCTGATATCGGGCCGGCTGGCCGCCGAGCGGGTTCTCGGCCGTGATCGCGGCTACCGCACGCGAGCACTGAGGGCTATTCCCTGACGCCCCTTTGTGTCAGCGGGGTTTCGCGCCCCGGCGTTTCGGCACTGCATTAGGTGAGAACTTCCTGAAGGGTGTCTTAGAAGAGGCTTCCGACCACACTGTCCCGAGTCCGTTGGCACTCGATTCCGCACAGCGTCTGGGAGGATGGCGCCATGAACGAGTGGACGACCGATCCCGGCGTGGCGGCACCCGGTGTCGAGGTCCGGGTGCCCGCCGGCTCGGGTGCGGCGGCCAGCCGTCCGGCCGAGCCCCCCGTGGTCGAGGCGGCCACCGACGCGGCCCTGCTCGAACGGGCGTTGTTCGAGGTCAAGAAGGTCATCGTCGGCCAGGATCACATGGTCGAGCGCATGCTCGTCGCGCTGCTGGCCCGGGGGCACTGCCTGTTGGAGGGCGTGCCCGGCGTCGCCAAGACGCTGGCCGTGCAGACCCTGGCGACGGTCGTCGGCGGCTCGTTCGTGCGGATCCAGTTCACCAGCGACCTCGTCCCCTCGGACATCATCGGAACGAGGATCTTCCGCAGCAGCCGGGAGACATTCGACATCGAGCTCGGCCCGGTCTTCGCGAACTTCGTTCTCGCGGACGAGATCAACCGCGCGCCCGCGAAGGTTCAGTCGGCGCTGCTCGAGGTGATGTCGGAACGGCAGGTATCCCTCGGCGGGGTCACCCATAAGCTGCCTCGGCCCTTCCTGGTGCTGGCGACGCAGAACCCGATCGAGTCGGAGGGCGTCTACCCGCTGCCCGAGGCGCAGCGCGACCGGTTCCTGATGAAGGTCAACGTCCCGTACCCGACCGCGGCCGAGGAGCTCGAGATCGTCCGGCGGATGGGTGTGCGGCCGCCCACGGCCGAGCGCGTCCTCGAGCCGGAGTCCCTCATCAGGCTGCAGAACCGCGCGGACGACGTGTTCGTCCACCACGCGATCACCGAGTACGCCGTCCGCCTGGTGCTGGCGACCCGCTCCCCCGCCGACGTCGACCTGCCCGAGCTGGTCGGGCACCTCGCGTACGGCGCGTCCCCCCGGGCCTCGCTCGGCCTCATCGCCGCGGCCCGGGCACTCGCCCTGCTCCGCGGCCGGGACTACGTCGTCCCCGACGACGTGTCCGCGGTCGCGCTCGACGTCCTGCCACACCGGCTGGTGCTCTCCTACGAGGCACTGGCCGAGGGGCTCACCGCCGAGGAGATCGCCGGGCGCGTCCTCGACGCGCTACCGCCCCCCCAGGTCGCGCCCCGTCAGCAGGCCGGCGCCGACCGCGCCGGGCGCGGCGGGCACATCCCCCCACCGGTGACGCATTCCGGGCGCTGGCGCACCGACCCACGCACCGGCTTCCCCGAGTACTTCGACGGCGGATCGCCCCGGTGACGGCTCCCCGCGCGGATCCGGCCGCGTCACGGCCCACGGCGGCCGGCCGGCCCGGGGCCGCGGCCCAGGCCATTGTGACGTCGCCGTCGGTCGAGCGGACGCTGCGCCGCCTCGAGCTCACCGTGACCCGCAGGCTCGACGGCATGCTGCTCGGTGATCACCTCGGCCTCCTGCCCGGCCAGGGCACCGAGAAGGCCGAGAGCCGGGAGTACAACGTCGGCGACGACGTCCGGCGGATGGACTGGGCGGTCACCGCGCGGACGACCGTCCCACACGTGCACGACCTGATCGCCGACCGCGAGCTGGAGACGTGGGCGCTGGTCGACCTGACGGCCAGCCAGGAGTTCGGCACCGCCTCGGTCCGCAAGCGCGACCTGGCGATCGCCGCGGTGGCCGCGGTCGGCTTCCTCACCGCCCGGACCGGCAACCGGATGGGAGCCGTGGCCCTCACCCCGGCCGGGCCGCAGGTCATCCCCGCCCGACCCGGCCGCCAGGGCCTGCGAACGCTGCTGCGGACCCTGCTGACAGTCCCCGAAGGGGCACACGACCGGCCGCTGCGCCGGCCCGACCCGACGGCCGCGACCGATCTCGCCGCCGCGATCGCCGCCCTGGACCGCCCGCGCCGACGCCGTGGCCTCGCGGTGGTCGTCAGCGACTTCCTCTCCACCGACCTCGGCTGGGAACGGCCGATGCGCGTGCTCGCGGCGCGCCACCAGCTCCTCGCGGTCGAGGTCCTCGACCCCGCCGAGCTGACGCTGCCCGACGTGGGCCTGCTGCCGGTCGTGGACGCGGAGACCGGCGCGCTGGTGGAGGTGCCGACCTCCTCCCGGCGGGTGCGGGAACGCTACCGCCGGGCCGCGGCGGAACACCGCTCCGAGGTCGCCCTCGCGCTGCGCCGGGCGGGTGCCGCGCACCTGGTGCTGCGCACCGACTCCGACTGGCTGGTCGACATCGTCCGCTTCGTCTCGGCGAGCCGGATCAGCCGCGGCGCGGCCCGGCGCCCACCCGTGGACTCGACCCGGCCGCCGGGCCGCCCACGATCACTCCCGCCGGCCACCAGCCCGGCGAGAACCGGGATCTCGGCCGTGACCACCGGCCCGGCAAGGGCCGGCGCCGCGGCCGTGACCACCGGCCCGGCCCGGAGCGGCGCGGCGGTGGCCGCGCCCGCGTGGCGCCGGGGCAGGCGGGCGGCGGCACCGTGAGCTTCCTGGCCGGCCACTGGTTGTGGCTCTTCCTCGCCGTCGGCGCGCTGACGGCGGCCTACGTCGTGGTCTCGCTGCGCCGCCGGGTCTATGCCGCGCGGCTGTCGTCGACCGCGCTGCTCTCCAGCGTCCTGCCGCGCCGCCCGCAGTGGTGGCGCCGCCACGTACCGGCGGCGCTGCTGCTGCTCGCCCTGGCCGGCCTGGTCATCTCGATGGCCCGCCCGGCCCGGGCCGAACGGGTCCCGCGCGAACGAGCGACGATCATCCTGGCCATCGACGTGTCGAACTCGATGGCCGCCACCGACATCACGCCGACCCGGCTCGAGGCGGCCAAGCAGGGCGCCCAGGCCTTCGTCGACCAGCTCCCGCCGCGGATCAACCTCGGGCTGGTGTCGTTCGCGGGCTCGGCGGCCGTTCTCGTTCCCGCCTCGACCGACCGGGAGTCGGTCCGCTCCGGGATCCGCGGGCTGCAGCTCGGCCCGGCGACCGCCGTCGGTGAGGGCATCTACGCCTCCCTGCAGGCGATCTCCACCGCCGGGCAGCGGCTCTCCGGCGATGGACAGCCCCCACCGCCGGCCGCGATCGTCCTGCTCTCGGACGGTGAGACCACCCGGGGGCGACCGAACACGCAGGCCGCCACGGCCGCGCGTGACGCCGAGATCCCCGTCGACACCATCGCCTACGGCACCTCGGACGGCACCCTCGACGTCGGCGGCCAGCAGATCCCCGTGCCGGTCAACGAGGACGCCCTGCGTGAGCTGGCCGAGCAGACCGGCGGGTCGTACCACCGCGCGACCTCCGGTGACGAGCTGCAGTCCGTCTACCGGGGCCTGGGCAGCTCCATCGGCTACCGCACGGAGTACCGGGAGATCACAGGCTGGTTCGTCGGACTCTCCCTCGGCCTCGGGCTGGCCGCCGCCGCGCTCTCGCTCGCGCTGTCCTCCCGACTCCCCTGACCGCCGGCAACGCCGCTCCTCGTCTCCGGTGACGCCGATCCGCCGGTGACGCCGATCTGTCCTGCCCCTGGTCCGCCGGTGACCCTGGTCCGCCGGCTACGCTGACTGTCGTGAGCGGCCTGCGCAGCGAGCTGGACGCGGCCGGCATCACCGATCCGCGCCTGCGCAGCTCCTACCGCGACGCCCGCGAGCTGAACGCCGCCCACGGGCGCACCTACTACCTGGCGACCCTCCTGCTGCCACGGTGGAAGCGCCCGCACGTGCACGCCCTGTACGGCTTCGCGCGGTATGCCGACGAGATCGTGGACGACCTCGACTCGACGCTGACCGACGAGGCGAAGGCCCGGTGGCTGCGCCAGTGGGGCGACCGCTTCCGCACCGCGCTCGCCACCGACCCGGATGTGACCGAAGCCGGAAGTGCCGAGGCCGAAGCCGGCGAGGCCGGGGCCAGCGGGGTCGAGGCCGAAGCCGCCGGTGTCCAGGCCGGAGTGCTGCCGGCCTTCCTGCACACGATTCGGCGGTTCGACCTGCCGGTCGCGTACTTCGAGGCCTTCCTGGCCTCGATGGCGATGGACCTGACCGTCACCGGCTACGCCACCTGGGACGACCTCATGGTCTACGTCCACGGCTCGGCGGTGGTGATCGGCCTGCAGATGCTGCCCATCCTCGAACCCGTCGACGCCTCGGCGGAGCCGTACGCCCGCGACCTCGGCGCCGCCTTCCAGCTCGCGAACTTCATCCGCGACGTCGGGGAGGACCTGCGCCGCGGCCGCGTCTACCTTCCGCAGACCTCCCTCGACCTGTTCGGAGTCACCCGGGAGCGCCTCGCCACCGGAGTGGTCGACGGTCCCGTCCGCCGGCTGCTGGCCCACGAGATCGCCCGCGCGCGGGAGCTGTTCCGCTCGGCCCGGCCGGGCATCCGGCTGCTGCACCCGACGTCCCGCGACTGTGTCTGGACCGCGTTCCGCCTCTACGGCGACATCCTGGACGAGATCGAACGCGCCGACTACCAGATCCTCGACCGGCGGGTATCCGTGGGCCTCAGCCGCCGCGTCACCGTCGCGGCCCCCGCCCTGATCCGCGCCACCCGCTCCCGCCGCCACGCCTCGCCGAAGTAGACACCATCTGCCCGAACTGCCCACCCGCCTCGAACACCGGACCACTGAAGTGAGTTGTGGCAGCCGGGCCCCATGCGCCGGTGGGGCAACTCGCATTCGCCGACCGGGCCGTGGGGCTCGCCACCCGAGCGCCGAGTCGTCGATGTGAGTTGTGTGGGCCGGGCCATGTGCTGGCGGGGCAGCTCGGCATCCGCGCCCAGCGCAGGGCGCGGCTCAGAGGAGGGCGCGGCCGCCGAGGTAGGGGCGCAGTACCTCCGGGACCCTGAGCTGGTGGTCGGCGGTCTGGAAATTCTCCATGATCGCGGCCAGCAGGCGGGGGGTGGCCACCGCGGTGTTGTTGAGGGTGTGCGCGAAACGCACGTTGCCGTCCGCGTCGCGGTAGCGCAGGTTCGCCCGGCGGGCCTGCCAGTCGTGCAACGTCGAGCAGCTGTGGGTCTCCCGGAACCGATCGAGGGTGGGGAACCACGTGTTGATGTCGTTCATCCGGAACTTGCCCAGGCCCATGTCCCCGGTCGAGCACTCGACGACCTCGTAGTGCAGGCCCAGGTCGGCCAGGATGTGCTCGGCCGTCGCCAGCAGCTCGGCGTGCCAGCGGGCCGACTCGGCCGGGTCGTTCACGCACAGGACGAACTGTTCGACCTTCTCGAACTGGTGCACCCGCAGCAGGCCGCGGACGTCCCGGCTGGCGCTGCCGATCTCGCGCCGGAAGCACGGTGAGATGCCGGCGTAGCGGACCGGCAGGCGGCTGGCGTCGAGGATCTCCCCGGAGTGCAGGCCGACCAGGGCCACCTCCGCCGTCCCGGCGAGGAACGCGTCGTCGGCGGGGATCTCGTAGATCTCCTCGCGGGCCTTCGGGAGCATGCCCGTGCCGACGAGCGGGCCCTCCTTGACCAGCGCGGGGACCGACACCGGGGTGAAGTCCCGCTCGCGCAGCAGGTCGAGGGCGTAGGAGTGGACCGCCCGCTCGAGCATGACCATGTCGCCGACCAGGGCGTACGCCCGCTCGCCGGCGACCTTGCGGGCCCGGGCGAACTCGGCCCAGCCGCGCTTCTCGGCGAGCTCGGTGTGGTCGATCGGGGTGAAGTCGAACTCCGGCCGGGTGCCCACGGTGCGGATCACCACGTTCGCGGACTCGTCCGGGCCGACCGGGGCGCCCTCCCACGGGATGCCGGGGGTGAGCAGCATCAGCTCGGCCATCCGCGTGCTCGTCCGGGTGAGCTGCTCGCGCAGGTCACGGAGCTGCCGGTCGAACTCGGCGTGCTCGGCACGCAACTCGGCGCGGCGTGCCTCGTCAGCCTTGGCGAACTGCTTGGCGAAGGACTTGCGGCGGGCCTGGGCCTCGTCGACCTCGAACTGCAGTTTGCGGTTCTCCTGGTCGAGCTGGAGCAGTTCGTCGACGTCGAGGTCGACGCCCTTGAGGCGGACGGCCTCCTTCACTGCGTCGGGATCTTCCCGGATGAAGCGCTTGTCGAGCATGAATTCGTGTCAGCCTTCGTATCGGTCCCAGTGCGCAGACGCTATCAGCCGCGCCCCCAGAACCCCTTCCGTCCGGGGCCGCCGCCACCCGGCCCGGCACACCGGTTTCCACGGCATTCCCCCCGCGTACCCTGTGTGACGGCGGTGCGCCCGGTCACGCCCTCGGGTTCCGTGTCGCACCGACGCCCCGGACGGGCTGCGCGTTCTGGACGGACCAGGAGCGACTCACAGGTCGCACACAGATCCGGATGCGCACACTCGTGGCGGACCGGCGCCGGCACGCCGACGAGGATCGCCGACCGGGGCCGATCACCTGATGGACGGATCACGACGGATCACTTGGTGACGACCTGATGACCATCCGGTAGTCACGCCGACGAGGAGCGGGAGGCCGGCGAGGGTGTCGAGCACGAAGGAACGGCGGCAGCGCGAGCTGGCCGCCGCGCGGGCGGCGCGCCAGGCGCAGCGCCGCCGTCAGGCGTACCAGCGGCGGCAGCGCCGCCTGACGATCGTCGCGGCGGTGGCCGTGGTGGCCATCGTCGGCTCGGTGATCGCCGCGGTCCTGCTCAGCGGCGGGGACGACAACGAGCTCACCGTGGCCGATCCCGCCGCCAGCCCGTCGGCGTCGGCGGCGCCCGCGGTGCCGGCCGGGCAGACGAGCAAGGTCGGTGACTGCGTCTACACCTCGAGCGGCGAGTCCCCGTCCCGTCCGGTGGGGCTGCCGACCGCCGCCGCCACGGTGAGCAGGGCCCCCGCCACCATGGTCATCACCACTGACCAGGGCACGATGACGGCCGCGCTCGACGCGGACAAGGCGCCCTGCACGGTCAACGCGCTGCGCACGCTCGCCGAGGCGGGCTTCTACACCGACACAGCGTGCCACCGGCAGACCGGCGGCGCCGACGCGGGCATCAACGTGCTGCAGTGCGGGGACCCGACCGGCAGCGGATCGGGCGGCCCGGGCTTCGGCTACGCCAACGAGAACACCGAGGGCGTGAACTACAACCGGGGTGTCCTGGCCATGGCGCACAGCAGCCAGCCGGACAGCAACGGCAGCCAGTTCTTCATCAACTACGCCGACCCGAGCCAGCAGGGCGCCGCGGGGCTCGCCGGCGGTTACACCGTCTTCGGCCACATCACCGAGGGCCTCGACGTCCTGGACAAGCTGACGTCCCCGGGTGTCGAGGGCGGCGGGTCGGACGGCGCTCCGGCCAGCAAGCCGCAGATCAAGTCGATCGAGATCACCCAGGGCCCCTGACCTCGATCCGCCCTACCGGCCTCATCGCCCTGTCGGCCCCGGCCCGGACCTGACCGTCCGGGCCGGGGCCGACAGGGCGGGACCGACAGAGCGGGGCAGCGGGCGGGGCGACTCAGCCGGCCCAGCGGCGCATCGTGTCTATCCGGGCCTGGAGCTGGGCCGTGCTGGCCTGGGCGCTCGGCGGACCGCCGCAGGTGCGACGCAGCTCCGCGTGGATCATCCCGTGCGGCTTGCCGGTGCGGTGGTAGTGCGCGGCGACGAGTTTGTTCAGCTCGCGCCGCAGCTCACCGATCATCTCGTGGACGGGCCGGTCGGCCGGGTCTGCGGCGCCCGGCTCCCCCTGCCTGGCGGCCGGCACCACGGGTTCGCCGGCCGCGGGCCGCGCCTTCGCCGCGGCGGCCTGCTGCGCCGCCTGGCGCTGGCGCAACAGGGTCGCGACCTGGTCGGGCTCGAGCAGGCCGGGCAGGCCCAGGAAGTCCTCCTCCTCGAGGGAGCCGGAGTCTGCCGGCGTGCCGAACTCGCCGCCATCGAAGATCACCCGGTCGAGCTGGGCGGAGGAGCCGAGCGCGGTGAACAGGGTGTCGGGCTTGTCGGGAGCGTCGCGGCGGCGGTTGGCCTCGCGCAGCGCGTCGTCGTCGAACGCGTCCGGCTCGCGCTGTGGCTTGTCGAGCGCGTGGTCGCGCTGGACCTCCATCTCGCCGGCCAGCGCCAGCAGCGACGGGACGCTGGGCAGGAACACCGAGGCCGTCTCCGAGCGTCCGCGGCCGCGGACGAACCGGCCGACAGCCTGGGCGAAGTACAGCGGCGTCGAGGCCGAGGTGGCGTACACGCCGACCGCCAGGCGGGGGACGTCCACGCCCTCACTGACCATGCGGACGGCGACCATCCAGCGGTCCGCCGACTCGCGGAAGGAGGCGATCTTCGTGCTGGCGGTCGGGTCGTCGGAGAGGACGATCACGGGAGACACCCCGGTGATCCGCCGCAGCAGACCGGCGTAGGCGCGGGCGTTGGTGTGGTCGGTCGCGATGACCAGGCCGCCGGCGTCGGGCATCCCGCCCCGGCGCACCTGGGAGAGCCGGGTGTCGGCGGCGGCCAGGACCGCGGGCATCCAGTCCCCGCGGGGGTCGAGGGCGGTGCGCCACGCCGCCGCGGTCTGCTCGCTGTTC